>JAIXTE010000094.1 GCA_027484315.1 Burkholderiales bacterium | reverse complement strand
GTTCTTCGTTTGCTCAGGCGCAGGTTGCGTTCTTCGTTTGCTCAGGCGCAGGTTGCGTTCTTCGTTTGCTCAGGCGCATGCCCTACTTCCGCCGAAAGCCTGTAATTCCCTTTTTTGAATTCACCCTGACTCACCGTGTTCGGCAAAACACATGGCCGAACACGGTGTCGGCGTGTCGCCGAACGTTGCGTGTGAACTCAAAACGGGCAGGCTTTCTCGAATGGCGGTGCGAGGGCCATGCTGCCTTCACAAACTTGAATGGCAGCACCTGCGACTTGCGGTGAATGATCTGCGACTTGTTACAACTTACGGCGGCTTGCGGCGATGATTGAATCACCAGCCTCTTCTCCGGCGCAAGTTCGCTGCCTTGGGAGGTGTTCGGTTGCTGCATCATCTTGCCGATTCAGGGCAAGGCTTCCCGACTGATTCGCAGCGAGGGGCGATTGCGCAAGCAATCGATGCGAAGACGCCATTGCGTCTCGCATGCCCCAAGCCAGAATCAACAAGACGGGAAATCAGCCTTGTCCAAGGCAAGATGAGCAGCATCGAACACCGACTCAAAGGCCTGCGCTACGAAAGCCCCGAGCAGCATCGAACACCGACCAAAGGCTGCAGAATGTTAGCCTCCGCCACGCAAGGTGTGCATCTGAAACTGCTTCGAGAAATGCGCCCTCGCCTCTACAGGTACGCCGTCAGAATAGGCCAGCGTCACTTCCATTCGTTTCAAGCGCACTAGTGCAATAACCCGATCAGGCAACTGCTTCCATGCAATGCGCGCAGTGCCGCCTTCCAATTCAAAATCCGCGTAGGAATTGCTGGTGGCGCACTTGGGGAAAAGCGCAGCGATCATGTCCACCCAGCGAAGCAATTCCCGCTCGGTGCACGACATGTCGAGCGCCACGTCAGTGTTGAATATGGTCATTGAACAAATCAACCACCCGCGATGGGTGGCCAAATGGCCAGCACATCGTCAGGGGTCAATACCTTGGTACTGCGATCGGCCGGGTCCACGTACACGCCATTGACCAACACCAGGTGGGTCAGTTTCTCGGGCAAGTGAAACTGGTCGATGATTTGCTGCACGGTGCTGCCATCTTTGACCTGCAGGTGAACCGCGTTGTCCACGCGGTTCGATGGCAAGTAGTCGGTCAGTGTTGCAAAGAGTTTGAAGGTAATTTCCATGTGCTTTGTGATTGGGCGCAAGCCAGGTAGGCTTCCATTAATCGGGTTGGATCTTCAAGCAAATGGTCTTTCCATTCGCCCAAGTGGATTTTGCCCTGAATCAGCCCCCGCATGACGCCAACATGGTTCGTTAGCCCCAAACTGGTTGCACCAATCAGCACATCACCAAGAAACTCCAGGCGCATGTAGGAAAACTCTTCCTTGTTTTGCAGCTCAACGCTTTGTCCACCCTCTGCACCCCACCACTGCCCGAACGAGGCAGCAATCAAGCCGAGTGTGTCGAGTACGTTCATTGCCAAGCTACCCTGCGTTTGCGTGCCCTGCCCCATCATGTTCTGGGCGGCAATGCGCGCATCGTCTGCAGCAGCAGGTTGAATCATGTTCACGGTTTTCTCGCCGGTGGAGAAATCGCGAACCTGGGCCACGTCACCCGCCGCATACACATCCTTGATGTTGGTCTGCATGTGGTCGTCCACCAGCAAGCCTTGGTCCAATTCAAGACCGGTGCCTTCCAGGAAGTCCAGGTTGGGTTTCACACCTGTTGCAGAAATGACAAGATCCACTTCAAGCACTTCGCCGTTGGACAACTTCACCCGCAAAGGTGCGCCTTCGGCAGCGGCCACAACAACATCACTATCGCCACCAGTACCACCAAAGCCAAGCGCAGAAGTAATCTTGCCCAGCAAACCTTTCTCTGCGGACTTGCCTGCCTGCTTATTGGTTTCATCAGTGGCCAACTCAATGGCCTCCACGCGGGTGGAGCAATGCACATTCACACCCTTCTTGATACACCAGTCGCGAATCATTGAGCCTGCGCCTTCGGTCATCATGCGGGGCACCATGCGGTTGCCCATTTCGACCACGGTCAGCTTCACACCGCGCAAGGCCAGTGCTTCCATGATGATGCAGCCGATAAAGCCCGCACCCATCTGCAATACACGTGAACCAGGCTTGGCCAGCTCAATAATCTGCCGGGCGTTTTCAAGTGTCCAGCATGGGTGCACACCCGGCAAATTCACACCGGGAATGGGTGGCGAAATTGGACGCGCGCCAGTTGCAATCAGCAACTTGTCGTATTCCAGTACATCGCCGTTGTCGAGCGTCACTTTCTTGCCGCTTGTATCCAGCTTGGTGGCGCGTGCGCGAATTTCCTGAATGTTCTGCTTGATGAAATGTTCAGGGTCTTTGCGAAGGTACGTGCCCTTCTCGCCCACCTTGCCTATCAGCAGGTAGGGAATGGCCATGCGGGAATATGGGGGTTCCGGTTCGGCACCCACCATCACGATGGAATCGCGCGGTCGCTGCTTGCGAATCTGCTCGGCAGCGACCACCCCCGCAGGCCCGTTACCCAAGATAACGTGCCGTGTTGGAGTGTTTCCGGTCATAGCCCCAAACGCTCCAGTGTTGCAGAGGTTGGACGGCCTTCTGTGTCCCAGCCACGCAGGTCATAGTATTCGGGCAACATTTTGTCGATGCCGTTCACCAGGCCTTTGGCAGGTCCCACTTTCGCAGCGTCTTTCTTCAAGCGTGCGGGCAGGTCGTCGTCGGCCTTGGTGAAACCAGCTTCCAGGTTGAACTGGCGCTCCATGTTCCAGATGCGCTCGCCCATGGTTTCGAGGTTGGCCATGTCGAACTCGTCACCACATGCCGCGGCAACTTGCGGCTGCACGTCAGCCAGTGTCCAGGCAAAGCTGGTAAACACGCAAATACCGGCGGAATCGAACACAGCTGTTGCATCCTGGAAAGCCTTGACCAAACCGGCTTTTCCATCGGTGGTCAATGGGTCTGTTTTAACAGGAATGCCCAACACTTCAGACGCCACGGTGTAACCGCGCAGGTGGCAGGCACCGCGGTTGGATGTGGCGTAGGCCAAGCCCATGCCCTGAATACCCCGTGAATCGTAGGCCGGGAATTCCTGGCCCTTCACGCTCATGGACAACTGGGGCTGGCCGTACTTCTCGGTCAGGCGCTTGGAGCCTTGGCCAATTTCCACACCAAAACCTTCTGCATTGCAAGTGTCTTCAGCCAACTTCACCAATGCAGGCGCTGAACCAAATGGCGCTTTGCAACCCAGTTGTTCTTCAGTCAACACGCCCATTTCATACAATTCCATCACTGCGGAAATGGTGGCGCCCAGAGAAATAGGATCAATGCCATGCTCGTTGCACAGGAAGTTCACGTAGGTCAACGCTTCCAGGTCGTTCACGCCATTGGATGAACCCAAGGCCCAGGCTGCTTCGTATTCCAGGCCGCCTGAAGCGCCGTGATACTGGGGCTTGTTTTCCACGGTGAAGTGGGTTTCATCGATTTTTGAAATGCGACCACAGGCAATGGTGCAACCGAAGCACGCCTGATTCGTGACCAGGTTGGCCTTGCCGTCGGTTTTGCGGGGCTCGTGCATTTTTTCGCCAGAAATGTCTTTGGCGCCATCAAAAATCACGTCGCGGTGGTTGTTGGTGGGCATGGCGCCCATTTCGTTGATGACGTTCATCAACACCTGCGTGCCGTAGGTGGGCAAGCCTGTGCCAGTTACGGCGTTTTCTGCGAGAATTTTTTTCTTCTCGTAGGTGACCTTCATGAATTCCTTGGGGTTGGAAATGTTGCCAACTCCCTTGGTGCCACGCACTGCAATGGCTTTCACATTCTTGGAACCCATTACTGCACCTACGCCGGAACGGCCAGCAGCACGGTGCAGATCGTTCACGATCGCAGCGTACAGCACCTGGTTCTCACCGGCCTTGCCAATCGAACACACGCGCATCAGCGGGTCCTGGTGCTTGGTCTTGATAGCAGGTTCTGTGTCCCACACGCTTTTTCCCCACAGGTCTGAAGCGTCCATCAACTTGGCGTTTTCGTTTTCAATCAGCAGGTACACCGGCTTGGGTGACTTGCCTTCCATGATGACCATGTCCCAGCCAGCGCTCTTCAACTCATTGCCAAAGTAGCCACCAGAGTTCGAACAGGCGATTGCGCCAGTCAAGGGGCCCTTGGTAATGACCGAATACCGTCCACCAGTGGAGGCCATGGTGCCCGTCAAGGGGCCTGTTGCATAAATCAGTTTGTTTTCAGGTGAAAGCGGATCCACTTTCGCGCTGACTTCTTCCACGAAGTACTTGGTGGCCAAACCACGCTGGCCAAGGTAGCTTTTCGCCCAATCCATTCTCAAGTCTTCAGTTGTACAGGTGCCTGCTGTCAGGTTCACGCGCAGTACTTTGCCGGTCCATGCCATGTTGTATTACTCCCTTCTCTATTCTTCGGAATTACGCGTGAGCCTGGTTGCTCAGCTTTTCGGCCCACTGTTTCATCTTGTCCAGACCTGTCCAGTTGGCATCCACGTAGGTAATCGCGCCGGTTGGGCATGCTGTTGCGCATGCAGGGTCGCCGCCACACAGGTCGCACTTCTGTACCTTGCCGGTTTCCTGAACATAATTGACCGTACCGAATGGGCAGGCGATTGTGCAAACCTTGCAACCCACGCAGGTGTCCTCGGACACCACTTTCACGCCATTGGTCTTGTCCATGGTAATGGCTTCAACCGGGCAGGCATGCAGACACCAGGCCTCGTCACACTGCGTGCAGGTGTAGGGCACTTTTTTGCCAGTGTGGTGAAAGTCAAATACCTTGATTCGAGACAATGAGGTGTTGAACACCTGGTAGTTCTCGTAGCTACACGCCATTTCACACTGCAGGCAACCTGTGCACTTGTCGGGCGTGATGTGAAGAGATTTTTGCATCCCGTTGTTCCTCGCTTTTTTGGTTTATTGATTTTTTGGCACTACTCACAACGGCCTCTTATGCAATAAACCTGCCAACTTGAAAAACGAAACTGCACAGCTTGCGGCAACACTTTTCTGAATTTCGACCAAGCACTCAGAACACCTGTGTCAACTTTGCTACATTTTGGTACAACTGTTGCAAAAAAAAGTCCTGCTCAACGGCAGGACTTTTTGATCGAAGACGAAACTGTAAATCAGGGGCGCATGTATTTAACGCCGTATCGTTCAAAAATCTTGTTCAGCTCACCGCTTTCCTTGAGCTCGTTCATGGCAACAGTCAGTTTTTCTGCAAGCTCACGGTTGCTTTTCTTGGTGGCCATACCCACGACCCAACCCTTGTTGGGCAAGGAGTTGTGGGGTACCTTGGACACATAATAGTCCGCCTTTTTCTCGGGGTACTGGTGCAACGCCCACTCCAGTTCAGCGCGGGTTGCCATGACTGCAACCAGCTCGCCATTCAGCATGGCATCCACGGCTTCCTTGGGGGTTTTGAAGTTGACCAGGTTGTCTGCATAGGCGGCGTTGTCAGCCCCGGCCAGCATGATACTGGGCAGTGCCGCCACCTCGGCGCCAATTTTGTTGCCAGACTCTGTGAAGGGCTTGAAGCTGTCCAGTGTGGGAAGCTTTTTCAGGTTACGGGCTACATAAATGTCGTCCCGCGTGTAGGGCGAAAAGAACAGCACCTGGTCTTCTTTCTGGATAGTGTAGGCATCCACTGGGGCGTGCATCAATACATCAGCAGGTGGACCTGCCAAGTAGTGACCACGGGAAACCATGTTGCGCAAGTCATCAGAAAACTCCTCGTCCTCATTGAACGGCCGAACTTTCAAACCCAAGCCCAGCTTGGTGGCCAAGGCCTTGGCGATGTCCACATCAATGCCTTTTCCTTGATCTGAATAAGGGGACAAATAGTTGTACACCGCAACTGTGAGCACACCCGATGACTGGACCTTGGCCCAGTCGGACAGATCCTGGGCCTGCGCTGTGACCTGCACAGAGAAGGCCACCGCCAGGGTGGTGACAGCTTTCGCCACATGACCGGCAAAGCGTTGCACAGTCAATTGAAATTCAAACGCTTTGTTCGATGCGTTCATGGTGATGGTCTCCTGAAAAGCTTGTGCCTTGATGGCACTTATTTATTTTTTTACAAACAAAAAGCCCGGCGCATCGCCAAGGAAGCCCGGGCACTTCACATCAAGAATTGAGGCTTATTGGGCTGGACGGGTTTCCACATAGGCCTTGATGGCCCAAATGGCTTCCTGGCTCAAGGTGCCAGCGAATGCAGGCATGTAAACCCGGTCACCGCGAACCTTGCCACCCAACACGGAGTTGCGGAAGTAGGTGTCCATTTCACCCTTGCACTGATCTTTGGCCTTCTTGCCTGCGAATGAATCGCACTCGGCGTTCATCTTGCGCAGGTCAGGTGAAATGCCACCGCTGATCACGTCCAAACCATGACAACGTGCACAATTCTGGTTGTAGGCAGAGCTGCCAACCCGAATGGCTTCCTTGTCGCCCGTGTACGGATTGTTTTCGAGCATGTCATCGCCCAAGGGCTTCAATGTGGACACATCCACAACTTGGGGAACCACGTCACCGTGAGCAAAAGCGACTGCCGCAGCGATTGAAAAAATGGATGCCACGAGGGCTTTACGAACTAACATCACAACTCCTGTCTTTCTAAGAATGATTCAACAACAGCTTCCTTTGCAAGCGCCATGCCACCCGTCAAACCCCGGAATGTGAATAAAGTTCAGAAACTGTAACAAATGGCGAACTGTGTAGCCCTTGCCAATGTTCTGTGCTAATTTTAATCAGACGCTGTTTCATTTTGAAACAGGTTGAATTGAGTTGGCACAGTGCTTGCATTGTGGATGGGCAGGAGCGGGTCAGCAAGAACAGCAGACAGCCAAACCCGGATCCAGGTTGCATCAAAAAAACATACCAATAAAAAGCAGCACCCAAAGAAGCAGGAGACAAGGATGACATTTTTATCCGAGCGGGATAGCGGCAGCATCGCGTCCAATGCCCAGGTACTCGAGCTGATTGACCCCGGCACAGAAGGGCATCTCGAATTCATTCGCAGGGCACATCAGCGATCAACCGCAGCAGGCCTGGACACCACGGCCAAGGTTGACATTGCCCCCCCAGCGGGCAGCACCCTGAAAGAATTGATTGAAAAAAACAACCGGCTGAAGTCTTGTGCGTTGCCGTTCATGGAAACGCTGTACGAACAGGTGGTGAACACCCACAGCATGGTGCTGTTGACCGACGCAAGCGGTACCATCATCGAATCACTTGGCGACGATGACTTTCTGGTCAAGGCGCAGAAGGTGGCGCTCGCTCCCGGTGTCACCTGGAGCGAAGAACACAAAGGCACCAATGCGATTGGTACCGCATTGATCGAAGAATTACCCACAGTAGTTCACGGTCAGGACCATTTTCTGGACGTCAACCGCTTTCTGACCTGTTCAGCGGCACCGATCTTTGACCCCAACGGCGTGGCCATTGGTGTGCTGGATGTAACCGGCGACTACCGCAGCTACCACCGCCACACAATGGGTTTGGTACGTATGTCTGCGCAAATGATTGAAAATCATTTGTTCAACAGTTCCTTTCAAGACGCCATTATTGTTCAGTTTCACCAGCGTGGCGAATTCCTGGGTTCGGTGGTGGAAGGTGCAGCGGCGTTTTCTCCGGGCGGCAAGTTTCTGGCGGCCAACAGGGCTGCCATGGTTCAATTTGGCATGTCCAGCAATGCGCTGAAAAGCCACACCTTCAGCTCGCTCTTTGGCATGCCACTGTCGGCCCTGATTGACCACTATCGCACCTGCAACCCCATCCCCCTGATTCTGTGCCTGCACAACGGCAACCAGGTAACTGCCAAGGCCAGCCTGGGTAGTGTGGGCCGTGGCCGGATATTCGATTCGGTAGGCCTGGTCAAAAACAATGCCGATGCTGCAGTGGTGCAAAACCAGACGCCAGTTGCGCAGAAACCCAACACCACTTGCCAGAAAAGCCGCCACCTCTCCAGCTTGAAATACCTGAACACCGGTGACAATCAGGTTGCAAGAATTATCGAGAAGGTGTGCAAAGTCATCGACAAGGACATCCCGATCCTTATCCTGGGCGAAACCGGGACGGGCAAGGAAATTTTGGCGCAAGCCATTCACAATGACTCCCCAAGGCAGGACAAACCCTTCGTAGCGGTGAATTGTGCATCCATTCCGGAAACGCTGATTGAATCGGAACTGTTTGGCTATGAAGACGGCGCATTCACAGGTGCCAAGAAGAAAGGCTCACAAGGACGCATTCTGCAAGCCAACGGCGGCACCTTGTTTCTGGACGAAATTGGCGACATGCCGATCTCATTGCAAGCCCGCTTGCTGCGTGTTTTGCAGGAACGGGTGGTCACCCCCTTGGGTAGCCAAAAAAGTATTCCGGTCAATTTGCAGGTGATTTGCGCCACGCATAGAAACCTGCGTGACCAAATCACGGCCGGACTTTTCCGCGAAGACTTGTATTACAGACTGCATGGCCTGGTGGTTCGCCTGCCCGCCTTGCGCGAACGCACTGATCTTGAAAAAATCATTCAGCGCATCCTGGAAAACGAGTCACACAACCCGCGCATTCAAGTGTCTGCCGAGGTAATGAGTGCGTTCACCACGCACAGCTGGCCCGGCAACATTCGACAGCTGACCAATATCTTGCGCACGGCCAGTGTGATGACGGATGAAAACGAAATCATTGAATGGGATCACCTGCCCGATGATTTTCTGGACGAGTGGCGTGCTTTGCGGCTGGACAAACAACCGAGATGTGAAGCACAAGCCAGCCAAATCCCAACGCCGATTGAAAAGCACACGCCGCCAGTGGTTCAGCCCACAAGGCCGCAATTCAATGTGCGCAGTAATTTTTCCGTCGAGACCAAGGGTGCAGGTTTTCAGGTAAAACCATCTCAGACCAATCAGGCACAGCCTGCAAATGCAGGCCGGGCGCAATACAGCATGTTTGATGTGCAAGTGCACCGTGGTCAAAACACCTCGACCGCCGGCAGACCGGCACAGCAAAAGGCGAAGGGGCTTGACCAGACTTTCAACAAGTTTCGGGAAGGACGTTTTGATTCCTGGCAGAGCCCAGCCAAGCCGATTGCCCGGGATGAGTTTGGCTCACCGCCCGCACAACCTCCACACCGCTTCAAGGAAGATGGTTTTGATACCCG
>JAIXTE010000102.1 GCA_027484315.1 Burkholderiales bacterium | reverse complement strand
TCTCGCTTATTGCGGTTTTAAGGCTTCCCAACTTACCCCGGAATCAATGGAGTCTCTTTCGGGGTCAGATTCAGATGATGTTAAGGCTGCTCTGCTTGGCGTGCCGGAGGCAACATGGGAGGATGTAAAGAACATTGATACGATCTCCCTTGAGGTTGGCTATCGACTCATACCGATGGTTGATGAAAAGCAGGACGGGGACATGCTCAAGCGGATCAAGGCTATCCGTAAGAAATTTGCTCAAGAGATGGGCTTTCTGCCGCCCGCGATCCACATTAAAGACAATCTGGATCTCAAGGCAAACGCGTATAGGATTCTTCTTAAGGGCGTTATAGTTGGTCAAAGTGAGATATTTCCAGACCGATTCATGGCGATTAATCCAGGTACGGTTTCGAGAAAGATTCCAGGTATAGATACTAAGGACCCAGCGTTTGATCTTGAAGCCGTTTGGATAGATGAGGCAGCAAAAGAGGCGGCTCAGGCAGCGGGCTACACAATTGTGGATAGCTCAACTGTGGTGGCCACACATATGTCCTACATTTTGCAAACAACCTCTCACCAAATCCTCGGAAGAAATGAGGCTCAGGCCCTTATCGAGCATTTCGGAAAGAACAATCCAAAGATTATCGAAGAGCTCGTACCCAAGATACTCCCTTTGACTTCTGTACAAAAAGTCCTTCAAAACCTTTTGGAGGAGGGTGTTCACATAAGGGACATGAACACAATTATGGAATCACTAATTGAGCATGGCCCCAAAACGCAGAATCCTGTAGAGCTTACAGGGCAGGTCAGGGTTGCACTTGGCAAGGCCATTATCCAAACTCTTGTTGGTCCAAACGACGATCTGCGTGTTTTGGTGATCGAACCAGAGCTGGAGCAAGTTATCGCACAATCACAGTCAACACTTGGTCAGGAGCATCTGGCCATCGATCCCAATATTGCCGAAAAGCTTGCCGAACGTATTGATGCGGCAGCCCAGATGCAGCAGAGCCTGGGGCAAACACCCACCTTGCTTGTTCCCGACATTCTCCGCGTCCCCGTCTCGAAGCTAATGAGGCGTCCCACGCCCAATTTAAGGGTTCTTGCTCATAGCGAGATACCGGAAAATAAACCAATCAAAATTCAGCAGGTCATTTCTGCAGCATAAGAACAGGGTGAAAAATGAAGCTTAAGAAATTCGTTGGAAAGAACTCACGTGAACTCCTCCAATTGGTCAAGGACGAATTGGGTGAAGATGCAGTGGTTATTACAACTCGCCACGTGCGTGACGAGATCGAGATTCTAGCCACTTCAGGAGACGACATAGCGCCTACGGAGACTATGTTTTCAGAACAAGCCAGGAAACAACCAGTAACGACCGCAGATCTTGTGAAAGAGAGATCTCAAAAGTGGCAAGATGAAACTCAATTCCGAACAGAGAGTCAGGCTGTTCCAACGGAGCAAGCTGCGGCCGCAATAAAAACAATCTCAGCCATTGATCACCATCAAGAACGGCAAAGTAACCACGAAGAGCAAACAAAGGTTCTCGGTGAGATTAATAACCTCAAGTCACTAATTGCCAGTCAGATGGCCATGCTTACTTGGAGGGACACTGTACATAAGAATCCGGTAAAAGCGGAGATATGGGAAACCCTGAAGTCCTCCGGATTTTCACCATTGTTTGCTCGTAAGGTTGTCCAGAAACTTGATGAAACTCTCACTTTCGAGCAGGCATTGGAGTGGACCACCCGGGTTTTAATTAGGAATATTCCGTCTGTCCAAAAAAATGAGGACCTTGTTAGCGTTGGAGGAACCTACGCTTTGGTTGGTCCCACCGGTGTCGGAAAGACGACAACAACAGCGAAGCTTGCCGCGCGCTGCGTTATCAAATACGGCAACGATTCTGTGGGACTGATAACAACGGACTCGTTTCGGATCGGCGCCCAGGATCAGCTACGGATCTACGGGAAGATCTTAGGCGTTCAAGTCTACACAGCTCAAACCCAGGAAGATCTCCGGTCACTTCGACAGACACTTCAGCGTAAGCGCCTGGTCTTGATTGACACAGTCGGCATGGCCCAGCGCGACGCACGCATACCTCATCAGACTCAGATGCTAAAAGATACTGAGGTCAAAAGAATTATTCTGCTTAATGGTGCTTCGCAATCAGAAACTCTTGAGGATGTTGCAAGACATTACAAAGTGGGTGGCCTAGAGGGCTGCATTCTTAGTAAGCTCGACGAAGCTGTCAAACTCGGAGGCGTGCTAGACATTGCGATAAGGCACAAACTCCCAATTCATTTTCTGGCTACTGGACAACAGGTTCCAGAGGACCTCTACTCTTGCAATACAAACGTCCTTGCCTCAAGGGCGCTTTCTGCAAAGACTTACTCTGTCTTCGATACAAATCAACAAGAAAAAGAATGGATCGCAGCACTATCTCACCGCGCGGCGCACATATAAAAACCGATTTTGAAAATGTGCTACCATATATAGAGTAAATAAAAATAGAGCGCAAACAATGGCAAATAGTGGGCTAAAAAAATCAAGGGTGCTGAAGGCATTTATGCCTTTTTATTTTTTTCTTCTGTTCTTTTTTCTTGCTGAGTCAGCTTCGGCCCAACAGGTTCTACCTGGTGTTACTTCAACACCAATGCCGAATGGATCTACCAATTATTCTGTTTCAATTCAGACTCTACTATTTTTTACCTTTTTGTCATTCCTGCCGGCAATCATTCTAATGATGACTGGATTCACCAGAATCGTGATCGTGCTGTCTCTTCTGAGGATGGCCCTCGGCACCCAGAACAGCCCTCCCAACCAGGTAATTGTGGGTTTGGCTATGTTCCTAACCTTTTTTGTAATGAGCCCAACAATTGACCGAGTTTATACGGAAGCCTATAAACCATTTGAATCGGGTGAAGTCCAGTTTCAAGATATGGTGCTAAAGGCATCTGAACCCATGAAAGATTTCATGCTGAATCAAGTTAGGGAGCCAGATCTTGCTCTTTTCGCTAGGTTGGCAAAAATCGAGAATGTAAAGAGCCCGGAGGACCTGCCACTTCGGGTGATTATTCCGGCATTCGTCACTAGCGAGTTGAAGACGGCCTTTCAAATCGGCTTCATGATTTTTTTGCCCTTTCTTGTTATTGATCTAATTGTGTCCTCAGTATTGATGTCCATGGGCATGATGATGTTATCGCCCATGCTTATATCACTACCTTTCAAGTTGATGCTGTTCGTTTTGGCCGATGGTTGGGCTCTCATCACAACTTCGCTCGTTGCGAGCTTCAAAGTGGTAGGACAATAAAATGATGACATCTCAGCAGGTCCTTACACTAGGTCAAGAGGCCATCATCACCATGCTTATGGTCTCCGCGCCAATGCTCTTGGTCGCGCTTGTGGTGGGGCTTGTTATTTCCATCATCCAGGCTGCGACCCAGGTGAATGAGATGACCCTCACTTTTATCCCCAAAATACTCGCAATTTTCGGAATTCTGTTGCTAACTGGGCCTTGGATGCTGTCAACGTTGGTTGACTACCTTAAGAGGTTATACAGCAGCATACCTTTCATCATAGGCTGACTCATGGTCACTTTTAGCGGTGACGCTTTAAACCTGTGGTTGGCTGCCTGGATGTTTCCTTTCGTTCGTCTTATGGCGATGTTTAGCTCCGCCGCTTTATACGATCAAAAGACAATCCCAATGCCCGTCAGGATTGGACTCGCCGCCGTACTCGCGTTCCTTCTTGCGTCGATTCTCCCCCAGCCTCGACCTCTGAATGACGCCGTAGCGGTAGCGCTTGTAGCGCAACAGGTCGTGATTGGTCTCGCTCTGGGTTTTTCCATTAAGGTGATCTTCACCGCATTTCAGTTGGCCGGCGATGCTATTGGCCTGCAGATGGGTCTAGCATTCGCACAATTTGTTGATCCAGAGAAGGGATCGGTGTCTCCTTTAATTGGAACGTTACTTACCACGTTAGCATCCCTTGTTTTCTTAGCCCTGAATGGTCACTTAATGTTGGTCGACGCGATCGTCAAAAGTTTCGACATTGTCCCGATAGGAGCAAATACGACAGGAGTACGATTCGAAAACATTGTCCTTGCTGGATCAATGCTGTTCATGCTTGGGCTTCAGATTGCCTTGCCTGTTATCGGTGCGCTGCTTGTGGCTAACATTATTCTCGGGATTTTGACAAAGGCTTCCCCACAAATGAATTTGATGTCGATTGGCTTTAGCCTAACGATCACGCTCGGGGTGATTGTCCTATCATTTAGCATCCCTTATCTAGTCAATACCTTTGCAGAGGCCCTGACGCGCATTACCACCGTTTCCGTACTAAAGCCTTCTTAACTCAGATCGGACATTTTTAATGTCCGAAACCAATGATGTTAGGCTTCTGTTCGATTCGAGGTTTGTCCGTTGTCAGGATCTTTTCAACCATAATATTTATGGTGTTCCTGCCTTTGAACGAGTTTTTCTCTAGGCGATATGCAATATTCAGGCTAGGTGGAGCCGTCTGAATGTTGTTCCACCATAGAGCCTCAAAAGTCTTCCCGTCTTTCTCTAACAAAAATTTGGAGTGCCTTTCCTTCAGGATTTGTTGATCCTTCACTTTAAACACTCCATTGAAAAGAGGAGGAGGGAACCCCTGCCCCCAAATATGCTGGTTTATTTCGTCAACCACATCCGTAGATAAATAATCCACGTCAATCTCACCGTCTGTTGTAACGATTTCCTCCATGACGCTGGGGTCAGACAAATCCAGTATTGCCTTTGAGAACTCGTCATCGAATCGATCAAATGCCTCCGCTCTTATCGTTAGCCCCGCGGCCATTGCGTGCCCGCCGAACTTCACTACATCGCCAGGCTTTAGCCTTTTAGTGGCAAGATCAATCACGTCCCTTAGATGTACTCCGGGAATACTTCGTCCTGATCCGCGTAGGAACTGTGCATCTTCTTCAGGAGCGAACACGATGGTAGGTCGGTAAACCCTATCTTTTATTCTGGAGGCGATGATTCCCACCACGCCATGATGCCACCCATCCCTGCTTATGACGAAGCCTGCCTTTGTCGGGTTGAACTGGAAGTCCTCAATACTCGCCTCAGCTTCTTTTTTCATTGATTCTTCGATTGACCGGCGAGTGATGTTCATCTCATTCAGTTGGTTAGCAAGACGCTCCGCTTCAATGGGATTGTCAGTTGTAAGGCATTTAATTCCGATGGTCATATCTGACAACCTGCCAGCCGCGTTCAAACGCGGTCCGATCCCGAACCCAAAATCTGCGGGCAGAGCCTTAGATGGATCTTTTCCCGCTACATTGAAAAGGGCCCTCACTCCCGGACTCATGAGTCCGTCTCTTATTCTCTTAAGTCCCTCATTCACGAGTATTCGATTGTTGTCATCCAGCCTTACAACATCCGCAACGGTGCCTAGCGCAACCAGGTCATAAAGGGTATCAAGTCGAGGGGGAGGGCGGTCACCAAACAATTCGTTGTGTCTCAGTGCACCGGATAGGTAATTCAGAACGTAGAACATCACACCGCATCCAGCGATGTTTTTGCTTTTGAACTCACATCCGTCCTGATTTGGGTTTACGATGGCATCCGCATCTGGCAGTGAGTCACCCTGGAGGTGATGGTCGGTCACGACGACTTTAATGCCCAGATCTCTTGCTCTGTTGACCCCCTCAATACTCGATATTCCATTGTCAACAGTAATGATCAGGTCGGGGTCCTGCTCTGACTTAACTAGATCAACTATTGCAGGGCTTAGGCCATACCCATAATCAAAACGATTGGGGACTAAAAAATTGATATTTTCATCAGCTTCACTCGGTGTCATCCCAAGCGAGACGGCCGTCATTTTTAGGCCCCGGAGCCCGATCGCTGTGGCTGTTGCTCCATCACAATCATAGTCGCCGACGATTGTGATTTTTTTTCGATTCATGAGCGACCAGGCAATTATTTCCGAAGCCTCGTGTATCCCTTTCATTCCGGCTGATGGTAGCAGGTCACTTTTCTTATTCTTAAAGGCGTTCTCTTTTGTGATTCCCCTGGCAGCAAGAACCTTTGAGACAATAGGGCTTACCCCCAGACTTACCAAAGAACGAACTTGAGCTTCATCGGAGTCCCTAACCTGATACTTGTACATGTTTCCTCTTGCTTTTTATGCCGCATAAGCAATGCTCACATCTCTCATAAAATTACTCAAGCCTCGGACGTCGAAAATCCGCACTTCGCCTGTGAACTCTTTATATGTGATCGAGAAATCCCAATACCTAACCTGGGCCAAGTTTTTGTACATTTTCACTTCGGTCTGTACGTTAAACATTCCGAGCTCATCTGCAATCAGTGATGCCGCTTCTTTAACGTGCTCCGCGATTAAAAACTCATCATCAACTGGAGACCACCACTCGGATAGCATTGTCTCAAGATCATCATCCTCTGACGCTGATTTCAGTACCGACAAAGGTATTGGAATCCCTGATTGATCGTTTAGCCGAAAATTAATCTCACCGTAATACCTTCGGACATAAAAAGTTTTGTTGATATCCGCAGTCTTTTTTGAATGCTCAGCAATCTGTTGACGTATTGTTTTCATTGTTTTATCTATGGATAGTGGCCCTCATGTATTCTATCAAGTACCTTTTCTGATTTTTCAAAAGAATCACACTTTGTAGTTCTTTGAGAGGGTGGTAGATTAGGTTGTCAATTAATTTAATTTGTATAACATTACTGTTATAATGTTATGAAAGGAGTTTAGATGGAAGACCAACTCAAAGATGCACCCAACAGTGTTAATAAGGTCGACCCCGCGGAGTTATACGCAAGAATGGTTGACCAAAACGGCCAGTTGAGACCTCTGGTTGAAGTGCTCGGGCTACAAGGATCAAAAACGGCTTCAATTGTTGATCTGATGGAGAACGGAACAATTTTTGATCAACCCCTGGATAGTGATTCATTGCTTGCCCTTTCGTTATATTTTGGGGCGAGACTCAACGCAATCAAGGACATGACACAGTTCAACATGGATCGAACTGACGAGATCAACAACATCGTCAAGTCGGTCATCCAACTTTGCCAGGCCTTAGATGCAAGTATTCTCCAAAACGACACCACACTCAAAAGTGTGATCAGAAAACTTCAGATACAGAATGTGAAGTTAAACGAGAAGCTCAATGACGACGTTCTTCCGCGCATGGAGGAACTGGTGAAGGTAAACAAGGCTTTAAGTGATCGCCTTGAATCTCTTGAAAAACAATTAACCCCAGATCCCAGAGGCACCCAAACCCTTGGCGACAAAACCCCCTCTAAAAATCAGGGCATCCCTGGCAAAGACGTACCTGGTGTCTAATGTCAGAATCCAGAAACCCCCTCACTTACGTTCGACTGATAACATTGCAGCCCTTCAACGGCGATGGGTCTATCCAGGATTTTGTATCTAAACCTGAATCAAACGTTGTCGGCCTGGCTATAAAAGTGGGTGACGCTACTCCAGAGTTTTTTTCGGCCGAAGATATCAAAACTGGTGTCCAGCGTCTTCAGGGTCACCCTGTTTTGGTTCTAGATGGACTGCTTGACGGCCTGATTTTGGCCAATAAACTCAACGTTCACCCCCCTCTTCTTCTTGATTTAGACAGCCTGTCGAGATCTGTCGATTACCACCTCAAAGGGGCTGAATACAATAGAACACTTGAATCAATTACAGAAAATTTTGGTGCAAAGAGGGACTTTTCCTTAGCCCTCGATAGCTCCGGTAATCGGATTTTGGACGTCAAGACTATTGACATTTCAAAGAAGTACTGTGAGGCCCTTCGTTGGTGTTTTGTGAAGTTGAATAATGACGTTGCTCGACTTGAGTTCGACGCCATTGACCTAACAAACAAGATGTTCACTCAGCCCCAGTTGGAAATTGATTCAGATGCTATTTTGGCGGCTAGAAATACCCTACTGGACCGGCAAGATCAAATTGCGGAAACGCTTCGTCACTACATCCCCGAAATAAGGGACCTTGACCCCAAGGCTATTCTTAAGATTCTTCAGTCAGACCAAAAGATTTCCAAGCTTTTGGCCGATTTGGGTTCCCCCGTCCCCAAAGGAGTGGGCCTTAATAAAGATTCTTCCTGGGTGGAAGCGAAGATCGAAGCCGGGTCAATAAAGGTCTCCAAACTATTGGAATCCAGATTGACAGTCCTCTCCGAGAACAGCGATCTGGATCGTGCAGAAAAGTATCTCGAACTTTCAAGGCTTGGCACACGCTTAAATGTTGGAATGCGCTATTTTGCAGCTATTACGTCGAGATGGCAGAGCGACCGACGTGACAGAACAAACATGCAAGGAATGGCCAAGGCGTCACTCTGTCGCACGGCTATTAAAGCCCCTAAAGGGAGCTTGGTCGCTTCTTCTGATTTTAAAGGCGTGGAGCTCAGGATTGCATTACATCTCTCCGGTGACAAGGTAAAAATCGGCGAGATTGCTAATGGACTAGATCCCTACATCATGATGGCGACTCAACTGATGGGTGTATCCTACGGCAACGTGTCTTCGGAGTTGAGATCAACCGCTAAAGAGATTGTGCTCTCCGGGATTTTCGGTGCCTCAGGGAAATCCATGAGAGACTCAGTTTATAAGAACCAACGAATTCGTCTAGGAGTCGAGGAAGCCGAAGACCTTAATTCAAAGTTTCGCGCTAACTATCCTGCCATTGTTGCAAGCTGGGACGTATGTGGCGAGGCTCTAAAACAAATTGCACGAGGTGGCGACTGCAGTTCTCTGTCTATCCTTAGAGGCTACGCAACGTGGATTCCTGCAAGGGAGGGATTCTTGATCCCTAACGGCGTCCTGATTAACCTCCCGTCTCTTAGAGAGAATACGCAGAAGGGAGGTTATGTTTTTGGAACCGGTAAAGAGGAAAACACAATCTACGGATCCAAGCTTTTCCAGTATATCGTCCAGGCCTCCGGCCGCTCATTGATGCCACCTCTCTGGAAAGAAGCGAGAAATCGAGGAATCCAGTTTTGTTTAACGATTCATGACAACGTTTACTGGACAAAGCCGATTTCTGAAATGCAAGAATCGATTGCCATGGTTAAAAAATTGATGTCTACATCACCACCATGGCTAGATGGTATCCCTTTGACAACCGAGATAGAGGTTGGAGAAAACCTTGGTTGCATGATCCCAGAGGCGGACTATATCGCCAGCCTGGAACCTAAAACATCAAAAGATAAAAATGCCAATTACAGAAACCTCTCCTGCCAGATTTCTCCTTAGTCAGGCTGAATCGAAGATCGACGAAAACTGTCTTTCTTGGATTAACAGTTATCCCAGTGATATATCGAGAGCCAACGCCATGAAAGAGATGACGCGCTTTTTTATGTGGCTGGCAACACTGGAAGTCGATTATTTACAAACAAAACCGGATCACATAGCTGAGTTCAGGCGCTTTCTTTCTGCGCCCTCCCCCCAGAAGACCTGGATTTCGAACAAGAAACATAAAAAAAATCACCCTGACTGGCGTCCCTTTCATGGCCCCCTATCCCCTCAAAGTGCAAAGACATCAATTGCTTTTTTGAGAGCCTTTTACAGATTCTTATCTTTACAAAAGCTCATTGATGCTAACCCCTTTGATCCCCTTAAGTTGAGATTCAATTCTTCTGAAAAGAAGTCTTTTCAGAAAAGAATGATTTCAAAGGAGACCAGGTCGTTCGTTTCGTCATTCTTCGATACCCCACCCCAGTCACTGGGGATGTCCCCCCGCGCACTAGGTCGCGCGCGACTAATTTTCTATTTCGGATTCCATCTTGCGGCAAGGCGCGCCGAGATTGCGGCAACACGTTTCTCTGACATATTTCAGGACAAGGACGGAGATTGGTGGTGGAGGACAGTAGGTAAGGGCGACAAATATGGAGAGGTCCCCGTTAGCGACGAACTCCTAACCGAGATTATTCGCTACCGTAATTTGATAGGTCTTTCTGGCGCTCCGAAGAAATCTGAAAAGACCCCTATTTTTAGCAATGAAAAATTCAAGGGCCGCCCTATTTCTCCGCACAGAGTCTGGGAGATTCTTCGAGACGTTTGCCGGGCCATGCTTGAGGAAGCTTCCTGCCTCGGTTCCCCGGATCAAGTTGTTTCCGACCTCAGCTCAATTTCAACTCACTGGCTGCGTCACACCTCCGCGGCATTTCAGCTCAACGAGCTGGGACTTACGCTTGTCGAAGTGCGGGACAACCTTCGTCACGTAAACGTGGCAACAACGTCAGGGTACCTTGATCAAGAAAACAGGATTAGACATCAGAAAGTGAAAAAAGCGACTTTTTGATACTAGGTTTTCGCACTACGTTATCCACCAAAATTGTTAAGAACCCCTTCATTTTGAACCACAGTGGAGGCTGCTCCCTATGAAAAACAACAAGATAGGTTCCCTGATTAAAAATTGAGCATCTATTCAGATAAACGGTATTTCTTGATATTTATAAAAAATACCGTTATATTTGTTTTTCGTTAATTAATACATCAAAAAAAAATGGAAAACAACGATTCTGTAGACGTATTGCAAGAGGGATTGCAAACAATTCATTACACAGGGCAGGTTGCAAAACTGCTCTCCATTAGCCATTCGACCGTAAAGAAGAGTATCTCTGACCTTGGTTTGGACATCGAAACTTCGATGTGCGGGACCGTGAGCAGACGAACATTCTGTACCAAGGATCTTTTTGAGCTCGCCGTCAAAAAGAGAGATAAATCTCGTAAGGATCCTGCCAAAAAGCTAAAGATTTTCATTGTTTGGAATGAGAAGGGCGGCGTTGGGAAAAGTTCTTTTACCCGGGAGTTTGCTACCATCCTAGGCCTTAAAGGTTTTCGAGTGCTCGTGGTAGATGCCGACCCTCAGAACAGCCTTACAACAATGTTTGGCTACAATGCTGAGATCGACGAGGAAATCGCAAGAGAGTACGGCATCCCGGATAACATGGTCATAAAAAACCACTTCGGAAATCTTCTTGAACTACCTCCACTTTTCCGACGTTCAAAAGCACCGATATTCTCGGAAATGCTTAAGAAACCATTCGGCGAGTACGGCCCCCACCTCATTCCCTCTAACGAAAGTTTATCCTCCCTATCCTACAGCCTTGAAAAGGATCCGTACGGCGCAACCGTAATCGGAAACACCATTCGAAGAGCCCTGAAAACCCCTTCAGATGATCTGGACTTGTCCGATTACGACATCATGATCTTTGATTGCAATCCAAGTAAGACAGCGTTGATAGACGCGCTTTACTATGCTTCTGATTTCCTGGTTATTCCAGTGCGTCTCGACGCCCTCTCGGTCAAAGGCGTCAGCCAAGCCCTGGATGTTCGTGACGCCATGGCGAGCAAGGGTGTAGAAAACGTCCCATACCCTTTGATCGTTGGAAATATGTACAAGGCAGGCGCGGCGAGGTGTTCTCGGAACTATTCAAGGCTTGCGGAGATGTATCCTTCTAACCTCGTCTCGCAGACGATTCGTGAGAGCGAAGATATGAATAAGGCGCTTGAAGATTCGCTACGTGTACCTGTAACCCTCGCCGCCCCTTCGAGCAAACTAACCTCCGATCTGTTCGCCGTGACCGAGGAAATCCTCAAAAAATGCGGCATCTAAAAGGAGAATTTACTTATGGCTATTAACAAAAAGGCCGCCAGGGGTGTTGATGTTCAATCCATTAGATTGGCCAAACGCGTCGATATAACTAATCTGCCCCCTGTTAGCAAATACGAACGACTCGTCTCAGAATTAGCGGAATCTGGAGCTGTTCCCACCACCGGTGTTCTCGTTGACGGAGTTTCGGACAACCTAGATGAAATGAGGATATTAACCCCCGCTGGTCGTGAGGTTCTAATTCGCATTATGACGCTGCCCGCCAGCGGTCGAAAGATCATGGTTGGGACCGTTCATATTGAAGATATCGCAAGACTTGATCATAACTCCCGATGTGTTTACTCCGACGCCCGAATCGACGAACTTGCAGCCGATATTGCTATTAACGGATTGGAAAGGCCGGTAGAGGTAACATTTTCAAAGGAACGTGGATTTATCCTTCTCGACGGTGAGACCAGGATAAAGTCTCTCGAAAAAAACGGAACCAAGGAGGTTGATGCTCTTATTGTTCCTTACCAGAACTTTTCGGACTGGCTCGACTTCGCAGTTTATTCTCTTAGAAAGAACGATCTGGGAAACCCGACCTGCGATTTCGATAGAGCACAGGCCCTCAATAAAGCAATCAATGAAAAGGGCTATTCACGTGAGGAAGCCATTGAGAGATTTGGTCTCCCTGCTCATGAAGTGCGAGTCCTTCTACCTCTTGCTGGATTCGAAGGAGAAACGTTTCTCGCCCTCACAAAAACAGGTCGATTATTCTCACGTCACATGCTCGAACACTTGAAGAGACTCTTCAAGATCGATGACCACATTTGTTCTGTCGTAGTAAAAAAGATTGAAGTCGAATCGAACCTGGGCAAAAAAATTACCGAGTCGCTTGTGAAGAACTTTGTCGACGACGCCATCAAGGAAATTCATGGCGAGATCAAACAACAAAAACGAGAGGGAAATTCATTTTCTAGGGCTATCGTCTCAAACTCTTCGAACAAAAAATTGGCTACGATTTCATTCAAGAGTGATGGTAGAAGTCATACAGTTTCAATTAAGTCAACCATGAGTGAACAAGCGCTTCTCTCATTGATCGCAGACTTTGAACAGGGCATTAAAAACCAGGGGGAAGTCGAGACGAGTGACAGCTAGAAGAAACTCATTTTGAAAGGTTTGCAAACTCAATATGGCACAGGGATCCGTTTCTACCTAGATCCCTTTTGCCAATTTCTCTTGGGGTCCTTTTATAACTAACGGTACTCCAAATTCAAGCACATCGTGCGTGACCGAACCCACATCAAAACCAAGGAATTTTGCTTTTTTGATGCCACTGATGTAATCAATCAGGTTGGCATTTTCCAAAAGGAAGGATATCGCCTCTTGAGAGAGTCTTTCAGTCACTTCGTCCGAAAAGTCGAGCTCAAGATCTCCACTGTTCACACGAGTGATACACCTGGCTTCATGGATGTCCTGCCTAAGTTTTTCCATGTCTTCCGAGCTGGCGCCACCCTTAGCCTTTTTTAGTTGTCGAACTCTCATCTCGAATTCTTTTTGGTAGCATTCTTCCGTACTAAACAGGAATAAATCAGGCGCGATCCTGGCAAAAGATGGCTGGGAGACAAGTCTGTCTTGGAACTGCCTGTTCAAAGCATCAGCATTCCTCGACGCGTAATAACTCAGATACATGTCACCATCTCCGTTAAGTTGTACACATCCTCGATAACCCTAACCTGGAATCTTCCCCCTTCGGTTTCTAGTTTTCTAGATGCCGAGATATAGTTTTCAATAAAATCCGCATCGTCAATATTTTCGCTCAATACCCGCAGATAGACACCTTCCTTGACTGCTGCTTTCAGTGACACCAGATTGTTTTCGTGCATACGGATCCATGTTCCCATTTGTTCGTACAGAACTGGGTCGTAGATCTTTAGGCTTGTTAGATAGCGCGAAAGAAGCTCATGTATGGCTTCCTCATTTATTGCGGTATCAGACAAGAAACGCTTTGTTGCCAAAATTAAATCCCATCGATCCCGCGGTGACTGGTCTACTATTCTCATGGATTCATTTCCCCGGATCTTAGAATATCGACGCGCCGGTTGGATTTATGGCCTGCAGCAAGGTTTAAAGTGTTCGCTACTCCAACTGATTTGGTGAACTCACAAAAAAACCCCAAAACCATGTCGTGACTTTTCTTGAAAATCCCCACGTCAAAACCGGCCATCCCAAGTTCATTTCTGCTGTCCAAGTATTCAGTACATTTGAGAATAAATTTACCGAGTGCCGCCTCATACCTGCCCTCCTTTAATTCTTCAATTCTTAACGAGCTTTTTCCATCCGTATAGGTATGGTGGAGATCCAAGTATATTTCGGTTAGCTCGGAGTATTTTGAACTGATAGAATCCCTGACCTTCTCCGGAAGTTCTCTGCTGTTTTTTGTCCAGGGTGTGAAAAAGCACACGTCCCTATTTGAATCGAAATACAAATGGTTTGACAAGAATTGCTGATATTGATCGCATACTTGCTTTGCTGTTCTCCTCCCGGCACTGTGGGTCAAAAACAGAGATTTGATTTCCTGCAGATTAAAGGAGAAATCTGATCCACTTTTTTCACAATACACGGAAGTCATTGCTCTGATCTTCTCTACATCAGAGCGAGCATCTTGTGAGAAATACTTATGGATTGGGTCGTCGAGCGTCTCCGAGAGTGCCTCGGAGTAAATTGATCTTATCTGCGACTGCAGATATTGGTCCACCGATAGTCTTATCAAGAACTCATTACATCCAGGAGCGAGTTTTTCCTCAACGCTTCTCGCTCCGATTGTCCCAAAGTTCTTCATCTTATTCGCTAGTTGGACATGCCGAGCCCTCTGTTCATTGTGGAAGCTGGGGCCGCCTCAAACATATGCTTAAAAATGGAATCCAAATATGCGCACTTTTGAGACGCGATATTCAGGAACTCCTCCAAGCCTTCAAATTCTGTATTACCAAGATTCGATTCTAGCATGGACATCGAGCCCATCACAGATTCTTTGCTGGAGAGTAGATCGTCCTTAATACCCTCTCCGCTACCGAATAGTTCACTACTCTGTCTACGGAGTTCATCTGTAATTTTTTTGCTGGAGTTCCTGGTTTGAAAAGAGACAAGCCCTATTCCCGACGCCATGCTCGCAGTCTCTGTTATAGAATTGACTGCATCGTTGAAGGTTCTTTTGAGAGCCTTCAAATCAACGGACCTGGGATCCTCTGCCATATCTCTTAGACTTTGCACGCTTTTCCCAAGGAGATTCAATTGGTTTCTCATGGGTCTCGACACTAGATCTCCAATATTGGGATCTGGATTATAAGTTAGAGGTAACCCGCCAGGCAGGCCATCTGTCATGCACCTGCTGGCAGCATTGGCAATCATGTTTAATCTATTCATAGCCCGAACTCCTTAGACGACTTTGCAGCAACTCGTTCTGGTTCATTGCTCGCGGTTGTTACGTCGATGGTTGACTCATCGTGTTTAACAGCACCCTCTGTTGATTGTGCGACTTCTTCAACATTGCCTTCCACTTGCCCCAGCGGTAGAGAGATATCCTCCGGTTTTAATTTGGACAAATTAATACCGGCCATGGCCGCATCAACCATACTGTCCACTTGGTAAGCCATTCCCCTGACAACAGGAATTCTCTCTTTTTTTATTTCCTCTAAATTCGGCATTCTTCCTTCTTTTTCGAAGAAGGCTTTGAGATCAGAAACAATTAAGGTCGAGATCTGTTGTATTCGTTCCTCCATAGCCTTGGCTCTTGCTTGTTCAGATATTTTCATTTGGTCTGGAGAAATCCCGTCAAGGAAACGAACGCAATCTTTCACCAAGTAGTTTTTGTAAGTTTCCAGTACATCGCCATATAGCTTCGGATCGTCGCTCTCAGCCATGTATAGCAACTGATTTGCGATCGGGTAAATTGCTTTGGAAACAGATGTCCGCGTTTGAAGCTTGCTGCTATCTTCTGAGGACTGGACAAAGCCTTCCGGAACCTGACATTTGTCTATCAGCTTATCGATATCTTTTCTAGACGCTCTGATTGTCCTTAGAATTTGATCGAAACTAGGTGGACTCATATCCTCCGGCCCTGCCAGCACCCAGGCGTTCGCTGTGAGCTCCGCCACCCAGGTTATTGATTTCTGCATCTCGTATCGTTTTTCATCGTCCGTAAGTTTTAAGGTTCTGGCCGAGATTGATACGAATTTTTGTGCACCCTCAAGCGTAGCAAGAAGAAGTGTCTTCATTGCTTCATTTTTTTGATCAATCGTGGCATCAACACCAGGCTTGTAAATAATTGCCCGTACAAGAGGGGTAAGCTTCTTGGTTTCTTCCAATACAGAGGAAAGGTACTTCAGATCAGCATAGGGATCCGCAGCATCGCCGGTGCTTCTCTTGACTATCTCGTTAAGAAGAGCCCCTCGATTCTCACTTTTCGCTTTTCTCTCTCGTACTGTCAACCCGCTTATTTCCGAGGCTTCCCTGCTATCAGATCGCGGCTGTTGTGATTCTGGTTGAATAGCGTCCGTTTTGCTAACAAAAGACCTTCCCGTTTGTCCACCTGGTTGCTCTTCTTCTTTTGCCAATAAAATTTCCGGGCTCAATTCAGCTTCAAGCGCAACATCATTGGTTTGCTTACTAAGGCCTGCTGACTGAAGAGGAACCAAATCGTCAGACGTTGCAACATATGGTCTTCTTAAAGCCATCTAAAACTCCGCTTAGTGAACCGTGGTTTTGACATAGTTGACCATCAACTGGTCGATAAGCCCGCTTAATTCAAATTCTTTGAGGCCCTGTGGTACGTCCTCGTATGGATTGATTCCGAGAAAGCTCTCCAGGGTTGCAACTATCTGGAGCAGCTTGAATCCATTTACCTTGTTTAATCGGAAGTTAGCCTTAAAGAAACCGTCATCAGATGGGACGACCTCTTTCACAATCCGCCCCTCGGCATTATTTAGCCCGTTGATGTCGACAACGTAAGCCGCGATACCCAGCATGAAGTCCTCATTGAAGACGCTCATCGATGGTATCTCCTGCCCTTTAAAAGTGAACTTATAGCCCAGGTTGTCACTGAAGTGATTTTCTAAAAACTTCGACATCCTAAAAAGCTCATTGACTGTTTGCATGGTCTACTCCTTTTTTTCATTATTCGCCGTCTTTCTTGCAACATCAAAGAAAATGACAGGCATATCTGCAGAACAAGCATCTTTCAGCCACCTATTTTTTACAGGCGTAACACCGGTTAATTTTTTCCTTGTGGACACGGGTCCCTGCCAAGGAGCTATCGACAGCTCGTTTTCAACACCTGGGGATCTAAATAGATTTGGTGGACGAATAGGAAGATATATTGAGACGCCTATTTGACTATCCTCAATGGCCATGTATTGGCCAACCCCAAGGAGGACGCCTCCCGGAGTTTCTGACCACGTGGACATTGCTTGAATCCAACCCCACTCAGGAGGCTGTAGGTATAGGATTGTTTGGCCCTGCTGAATCTCAAGACCAAAAATATGTGACATTGCAGGGGCCAGGGCTAAGGATCTAACCCTGTCTTTGGTTGAGCAATTATGAATTAACTGTTTTTGTGCGAGACTATTAATCCACATTGTGAGGGAATAGAAGTGCAGTGCATTCACTTCTTTTTATCTGCCCGCCGAACCCGTTTTTCTATGTGTTTAATCCCGGGTTCTGTTGCGCCCCATCCCACGATTTTGCCTTCCTTAGCCTCTACCCGCCTGTGATCAACTGTGGGCGCATTTAGGAAGGAACGATCTATATCTATTCTCGCACCGTGTTCAGGTAGTTCGCTCCAACCCATGTCCGCAAACGGCGTCAGTCCACGCGCTTTAGCTTCCTCGTACGCGTTGTCAATCATGATGTCGAAGATGTCCCCGGCCTGGCACGCATTCTCCACGGCCGCCATCATTGGCCTTGAGGCCTCGGACGGCGGGACGCCCATCTTCCACCTACGCGCACTTGCACTTCCCCTTCCAAAAACAATTGCGAAGGCTTGAAGGTTAATCTTGTGATCACCACCAACTATCTCGTGGATATTTATAGGAACAGGGGACCCAGAGGGAATCAATGATGGTAATTTTTTGTATAGACGAATCAAAAGCGACAGCGGGATTTCCTTTATAATTTCACTGTTATTCGGGTTCTTTGCTATGCCAGCATATCTCTGCCTGGTGATCCCAAGCATGCTGCAGAAATCGGCGATGCTTTTTTTGGATCGAGTCTTCAATTCCATAAAATCAAGCACGGTGATAGGCTCAAGATTCTTGTTGAATTCTTTCTTGGCTTGTCTTAGCTCAGCCTCAGGAACGAATTTCACCGTTATGCGGCCTGTTAACTGCTGATACCGTCCCATAGCGATCCGGATCAATTGCTCAACCTGCTTTTGATCCATGCCTTCAATGCTCTTAGTCAGCTCATCAGACACCAGCGGTTCTTTTAATTTTGCAGTTTTCATAGATATCCAGTGTTTTTTACTAATTCATATTATAGCAATTGTTGTATTAGTAGATAAATTTACATTGACTTAGCTATGAAATTGGCCTTTGCGTCTCCCCACTTCCGTGCCCGAGCCACGGGGCATTTCCCAGTACCGAACACCAAACCAGGTCTTCATCACCCCTTTGGGTGAACTTCTTGGATTTTTTTCCATCTCAAACAAAAGAGAGATCCAGTTTCCCCAGTCTTCTCGGCAAATTGACGTATCAATACATGACTAGAATGTTTTTTGTGTGGGTAGCTGTGAGTTCTTCTATGTTTAGTTAGTTTGTACTAACTAACCTAAACCTGTAAACTTCAGACATAAAATTCTACGAAACGGAGGATAAATGGAAGTGATTAAGGCAAACCCAAGCGGCAACGCCAAGATCCAGACGCCAGATGTCTCGAAAACTGTCAAGATTAAGCTTACAACAGGCTGGTTTACCGACACGCCCTGTATAAAGGAAACGGTTGTAAGGCCATCTGATTTAAGTATCCCTGGCTTCCCTACTGTTAGAAACGCCGTAATGGGTTTCCATGCGGAATTCGCGCTTCTCGGCGGAGGCTATCTTTTTGAGTGCGAATCTCGCATCAAGAAAGATTGCAAGATTGTCACATTAGAGGTTGGTTTCAGCAGCGAAACCCAACAAGGGTATGCCGATATCCTTAAAACGGACATGGAATACTGGAAAACCGCAAGGGTCTTCCACCTTGGGAAAGCCAAGAAGGTTCTGAAAAAGAGAGTTGCCGATTACGTCTCGGGTTACCTTCTTGAATCAGGCGTCCCCGCAGGACTTGTGCGCGACGCGGAAATACAGGGGTTCGATGCACTCATGAATGTGGATCTTAATGCTGTTACTTCCATATTTAGATCAGAGGACTTCCCGATGCTTGATATGGTCATACTGCCCGTAAAGCCTCTCAGCAATTACAAGTTCGACACCGGCGTTAGATTGCCTAACCTGGGAATCGCCTCTCCGTCATTGCTAACAGATGTTCAGATTGACGATCTTTTTGAGCATAAATGGCTATATGCAATAAGTGGTTGAAAGTCTGTTTTCCGTGAATTCGTAGAACACCCTGTTTTGTGCAAAATCTGGTTGAACTGCCGAGAATTCCTCGGCAGTTGGCTGGAAAGGAATGTGCAAAAAATGCACAGCGCATCAAACCAAAAAATCGGAATTTCCGAATTTCCCTTCCCTTGATAAGTGTGTGCAAATTTTGCACACACTGAGTCAGTTACTCAAATATAGGGGCGATCTTGGCAAGCACTTCGTCCATGATTTCTTCCGGCAAAGTGTCCACCTTCCGAGCGTTTCGTGCGCCGAAATCAAGAACACGAGGTTGATCGCATCGAACAACACCTGTGGTCTTTATGCCTGTGATTGGAACTGC
>JAIXTE010000005.1 GCA_027484315.1 Burkholderiales bacterium | reverse complement strand
TCGCCAGTTGATGGCAGCCATGGGCAGCCGCTATTCCTACAACTCACTTGGGCAGGAGAAGACAGGTGACTTCTGGGTCAACGGCCGGCTGTTTGGCAATCAGGGTTGCCACACCACGGAAGATGTGGAGCATTCCGATTATGTGCTGTTCATTGGGTGTAACCCCTACCAGGCGCATGGCATTCACAATGCGCGCGACACCTTGAAGCACATTCGCAATGACCCCAACCGCACCATGGTGGTTATCGACCCACGGCGCACCGAAACTGCTGACATGGCCGATGTGTTCATCCAGATCAAACCGGGCACCGATGCGTTTTTGATGAGTGCCATTCTGGGTGTCATCGTGCAGGAAGGGCTGATGGACGATCGCTTCCTGAAGCAACACACCGTGGGTCATCAAGAGGTGCTGGACGTGTTCCGCCAAGTTCCGGTGAAGGCCTATTGTGAAACTGCCGATGTGTCCCTGGACACCGTCCAAAGTGTGGCGCGTGGTTTTGCGCAGGCGAAACGTGGATGTGTGCGAATTGATCTGGGTATTCAACAGACCCTGAATTGCACCTTGAACGGTTACCTGGAAAAAATGTTGTACCTGGTGTGTGGCCACTTTGGCAAACAGGGCACCAACAACCTACACACCATGTTGTTGCCGATCCTGGGAAATACCGACGAGCGCAAGCAGATCAAGGGCAAGAAGCTCAAGCGCACGGCCTATCACGGCATGATGCCGATTGCTGGAATTTATCCGCCTAACATTTTGCCCGACGAAATTTTGAAGGCGGGTGAAAACCGCATACGCGCTGTGTTTGTAGACAGTGCCAACCCGGTATTGACCTGGGCCAATTCACAGGCCTTTGAAGCGGCATTCCAATCACTGGATTTGCTGGTCACGATTGACGTGGCCCTTACTGAAACTGCAGCACTTTCACATTACGTGCTGCCAGCCAGTTCGCAACTGGAGAAATGGGAATGCACAGGCTTTAACCTGGAGTTTCCGGTCAATGCCTTTCACTTGCGCAAGCCGATTTTCGAACCCTTGGCGGACAGCCTGCCCGAGCCCGAGATTTACACCCGTTTGCTTGAAAAAATGGGCGTTGTTGAGTCCTATCCGTGGTTGACACGGATTGCAAAACTTCAGCCCAAGGCCTCACGTTACCTGCCATTCCTGGGTGCTTTTGTGGGTTTGCTGGCGCGCAATCCCAAGCAGTTTCCATTTGCGGCTTCCATTCTTTACCGCACCCTTGGGCCCACACTGAAGACTGCGGAAGGCGATACTCCTGATGCGGCTGCATTTCTCCTGCCCCTGTGCATGGATTACGCACGCCGGTATGACAAGGCGGTTCGCCGGGCTGGCGTGAAAGACAGCAAGCTGACGCTGGGAATTGGTCTGTTCGAGCGCTTGATCAACAGCGCAAGCGGCGCGGTGATGAGCCGTCACGACTACGATGAAGTTTGGCAACTTGTGGCCAACCGCGATCAGAAAATTCATCTTGCAGTGCCTGAAATGTTGGACGCTTTGCGCAATCTTTCCATCACCGAATCCACCTCGCAGGCCTATCCCTTTACATTGATGGCTGGTGAACGCCGCACCTACAATGCCAATCAGATTTATCGTAATCCGGAATGGCGGAAAGTCGACAAAAACGGTTTTCTGCGCTTGCACCCGGACGATGCCGCCAAGCTAGGCGTGCTGAAAGGCGACAGCCTGATCGTGAAGTCAGCCAATGGCGAGGTACAGGCAGTGGTTGAGCCCGATGACACTGTACGGCCTGGTGTGTGTACCTTGCCACATGGCTACGGGCAGCGTTTTCTGGGTGGTGCTGAGCAGGGGCCAGCCTTGAACAGGTTGTCTGCTTCCGATTGGTGCGAACCCTTCAGCAAAACGCCTTATCACAAGCTGATTCCGGTTCGTCTTGAAACAATCAAAGAGGTTGCAGCTTGAAGAAAACATTACAACTTCAACCCTGTGCCGTGGTGGTGGGCGTGGGCGCTGAAAATGGCGTAGGCGGTGCTTTGTGCAAAAAGTTTGCACAAGAAGGTTTGCCTGTGTATGGCGTGGGGCGCAACGCTGCAAAAATGAATGCATTAAGTCGGCGGTTTGTTGCGCAAGGCATGGATTACCAATCGCTTGTGGCCGACATCACCAATTCGGAAAGTGTCGCTGAACTGTTTGAACAAATCCGGAATGCGGGCCGCATTCCAGAAGTTGTGGTGTTCAATGCGTCCGAGAAAAACATGCCCGTGCCCTTGAAAGACGTGACCGCCAACATGGCTGAAAACATGTGGCGTGTCTGTTGCCAGGGTGGCTTTATTGTGGCTCAGCAGGCTGTTGCAGCCATGCTGCCACGCAAGCAGGGCAGCCTGATTTTCACAGGGGCGACTTCATCCCTTCGCGGGCGCCCTCAGTTTGCTGCCTTTGCCGCAGCCAAGGCCGGTTTGCGAAGTTTTGCCCAGTCTTTCGCGCGGGAATATGGCCCCAAGGGTATTCACGTGGCTCACGTGGTGCTGGATGGCGTAGTGGACGGCGAACGCGCTTCCAGTGCAGTCGGTGGTATTGGCAAGGCCTATCTGATGTCGAAGGGAACACATGGCACGCTTTTGCCTGCGGCCGTTGCTGACATTTATTGGCAACTGCACCAGCAACACCCTTCGACCTGGACCCAGGAACTGGATTTGCGTCCATTCAAGGAAAAGTTTTGATACAAAAAAAGGCGATGGCAAGTTGAATCGAAATTGATCGACCCAAAACACCACTTAATTCCGACCATGTGATTTTGAGCGCTCATCGATAATCTCCCGGTGTATGTCACAGGTTTTTGTGACATTGGTTTAAACGGGAGCCGCCAGTGAGTCTGATTTTTCGAAATGTCTTGTTAAGCCTTGCATTGGCTTCTTCCGCCTTGGCCCATGCGCAAACCATGCCTGAGCCGCAGAATGATTCTGCAGGCTCGCAGTGGCAATGGGGCGGAAGCTGGTCAATAGTCGGCCAGCGCCTGTCCGGGGCAGACATGGTTGATGCTTCAAAGCGCAGGCAATTGAACACCCGGCTGGACCTTGAGTTGCAACGCGAGTTTCAGGAACAGCACGCCCGTTTTTATGGACAGTTGAGAACGGGCAGTGGGTCTGGCTTGCAGATCAACACGCCGATTTTCACCAGTGCCGTGAACACCACGGCTTTTGCAGGTTCAGACAACCACCTGCACGACATCAAGTCAGTGCTTGCACAAGCCTGGCTGCAGTTTGATCTGGATTCAATTGCCAAGGGCCTCAGCGTGGTTGCCGGGAAAATTGACCCCACCGTGTTCTTCGACCACAACGACTTGGCGCATGATGAGGCACTGAAATTTCTCAACAACATTTTTGTGCACAATCCCATGCTGGATACCGGCGGAAACTACGGGGTGGACGAAAACGGATTTTCTCCCGGTGCACTGGTTCAATATCAGACCCAACACGAAGATCAAGCCAACTGGATGTGGTCACTGGGTGCATTTGGTGCAGGCAATGGCAGCAACCTGGATCAATCCCCAAGTAATCCGTTTCTGATTGCCCAACTGCGCCGGTTTGGCGAATTCTATCCAGGCCTGCAGGGCTCTGCCGCTGTGCATTACTGGACAAATCCCAAGGCTGAAAATGCCTTGACTGCTGAGCCCGAGAAACAGTCGGGTTGGGGCTTTTCCGGTGATCAACAAATCAGGCAGGATCTCGCCGTGTTTGCACGCTTGTCTTATGGCGGAAGGGGAGTTCGCAGCTTTGACCGGGCCGTGACCTATGGTGTGGAACAGAAGGGGACTCTCTGGGGCATTCCAGAGGATCATGTGGGCTTGGCAATTGGTCATCTTCGACCCGACCCTGTTGCGGTGGCCATCGGTGCACCAGCCTCGAAAGAGCACAGCCTCGAATTGCTCTATTCACACGCCATGTCCGGGAATTGGTGGCTGTCCGCAGATTTTCAGAGAATTCAATCGCCCGGCGGCGATTCCAGTTTGCCGTCTATCCGCGTGTTGGGTGTACGCAGTACGGTTCAATTCTGACCCGGATTTCAACGGTTTATTTGGCACCTGTTTTGGCCTTATAGCTTTGGATTGGGCTTCACCTGTCTGGGTTAATCTGAAGATTGATCCATTCAAGCCAGCCCCAACATGAAACGACAATCCATTCAGTCACTCTTGAAACTCAATGCCGGGTTTTCACTGGGCATCCTGCTGGTGCTTGGTGCAGGAAGCACCACGGCCATGCTGGAGTTGAACAGCGCTGTCAGCAAACTGACCTCCAGTTCTGAATCGGTTCGCACCCAGATGGATGCAGACATGATGCACGACGCTTTGCGAGGCGATGTACTTGAGGCCATCAAGCTGCAACTGATGGCTGATTCCTCAGGCAAGGCGGCAGTACTGAATGCGGTGGATGAACATGGAAACCGCCTGTTGTCCAACCTGGGTGAAAACCGCAGCAATCCGGACAACCAGGAATTGGCGAAGGAAATGGACGAGGTGTCGCGGGTTGCAGAACGTTATGTGGCGTCAGCAAGGCAAATGACCAAAGACGCTGCCGGCGCTGTACCCACTGACAAGCAATGGGAACAGTTCATGGCCGACTTCGAGTCGCTTGAACAGAGCATGGAAAAGTTATCCGACAGCCTGGCCTCGAAAGCAGCCACTGCAAAAGCGTCTTCGCGCACCGTGGTTGAACTTGCGCTGGCTATCATGATTGGGCTTGTTGTACTTGCCATTACCGGTGTGTTTGTCATTGTGCGCCGTTTGGGCAAGTCGATTGGACAGCCCCTGGACGCACTGGTTAAAACGGTGACACGAATCGATCAACAGGGTGACTTGTCCCTGCGGGCAGAAAACAGGCACAACAATGAAATCGGCGATGTGATCAAAGCCTTCAATGCATTGATGGAGTCACTGCAAAACATTGTTCGTGGTGTGCGCTTGTCCAGCCAGGAGCTCTTGTCTTCAAGCAATCATCTGGGTGAGGCGGCCAGTCAATCCCTCACTTCCTCTCAAGCCAACAGCGATGCTGCAAGCTCAGTGGCTGCTGCAGTGGAAGAGTTGTCGGTCAGTGTTGCCAACATTTCTTCGCAAGCCCAGTTGGCAGATGAGGCCTCGAAAAGCTCGCTCAGCCTGGCCCGGCAAGCGGGTTTGAGTACCGACAAAGCGGCCAGCGAAATGCGCGCGATTTCGGGTGTGGTCAAGGAGTCTGCACAAACCATGGTTGAACTGGCCTCTCAGGTTAAAGGCATTTCCGACATCGCCGGAACCATTCGCGGTATTGCGCAGCAAACCAATCTGCTGGCGCTGAATGCCGCAATCGAGGCCGCACGTGCAGGGGAACAAGGCCGCGGTTTTGCAGTGGTTGCGGACGAAGTGCGTTCTCTTGCGGAACGAACAGCAGATTCCACGCTGAAGATTGGTTCGATCATCGAGTCAATTCAAAAAGGCACGCAGATTGCAGTGGAGCAAATGCAGAGTGGTGTTGAAAGGGTAAATCTTGGAGTGCAGATTTCAGACGATGTAGGCACCCAGATTTCAGGCGTGACAGAACATGTGCGCCAAGCGGCCATGGCGGTAGCCCACATCTCTGAAAGCCTGCGGGAACAGGACGCTGCCGGGCAGGACATTGCCCGGTCAATCGAGCGGGTGGCAGTGGTGTCCGAAGAAAACTACGGGGTAGCTCAGGAAACCTCGGATGTGGCCAAAACCCTTTCAAATGTGGCCAACCAGCTGGAAAGCCAGATTGCGCGATTCAGGGTTGCAGGTTGAGTACCCTGAATCGCTGATTTGATTTTACCTGGGTGTGTTTACACTTTGCCTGCTGAAAACTCCGATAATTGGTGTGCCATGCGCACGCAATATTGGCTCAATTTTTCGGTGCAGCGCGTGGTAACGGTAAAACGGCACACGGGGAAACAGGTGGTGAATTGAATGCAGGTTCTGGCCCAGCCAGAACCACTCCAGCGGTTTCATCCAGCTGGGCATGATCAGGCTGTTGGTGTTCTGGTAGCGGGTTGCATTGTCGTAAGGGTGATGAGGCCGATAGGCAAACCAGTAAGCCGTGAAAAATGCGCCAATCAGGTAGCCTGCCACCAAAACCCAAGCCACTTCGGCCGTACCTACCCACAATCCGAATGCCACGCGCCAAGCCACGGTGAACGTGATCTCCGCCAGGTAAATGCTGCGGTCTTTCAGGCTCGTGGTCTTCCAGTAATCGCGAAACAGAAATGTGATTTGAACCCACAGAAAGTGAAAGCCACTGGCCACGAATGAGAAAAATCCGTGGCGCATGTTGCTGACCACATAGTCAGGGTCTTTGTCGGGGTGGTTCGTGTAGCGGTGGTGGGTGAAATGCTCGACCTTGTGGGTGGAGTAGGGCACCATGATCAAGGCGGCCACCAGGTAGCCACACAGGTCGTTAACCCATTTCAGGTTCTCATGCTTGCCGTGAATATTGCTGTGCACCGCTTCGTGCAGTGGTGTGTATGACATGTAAGTCAACACCGCATAAGCCGGTATCGCGATCCAGAGGCTGATGTTTCCAGCGGCGAACTGCCACAATAAAAGGGCCATCGCCCCAAGCACAAAAGCGGTCAGACCAATCGAGAGCCAAGCCAGTTCGCCCGTATACTCTTTGGAAATTTCAATCGCTTCCCGGTTCAGTTCATTCAGGTTTGCTTGCATCTGTCTCTCTCGGATGTTTTATTCTGGTAGCGTGAATGTATCGTGTTTGCACGGGTCGAGACAGGGCATTTCAGGTCTTGATCCACGCATTTCGGGCCAATTTTTTCTGGAGTCAGGTTTGCGGGAATCCCCATTGATGCACCCTGCGACAATTGCGCAGGTCATGGTCAATTTTGCAGCCCGCTTTGGCGTGGATGGGCAAGCCTGTTTGCTGGGCACCGGCGTTGAACTTGATGATTTGCAACGCCCTGACACCTGGTTGCAGCGCAGCCAGGAAATGCGATTGCTCGAGAACATGATCATGAGCCTGCCCGATGTACCCGCCCTGGGTTTCGAGCTCGGCCTGCAGTACAACGTGTCCACCTTCGGCATTTGGGGTTTTGCCATTCGCACCAGCCCTACGCTTGCTGCTGCAGTAGAAACCGCATTGCGTTACCTGCCTTTGAGCACGGCTTACTGCAGGTTTTCAGTCATCCACACGGATGCATTGTTCGGAATTGCCGCATATCCAGACGATATTGCCCAGCATCTTCGACACTTTCTTCTCGAGCGCGACATGGGAACCGCGTTCAGTCTGCTGCGCGAATTGGGCTTGAATGGCGTGCCCGTGCAACGCCTTGAGTTTCAGCATTTGCCAGGAAGCCATGTTCAACGTATTGAAGAGTTGACTGGAATTCGCCCACACACAGGTTGCCCGCAAAACGCAATCATTCTGGATCGTCGTCACGCCGAGTTGCAATTGCCAACTTGTGACCTGCACCTGCTTCGGGTGTTTGAAGACCAATGTAACCGGCAATTGCGCCAGCGACAGGTCGAGGGGCTGACGGGTCAGGTTCGCCAAATCCTGCTGGGCCCCATGGGGCTGGTCTCTACACTGGAAGACGTGGCGCGTGTCCTGTCACTGTCACCCCGGAGTCTCAGGCGAAAACTTGCGGAGGAGGGTGTGAACTACAGTGATCTTCTTGAGGCTGAGCGCAAGCAGCTTGCTTCGCAGTTGTTGTCCACCCAAATGAAACTGGATGAAATGGCTCTGCATTTGGGTTATGGCGACACCGCCAGTTTCACCCGTGCTTTTCGTCGTTGGTACAACTGCTCGCCTGGTGAATATCGGCGCCTCAATTCGCGTTAAGTTTGCAAAGTTGTCGGGCAAGTCGCACTTAAGCAATGCAGTGATTTTCATTAAAATTAAATTAACTTCGGATTAAGTTCATGTTAACTAAAATCCAGTATTAACAAAGACTTATTTCTTATTTCACATTTTTTTCAGTCTTGGTAATGATGTGCGTCCCAGTTACTCATGCCAAGAAAATGAAAAACAAATTCTTCTCTAATTTTCCGTTTAGAACAGTCCAGGTGAGTGTTCTGATTGCAACTCTGGTTCAGACCGCGAATGTTCATGCCGACGGTGATCGGCTTCAGGAACTTGAGCGACGAATACTTGAACTTGAAAGCCGCTTGCTCGCTCAACAGCAATCCCAGCCGCCAGTAGAGTCCACCCCAACTGCTCAATCGACGTCTGCGAAATCAATTCCGCAAGTAAAGGTCACAAACGACGGCGGCTATGCTTTGTTTAATCCTGACAATGGCAACGAGTTGCGCTTTAGCGCCATGTTGCAAATGGACGGCCGCTTTTTTGCTTCAGGATCGAATGCAACCGGCGCAGCGCTGGATGACGGCTTTTTGCTGCGCCGCGTAAGGCCCACCTTTTCCGGCAAGTTTGCCGGGGTCGGCTTCAGGATTGTCCCTGAACTCAGCGGCAATGGCACAGGTGCCAACATTTCGTTGCTGGATGCCTTTGCGGACGTACCAGTGGGTGACAATGCTTATCTTCGTGTGGGCAAGCAGAAAACCGCAGTCAGTATTGACCGCCTGAGGGTGGCCACTGCACTGCCCCTGATTGAACGTGGCCTTGCCAATGAACTTGCGCCGAATCGCGATCTGGGGGTTTCATGGAATTCGAGTTTGGCTGATGGTCGCGTGGGCGTTGTGCTTGGTTTGTTCAATGGCGCGGCGGATGGACGTGACGTGTCTTCACGCGATGATGCGGGAAAGGAAATTCAGGCGCGGATTTTCGCTGAACCTTTCCGCAAGCAAGACAATGCCTTGAAAGGCCTTGGCTTTGGTGTTTCTGGAACCTATGGGAGCAAAAAAACCTCGCAAGGCAACACCGCCGTGGTCAGCAATACACTGGCCCGATACCGAACCGCTGCACAGGAAGAATTTTTTTCCTACGCCGCTGGTGTGACACCCACGGGTACTCACAGTCGATTGTTTCCCCAGTTGACCTATTTCAAGGACAATTTCGGACTGGTGGCTGAATACGGCATTTCAGACCAGGAGTTAACGCGCAACAACATTGAAAGTTCAATCAGAAACACGGGCTATGACATTACTTTCTCTTGGGTGCCAACGGGCGAGCCAATCACCTTCAGGGGCGTTGAATTGGCCAAAGGCTCATCGAGCAATGCAGTTGAACTGGCTTTCCGGGTTTCCGGATTGAGTATTGACGAACGGGCCTTTGAAGGAGGAGCTAACCGATTGGCCGATCCGGACAGTGCCGCAAGGGAAGCCTTCAATTACGGTTTGGGTTTGAACTTTCATGTGAACAGAAACTTGAAGTGGTCTGTTGACTTCAACTCCACCCGCTTCTCGGGTGGCGCCAGTGCAGGCCGAGACCGTGAAGAAGAACAGGTGGTGATGACCCGACTTCAGTTGGTTTACTGAAATTCAAGTCGGCTTGATTTACAGGATCATTACATTTCCATCATTTGCATACGAGACTAGTAATAAACAGGCTGGCGGCATCTGTTCAAATATGCCGCCAGTTGCTTCAGTGTTTCCACTGATACGAATTATTTTCGCTTCGAGGTCTTCCAGTCGTTGAAAGAGGGTGGTGTTCCGTCACCATAGGTGTCGGTGAAGCGAATGTATTCCACCTCCAACGGAGTCAGTTTTTTGCGAGGCCCCGTGCTTAGTGCTACATCGACGGGCGGTGTTGCGTCACCAAAATAGTTCAGACGAGCAATTTCAGCTTGATCTTCCTTGCTCAAGACAATTCTGTCCTTTCGAGAATCGTCTTTGATGAAGCCGTTCCTGACCCCCCATTCATATTGACTCAGCGGTGTTGCATCTCCAATCGAGTTGGCATACTCCCAATACCTGGATGTCCAACCCGTGTCTGCAAAAGCCATGGGTGTCAACGTGCTCAATGCAAGAATACAAATTGCTTTTTTCATCTTGTTTTCTCCAACTGTTTAAAAGCTTGTTCAAGCGGACTCGATGTATGGATTTAATCGCATCGGACCAGCTTTTACGCCTGTCTTAAAGTTAAAGAAAAATTAAAGCGGGATGAATCGACCTGACCTTAAGACTCAGGCGAACCATGACCTTTGCGGATTTCTGTCGGGGACTTGCCAAAATTGCGCTTGCAAAAACGCACCAGCGTGGCTTGTTCGGAAAAGCCAAGAATAGAGGCCAGGTGAGTCATCGGAATTTGGGTTTGTGTCAGGTAGCGCAACGCTTCCTGGCACAGGATTCGGGTTTTGATTTCCTCAAACGATGTGCTTTCATCCAGCAGGTGTCTTTGCAAGGTACGGGGATGAATGGCCAGCAGCTGAGCCACCTCTGATTTGCTGCAACTGGTACGCCCCAACACCTTGCGGATCACCTGCGCAGTGCGTGCAGTGAAAGAACCCCGGAGACTCTGGAAGTTTGTTTGAATGTGCAAATCGACGATCTGGCTTAACTCGGTATTGGGCTTGTCCAACCGGCTTTCGAATGTGGAGTTGGCAAGTAGCAGGGCAGCTCGGCTTTGCTCGAAAAAAACTGGTGCGTCAAAAAACTGCTCATACACCCCCGCGATCGATTGTGCACTGTGCGGTACGGTGATCTTCGCCAGTTGATAATTATTCCCCGCCAGAATTTTCAAAAAACGGTGCAGGTTTCCCAGGCAGATGTCTTGGGCCTGTCTGTGTGCTGCCGGCTTTCCAAGGTCAATTGAAATGGACACCCAGGTGTGGTTTTTGTCGGCATTGTGTTCCGGTTTTGCCGGGTAGGCTTCAATCGCCAGGGTAGGGCTCATCACATCAATGTGATTGGCTGCGTACAACACGGCTTCACTGACCGTAGGCAGGTTGCTGATGACCAGTGACAAGGGGCCCAAGATGCTGAGGTCGTGGTACGGCGACATTCGCAGGCCAAGGTCAGGAATGTTTTTGACTCTTGCCGTGTACTCCAGCATTTTCACGAAATCTTCCATCGGCACAAACTGGTTTTCAGCTTCAGCCAGGGACAAATCCAGATTGAACTTTTCAGCAATCTGTTCCGCGTTGAATCCGGCATGGCTGGCCACTTCCTTGAATCCAAGCAACACCGTCGATCTCATCAAGTGTTTCATTTGTCTCGAAAAGTCAAAAATATGTCTCAATGAGTCAAGAGTATATATTTTCCGCAATGTGATAATCGAATCACCTAAAAGAAAATAAGAGGAGACATGACATGTTCAGAACAATCGGATACCGAAGTGCTGTTGTGGCAATTTCAATCGTGGCGGGCAGCCTGAGTACGCCTGTACAAGCTCAGCAAACTACCCAAAAGCTCTGTGTCTATGATCTTCTGGGCGCGGCCGGCGATATTTTTTCCATGGCAAAAGATTATGTTGTCGCATCCAAGGGGTGGGGGGCCAATATCAGCTTGCATGCTTACACGGACGAGAGAATTGCAACCCAGGATTTCATCGCGGGCGAATGTGATGCAGTATTTGCAACGGGTTTTCGCACCCGACAATTCAACTCGACCACCGCAGCCATCGATTCTCTGGGCGCTTCCTCCATTGTGAAGGATGGCAAGGTGGACATGGACGCCAGTTACGAAGTGGTCAAGCGCGCCATTCAGGTTTTTTCATCCCCAGGTTCCAACAAGATCGCAAGCAATGGCCGTTATGAAATTGCAGGCATCATTCCGTTTGGTACAGCCTACCCGGTGCTGAATGATCGAAAAATTCAAACCGTGGAAGACCTGGCCGGCAAGAAAATTGCCGCGTTTGATTACGACAAAGCCCAGGCCGTCATGATTCAGAAAATTGGCGCGCAGCCTGTTTCTGCAGATATCACGAACTTCGCCAGCAAGTTCAACAACGGCGTGGTCGACATGATCGCGGCCCCGGCTGCAGCCTACAAACCGCTTGAGCTCTACCGCGGAATTGGCACCAAGGGCGCCATCAATCGCTTTCCAATTGTTATTCTGAGCTATCAAATGGTGATCAACACCAGCAAGTTCCCTGCGAATTATGGGTTGGAGTCACGGAAATACTGGAGCGGTCAGTTTGACCGCGCACTCAAGCTGATTCTGCGGGCGGAAAAAACCATTCCGGAAAAAACATGGAGCGATCTGACTCCGGAAAACATGATCAAATACACCATCATGCTGCGTGAAAGCCGTGGCTCCATCATGGACCAGGGCATCTACGACAAGCAAGGCCTGACCATCATGAAAAAGCTGCGTTGCTCGATCAACCGTGCCGATTCCGAGTGCACCCCAGACAGCAAGACATTCTGAACCACGTCTGAGTGTCCCTGGCTATGTGCGCTAGCGCACAGACGCCAGGGATGAATGGGCGCATTTTCCTGTCTCACAGGAAAATACTCGCAATCGCCCAATGACACCCCATCGAATTTTTCACAACGCCCGCTCTCACGTCTGCCATCCACACACCAATCCGTGCCCCCAATGATGTCGAGGCTACGTGCGGTTGTTTCTTCCTTCAAGGCGTTCGCTTCGAAGTTTCCTCAAGCTGCGGTGGATGATTCTACGTCTGGTGAAGCCCCATTGCGTGCGGAGCTGTTCACCGCAGCGCAAATGGAGCGCCATGGCTGGCACCTGGCCTCAGTTCATGTGGCCACACTGACCCAACAAGCGGACCATTTGCTGCCTCGCCTTGCCGACAATCGGCGCGTGTTATTGTCGGCATGCAGCCGCCTCAGCAAAGGCGATGGGCCGCAGTTTCCCGCTGCCGAATGGCTGTTGGACAACATTCATTTGTTCGAGGAAGAAATCCGCACTGCGGAACGTCATCTTCCCAAAGGCTATAGCCGTGAATTGCCGCGTCTTGGCCTGGGTGCCAGTGCGGGCTTGCCACGTGTTTATGACTTGGCCATCGAATCGGTTGCGCATGGCGATGGGCAGTTGGGGCTTGTCAGCCTCACTCATTTTTTTGCTGCCTATCAGCAAGTACAACCTTTGCGCCTGGGCGAGCTCTGGGCCATTCCGATCATGCTCAGGCTGGCTCTGATTGAGAATTTGCGGCGTGTGGCGGTGGCAGTGGCAGCCAGCCGCGACGAACGCAATCTGGCTGCGAAATGGTCAGACCGCATGCTGGATGTGGCACATCGCGAGCCCAAGGGCCTGATCCTGGTGGTCGCTGACATGACGCGATCCGATCCACCCATGACCCCGCCTTTCGTGGCCGAACTGGTGCGCCGCCTTCATGGCCACAGCACCGCACTGGCCATGCCCCTGAGCTGGCTTGAACAGCGCCTGGCCGAAAGCAATCAGACTACCGATCAACTGGTTCAATTGGAGGCCCAGCACCAGGCTGCTGACCAGGTCACGGTAAGCAACAGCATCGGCAGCTTGCGTCTGCTGGCTGCGACCGATTGGTCAGCCTTTGTCGAAAGCCTGTCCACGGTGGATAAAACATTGCGTGGTGACCCCGCAGGAATCTACGCCGCCATGGACTTTGGTACCCGCGACACCTATCGCCATGCGGTTGAGCAAATCGCCCGTGATACCCGCGCTGGCGAAGATGATGTGGCACACGCTGCCATTCAGGCCGCCCGTGACGCGGTGATCCCGGATGGTGCGGTAACCCCGCGCCAGGTCCATGTGGGCTACCACCTGGTTGGACCGGGCCGCCTTGCCCTTGAAAGAAATTCGGGGGAGGGGCTTGTTGCCACGCAGCGGGTACAACGCTTTTTTGCGCGTCATCCCCTTGCCTGGACCAGCGCCAGCATCATCTCACTCAGTCTTGCCTTACCCATACTGGCTGTGTTTTGGGCACTGTCGTTTGCACCCGCTGCATGGCCTTCGGGCACCTTTCTTTTTCTGACAATCGTCACCCTGGTACTGGGTGCAAGTCATCTTGCAGTGGCGATTGTCAATTGGTTGGTGACCTTGTTTGTTGTGCCCAAGCCGCTGCCGCGAATGGATTTTTCAAAAGGTATTCCGGCTGAATCGCGCACCTTGGTGGTGGTGCCCACCATGCTCGACAGCAAAGCCGCTGTCATTGAGTTGATCGAAGCGCTGGAAGTGCGCTTTCTTGCCAACCGTGATTCCCAACTTCGTTTCGGTCTTCTGACCGATTTTCCGGATCACAGCACTGAACACGCCGAGGGGGATGAAGCCCTTCTGGACACCGCGAGTTCTGGCATTGCTGCATTGAATGCCAAGTATTCCAGTGACGCAGAAGGCAGCTGCGGTGGCAGCCGTTTCTTTCTGTTCCACAGGCCGCGTTTGTGGAACCCGCAAGAAGGCGTCTGGATGGGCTATGAACGCAAGCGGGGCAAGCTTGGGGAACTGAATGCTCTTTTGCGCGGCGCCAACAATGGTTTTGCAACCGTGGTAGGCGACATGACTCAGCTGCAAGGTGTGCGATATGTCATTACCCTGGACACCGACACCCAATTGCCGCGAGATGCCGCCTGGAAACTGGTCGGCACCATGGCGCACCCACTTAACAGGCCGCACTTTGGTGGCCCTGCGAATGCAGCCCGTGTAATCGAAGGCTATGGCATTTTGCAACCACGGGTGGGTGTCAGTCTGCTGGCCGCCAACTGCACACGCTACGGCCGTTTGCATGGCAGTGATTCCGGTATTGACCCTTACACCCGGGCCGTTAGCGACGTGTACCAGGACCTTCATGGTGAAGGCTCTTTCATTGGCAAGGGCATTTACGACATTGATGCTTTTGAGCAAGCCCTTGCCGGTCGGCTTCCTGACAACCTCGTGCTCAGTCATGACCTGCTTGAAGGCTGTTACGCCCGCAGTGGCTTTCTAAGCGATGTGGATCTGGTGGAAGATTCACCCACCCGATACGACGCGGATGTCAAACGCCGCCACCGCTGGATCCGTGGCGATTGGCAGGTCATCGGCTGGCTGTGGCCACGCCTGCGTCTGCCCCTTGCACAAGCAAATGATCCCGTCACTGTGCGCATGCAGACTGTGCCCAACCCTTTGTCCAGGCTGTCGCGCTTCAAAATACTCGACAACCTGAGGCGTAGCCTGGTGCCAATCGCCTTGGTCATGGCCTTCGTTTTGGGTTGGATCTTGTTTGTACCCCCATGGCTCTGGACTTTGTTGGTGGCCAGTGTTCTCGTTCTGCCCGCATTGCTGGGTCCATTGACCGAGCTTGCCCACAAGCCGGCTGGTCTGCCTGTTGCGCAACACGTGAAGGCGGCCTTTCAATCGCTGTGGCGCAGCCTCGCGCAAGCCGGCCTTACCTTGGTTTGTCTCGCTTACGAAGCCTGTGTCAGTGCCGATGCAATTGGACGCACCCTTTGGCGCCTGCTTTTCTCGGGTCGGCGTTTGCTGGAATGGGAACCCAGTGCGAAAGCGGCTCGTGTGCGAATCCAATCGCCAACCCAAGATTTCCTGCGCACTGTTCGGCGCATGTGGGTCGCCCCGGTTTTTTCAATTGCAATGGCAACAGGACTTGCCCTGTGGCGACCAGAGGCACTGTGGCCCGCCTTGTTGCCGCTGATCGCGTGGATTTTCTCACCCGCCATTGTCTGGTGGATCAGCCAGACACTGGTGCGCGAACGCACCACGCTGAATGAAGAACAGGTGCTTGAAATGCGCGAACTGGCACGCCGCACCTGGGCCTTTTTTGAAACCTTTGTCACGGCTGAGGACAACTTTCTTCCCCCCGACAACATGCAGGAAAAACCAGCGCTGCGAGTGGCACACCGCACCTCGCCCACCAATATCGGCCTTTCCCTGCTGGCCAACCTGGCTGCTCGTGATTTCGGCTACCTCACCGAAAGTCAGCTTATTGAACGCACAGCAGCCACCTTTGATTCGATGGACAAGCTTGAGCGCTACCACGGTCACTTCCTGAACTGGTACGACACCCTGACCTTGCAGCCATTGCGTCCAGCCTATGTGTCCAGCGTAGACAGCGGTAATTTGGCGGGTCATTTGCTGACCCTGCGCGCAGGCCTTTTGCTACTGGCAGCACAGCCACCCTGTTTTGATCGTATCCGTCATGGTCTGAATGACACATTGGAATTGCTGCGTAAAACTACCGCAAACAATTCTCCCGATGGTCTGTCGCACTTGGCCACCTTGCTGGATCAGGCCTTGCCCGTAACTGCGACAACACCACCCAATGCCCTTGCCTTGAGCGATTTGCACGACTGTGCATTGCAGGTTCAGGCACAGGTTATTGAGATTTCACCTGCCGGTGATGAAGCCCGACTGTGGGCTGGCGCGCTGGTTCGCCAGTGCGCTGCAGTGCACGACGAATGCTTACGACTGAAGACGAGCGCACCGGAACCGAATGCGTCAACTGACCGCGGCATGGCTTTGTACAACCTTGCACAGCGCGCAGGTGCCTTGGCCGAACTGGATAACCGGTTTCTCTATGACCCTGTTTCCCATCTACTGGCCATCGGCTACAACGTCGACGAACGCCGCCGCGATTCCGGCTCTTATGACCTGCTGGCTTCAGAAGCACGCCTGGCCATTTTTATTGGTGTCGCCCAGGCGCAACTCCCCCAGCAGGCCTGGTTTGCATTGGGTCGTCACGCGACATCGCAGGGTGGCCGTGCCGTGCTGCTGTCGTGGAGTGGGTCGATGTTTGAATACCTCATGCCCATGCTGGTCATGCCGACTTTCAACAACACCATCCTTGAGGAAGCCATGCGTGGCGCTGTGGCGTCGCAGATTGAATACGGCAACAAGCGCAATCTGCCTTGGGGCGTGTCCGAGTCGGGTTACAACCTCACCGATTCGCACCTGAATTACCAATACCGCGCATTCGGTGTGCCCGGTCTTGGGCTCAAGCGCGGCCTGGCTGAAGATTTGGTCATTGCGCCATACGCCACCGTGATGGCACTCATGGTTGATCCGGCAGCGGCAGCGAGTAACCTTCAACGCCTGGCCCGGGAAGGATTGGCCGGTCTGTTCGGCTACTACGAAGCTGCGGACTACACCCCCCTGCGGTTGCGGCGTGGTGAAACCTGTGCAGTGGTTCGTTCCTACATGGTGCACCACCAGGGCATGAGCTTGCTGGCATTGGCCCACGCCTTGCTGGATCAGCCGATGCAAAAGCGTTTCGAGGCCGATCCCCAACTGCGTGCAACACTGCTGCTGTTGCAGGAACGCATTCCAAAGGCAGTGGCCTTTCACGACACCACCGAGCGCATTTTTGACCGCGCCAGCCTGTCCAATATTGAAATGCCGCTTCGGATCATTCGCACACCCAACACGCCTTCGCCCGAGGTGCAACTGCTCTCCAATAGCCGTTATCTGGTCATGCTGACCAATGCCGGTGGCGGTTACAGCCGCTGGAAAGAACTGGCTGTCAGCCGTTGGCGCGAAGACACCACCACCGACGCGTGGGGCAGCTTCTGCTACCTGCGCGACGTGGAAACCGGCAGCTTCTGGTCCGCCATGCACCAGCCCACGCGGCGCAAGCCTGATCTGGATGAAACCATTTTCTCTGAAGGACGTGCCGAATACCGGCGCCAGGACGAAGGCATTGAGGCGTACACGGAAATTGTCGTGTCGCCCGAGGACGACATCGAGTTGCGTCGCCTTGTGCTGACCAACCTCAACACCAAACGCCGCACCATAGAAATCACCACCTACACTGAACCCGTACTCAGCCCCGCTGCGGCCGACGCCCAGCACCCGGCCTTCAGCAAATTGTTTCTGCAAACTGAAATTCTCAAAGACCCTGCCGCATTGCTCTGCGCCAGGCGACCCCGTTCAAATGACGACGCACAACCCTGGATGTTCCACCTGGTTGCTCCGCATGGTGCCAAATCCGGTCCGGTTTCGCATGAAACCGACCGGGCCCGTTTTATCGGCCGTGGGCGCAGCTTGCAGTCTCCCGAAGCGCTACGCAAAACCGGACCCTTGTCCGGCACAGCCGGTGCGGTGCTGGACCCCGTGCTTGCTTCCCGCTGTGTGATCACGCTGGAGCCCGATCAGACCGCCACGATTGATCTGGTCTATGGGGTAGCGGAAAGCCGGGAGGCCTGCCTGGCCCTGGTTCACAAGTACCGCGACCGCCATCTGGCCGACCGCGTGTTTGAACTGGCCTGGACGCACAGCCAGGTCAACCTGCGACAAATCAACGCCACCGAAGCCGACGCGCAACTGTATGCCCGTTTGGCCAACAGCGTCATGTATTCCGAGCCTGCACTAAGGGCGCCCGCCAATGTACTGGTGCGCAATCGCCGTGCCCAATCCGGATTGTGGGGTTATGAGATTTCCGGCGACTTGCCCATCGTGCTGCTGCAGCTGAGCGATTCTGCCAACATTCAACTGGTTCACCAACTGGTACAGGCGCACGCATGGTGGCGCCTGAAAGGCCTGGCTGTTGATCTGGTCATCTGGAATGAAGAACGGGACGTGTATCGCCAGCGGCTGCATGAGCAAATCCTGGGATTGATTGCTGGCAGCATCGAGTCCCGCGAGTCAGACCGCCCCGGTGGAATTTTTGTGCGGCAAGCCGCGCACATCGCACTCGAAGACCGAATCCTGTTGCAGTCGGTGGCCCGCGCAATCATCAGCGACCGGTTGGGTACCTTTGCCGAACAGGTTGACCGAAAGCGAATTCCCGTGCGCCGCATTCGCACACTGGAACCCACACGCCGAGTTTTACTGCCTGCGCCACTGCAGGCATTGAAAGCAAGACCACGCCTTCTTTTTGACAACGGCATAGGCGGCTTTCGACCCGACGGTCGCGAGTACATCGTGGCACCGCCAGCAGGCAAACGTCCGCCAGCTCCCTGGGCCAATGTGATTGCCAACCCTCGATTCGGTACGGTGGTCACCGATGCAGGAAGCAGTTACACCTGGTGTGAAAACGCCCACGAACTGCGCCTTTCTCCTTGGCACAACGATGCGGTTACTGATGAATGCGGTGAAGTGTTGTACCTGCGCGATGAAGAAACCGGGCAGGTTTGGCATCCAACCTCGCTGCCGCAGCGCGACGATGAACCCGATGACCGCGCCGGTGCAACTTACACTTCACGGCATGGTTTCGGCTACAGCGTGTTTGAGCATGATGAGGGCGCCATTCACAGCGAACTCACCGTGTTCGTGGCCACCGAGGCCGCAGTGAAATTCTCGAGACTTGTGCTGACGAACCACGGTACGCGTGCCCGGCAGCTAAGTGTCACGTCGTATGTCGAATGGGTTTTGGGTGACATGCGCGCAAAGACAGGGCCACACCTCAGTACGGAAATCGCAACCGACACAGGCGCAGTGCTGGCGCGCAACCGTTACAGCAACCAGTCTGGCAATTGGGTTGCCTTTCTCGACATTGACGAGGGCGACCGGATGACCGCCACCATGACCTGTGACCGCGATGAATTCATTGGCCGCAATGGGTCGCTGCGCAGGCCCGCTGCCATGGGGCGTACTCACTTGTCTGGCCGCAGCGGTGTGGCGCTGGATGCCTGCGCAGCCATTCAAGTGTCGATGCGGCTCGAGCCGGGTCAGTCCCGCGAGATCACTTTCCGCTTGGGCATGGGCCGCAGCCTCGACGAGGCCACGCAACTGGTGCGTCGCTTCAGGGGCCGTGCAGCCATGCAGCAGGCGTTGGGCGACGTCAACGCCTACTGGGGGAATATGCTGGGTGCTGTGCAAGTCAAAACGCCAGACCCTGCAATTGATATGCTCGCCAATGGCTGGCTGGTCTACCAAACCCTCGGTTGCCGCATGATGGCCCGCAGCGGCTTTTATCAGTCGGGCGGCGCCTTCGGCTTTCGTGACCAGTTGCAGGACGCCATGGCACTGGTGCACACCAGTCCGCAGATCCTTCGGGAACATATACTGACATGCGCAAGTCGCCAGTTTCCGGAAGGCGACGTGCAGCACTGGTGGCATCCGCCTTCAGGGCATGGTGTACGAACCCAGATTTCTGACGATTATCTGTGGTTGCCCCTGGCCTTGTGCCGTTACCTGCAAGCCACCAACGACACCACTGTGCTTGAACAACGGGTGCCCTTTCTTGAGGGGCGGGTACTGGGTGCGGATGAAGAGTCCTACTACGACCTGCCAGCCCGCTCCGGGCAGGAAGCCAGCCTGTACGAGCACGCTGTACTGGCCATTCTTCACGGCCTTCGGTTCGGCAAACAAGGTTTGCCATTGATGGGCGCGGGCGACTGGAACGATGGCATGAACCGCGTTGGCCATCACGGCGAAGGCGAAAGCGTCTGGCTTGGCTTTTTCCTGTGTGAAGTGTTGCGGCAGTTTTCCCCGCTGGCACGCGCACGAGGCGACGAGGTATTTGCCAACCGCTGTGAAACCGAACGCAGCCTGCTTGCTGAACGCCTTGAGGCCAATGCATGGGACGGCGCATGGTACCGGCGGGCCTGGTTTGATGACGGTCAGCCGCTGGGCTCAGCCCAAAGCGTGGAATGCCAGATTGATTCCATCGCGCAAAGCTGGTCCGTGCTGTCTGGTGTGGCAAGCGCCGACAGGGCAAGGCAGGCTCTGGATTCCCTTGAGTCCCGGCTGGTGCAGCGTGATGCCGGGCTGGTTCGCTTGCTTGATCCACCATTCGACCGCCAGGGCGCAGACCCCGGCTATATTGCCGGCTACCTTCCTGGTGTTCGCGAAAACGGGGGCCAGTACACCCATGCCGCTGTGTGGGCTTCCATGGCCTTTGCGGAACAAGGCGATGCTGCGCGTGCCTGGCAGGTCATGGACCTGATCAACCCGCTGAACCACGGTCGCACTGCCAGTGAAGTGAACGTGTACAAGGTCGAGCCTTATGTGGTGGCTGCCGATGTCTATAGCGTGGCCCCTCACACTGGGCGCGGTGGCTGGAGCTGGTACACCGGTTCAGCGGGCTGGATGTACCGGCTGGTGATTGAATCGCTGCTGGGCTTGCGTTTGCAAACCACTGCAGAACGCGCAATGCTGATGATCAAGCCTTGCGTACCTGCCAACTGGAGTGGCTATGCCATTGATTACCGTTTTGGTGAAACCACGTACCACTTACAGATAGAACTGGCCGATTCCCCAATTGAAACGACAATTGAGCTTGACGGACAAACGCTGACGGGCGAGGGTGTACCCCTTGTAAATGACGGTCAGCCTCATCGGGTGTTGCTGCGCCTGGGGCGGCCTCAGGCTTTCTGACCATGGGTGTATGCACGCAACAGCCATTTCTCGCGAGTCGCCTTACTCGAAGTTTTCACTGGCCCCAAGCTGGTGATGGCAACAGTTTTAATGCCGCAAAATTCCAGAATGGTTCGTTTCATCTGATTGTGCCCGGGCATGCGATAGACCAGGCGATAGTACCAGGGGGGTGTGTCCATGGTTGCAATCAGGTGCGCCGTGCGATTGGCCAGCAAACCATCCGCCATCAAGGCCCCGGGTCGAAACTTGAATGCAAATCCGGGCAAAAGAATGCGGTCTAAAAAGCCTTTGAGAATGGCAGGAATTGAACCCCACCAAATCGGATAAACGAAAACAAGGTGCTCTGCCCAAAGCATGGCTTCCTGCGCGTCCACAAGATCCGGTTCAAGCGGCTGGATGGTGTTGTAGCCGTTGTGAAGAATCGGATCAAATTTCAAACTGGCCAAGCTGATCAATCGAACTTCATGGCCGGAAGCTTGTGCCCCCTTGGTGTACGCATCTGCAATCGACCCACATAAACTGTTACCAACAGAATGACCAAGAATCACCAGAATGCGCTTGTTCATGACAACCTTCCTTTCTTCTTGAAAAAAAAGGCAGCTTAAAGTCTGCCCTTAGGGGAAGAGTCAACAAGAATTTCGCACTGTATGGAATCCGCTGAATTGAGCAAATGACCTTCAAACTCATTCAACAGTTTGAGTTGCGCCTGTGCTGTATCAATTTGGGCTTGAATCGCCTGTCGCTTGAGTCGAATTCGTTCAAGCATGAAAGCCACGCCGGAACTTGCACCTTCAGTGTCGTCCGCCAGGGCGTCGACCAACTCCCTCAGCTTGAAACCGAGTGCCTGCGCGCAGCGGATGGTTTGTATCTGATCCACCACAACTGACTCATAAACCCGATAGCTGCCCTTGCGCACGGGCTGTTGGATCAAGCCCATTTGCTCGTACAAATAAATCGCCTTGCGTGACGCACCGGACTTTTTTGCTAGTTCACCGATATACATAATTGGCTTGACAATTGTTAAGTAGGGTCAGGCTGTGCATGGTCAACTTTCGCTGCCCGTACCGATCCGAATTGGCCGGGTACCTATTTTTGCCCCAGTGGACTCGTCAATTGCCACTGGCCTGATCTCGGTTCCAGCTTCCGCATCAAAAAATTTCACCAGTTTTCCTCCGCCCCGGTGCTTGCGGCCCCATGCGCCAATCATGAACAGCACGGGTAAAAAATCCTGGCCAGCATCGGTCAGCAAATATTCCTCGCGGGGTGGGTGTTCGGAATAGCGGTGCTTCTCAAGCAAACCCTCCTCGGTCAACACCGACAGCCGCTTGGTCAACATGGTTGGGGCTATACCCAGGCTTTTGCGGAACTGGTCAAAACGTGTAATGCCCGCATGCGCATCGCGCAAGATCAACATGCTCCATGCATCACCCACGAAAGCAAGGCTGCGAGCGATCGGGCAGGGGTCATTCAAATTATTTTTACTGTCCATACTATTTTGATAGTGACTTTCTTTGAGTTTGCAGGTAGAGTTAGTTTCGTTTTGATAGTAACAATTTGTCAGCCACAAATCCACTCAATCCGGAAATTTGAATCATGAACAAAAGCAAAGCACCCGTTGCGCTGGTCACTGGCGCGTCCTCTGGCATTGGCCTGATCACGGCACAAAAACTGCATGAAGCAGGTTACCGCGTATTTGGTACCAGCCGACGCCCCAGCCCCACCGCAAGCCATTCGTTTGACATGCTGCCGCTGGATGTGGACAAGGATGAATCAGTGGCGGATTTGATCAATCGCATTGTCGAGTCCACTGGCCGAATCGACCTTCTGGTCAACAATGCCGGGCGAGGCTTGTCGCCTGCCGGTGCCGAAGAATTTTCTCTTGAACAGGCACAGGCCATTTTCAATACCAATTTTTTTGGGGTGGTTCGCGCAACCAATGCAGTTTTGCCCCACATGCGCAGTCAGCAAAGCGGGCGCATTCTCAATATTGGTTCGGTACTGGGGTTCATGCCCATGCCCTACATGGCATTTTATTCCGCCAGCAAATATGCGCTCCGTGGTTATTCTGAATCACTTGATCACGAGCTTCGCGGCATGGGCATACGGGTGTCAGTCATTGAGCCCGCATTCATGAAAACTTCAATTGAAGCCAATTCAGCCCAAGCCGAATTCCTGATGGACGAGTACCTCGACATTCGCAATGCCATTGAAGGACGCCTTGCCGAAATGCTTGATTCAGCAGAAGACCCTCTTGTTGTGGCCGACGTGATCCTGAAAGCGGCACGAGACCCAAACCCCCGCGCAGCGTATACAGCGGGTTCAGCCGCTGCCCGCCTTAAAGTAATGAACACCGTACTTCCTGCCCGCTTTCTCGATGTTGGAATACGCAAGCACTTGCGCATTCGCTGAACATCCTAATCAACTATAAACGAGAACTTCACGATGAACCCAATGTCCACGACCGAACCCAATCTGTTGAATCGCCCCTTTGTCTTGCCCAATGGCATCGAACTGCGCAACCGCCTGGCCAAGGCCGCCATGAGCGAAGCGCTGGGTACCTATGACAACCATGTCACGCCAAAACTTGTTGAACTGTATCGCCGCTGGGCAACATCCGGAATCGGATTGCTTTTCACCGGCAATGTCATGATTGATCGCCGCGCCTTGGGTGAACCCGGAAACATTGTTATCGAAGATGAATCCGATTTGCCGATACTGAAGCAATGGGCCAATACCGCGACAGAGGAAGGCGCATCCCTTTGGGTGCAGTTGAATCACCCCGGCAAGCAGTCGCCCAAGGGGTTGAACAAGCAGAACCTGTCACCGTCAGCAATTCCGTTTCGGCAAGACATGGCCGCATTTTTTGATACCCCGAGCGAGGCTACTTCAGCTGAAATTGAAGACATCATTCAACGCTTCGGGCGCAGCGCTGCCATTTGTAAAAAGGCGGGTTTTGGCGGCGTGCAAATTCATGGCGCGCATGGTTACCTGATCAGCCAGTTTTTGTCTCCCCATCAAAACCAGCGAACCGACCAATGGGGCGGAAGTCCTGACAACCGTCGACGCTTTGTGATGGCTGTGTATGAAGAAATTCGTCGCCAGGTCGGGCCCAGCTACCCGGTGGGTATCAAATTGAATTCGGCCGATTTCCAGAAAGGCGGTTTCACTGAAGAAGAATCAATGGCCACCATCCAGGCGCTGTCTGAAGCAGGAATAGACCTCATCGAAATTTCAGGCGGTACGTACGAAGCACCCGCCATGAGTGGCATCGTGGGCCAAACTCCAAAAACCTCCACGGCCAACCGCGAGGCGTATTTCCTCAGTTTTGCCGAGCAGGTGAGGGCAAAGGTCAAAACGCCGCTCATGGTCACGGGGGGATTCCGTACTTACGCCGGCATGAACACGGCACTGCATTCAGGCGCCCTTGATATTGTTGGTTTGGCGCGTCTTCTCGCGATTGATCCCGATGCGCCCAAGAAACTGCTTGATGGACGCGACTGCGATGAGCAGGTCACCCCCGTTTCCACTGGAATCAAGGCAATCGACAAGATGGGCATCATGGAAATACTCTGGTACTCCCGACAATTGAAAAGAATGTCGGAAGGGCGAGACCCCAAGCCCAATGAAAGTCCGCTTTGGGCATTTCTGGCCTCTTTGGTAAAAAGCGTTTGGGGCACAAACCAAACCAGGAAAATGCGGATGTAACAAAAACTTAACGGAAAAAGCCCGGTTTGTAAGAATTGGGCTTTCAAAGACAAGTTGGAATATCTGCTTGTTACTGCAAATTGTGTTATTACAGTAACCTGTTTAGTTAAACATTGCAGGTCCGTTTTTAATGAATTCCCCATCCGATCGCACGCTCACCCAAAAAGCCCAATTTCTCCGCACTCCGTTTTTGGCTGGTAGCGATGTCGAATCCAAGCGCGCTGAGCTGTTGCAGTACTTTCACGCCACTTTCGACCGCTATGAATCGCTTTTTGAAGTGCTCAGTTGCGACGAAGCGTATTACAAAAAACCCATCACGCTTCGCCACCCCCTGATTTTCTATTTCGGCCACACGGCCACTTTTTTCATCAACAAGTTCATGCTCGCCGGGCTGATCAACAAGCGCATTGATCCGCGCCTGGAGTCCATGTTCGCAGTCGGCGTCGATGAAATGAGTTGGGATGACCTGAATGATGCCCGCTACGATTGGCCGACCGTTGAAGAAGTGCGTGTTTATCGCCGCAAGGTCAGGGAAGTGGTCGACAGCGTGATTCGCAATACAACCTTTACTTTGCCAATTGGCTGGAACGATCCCTTCTGGGCCGTGTTGATGGGCATTGAGCACGAGCACATTCACCTCGAAACCTCGTCGGTGTTGATGCGCCAGCATGCACTTCATTTCGTGAAACCTCACCCAGCCTGGCAGCCCTGCCGCGTAAGCGGCACTGCGCCCATCAATACATTGGTGGATATTCCTGCAGGCCGTGTAACGCTCGGCCGGAACCTGGCCGACCCGGTGTACGGCTGGGACAACGAATACGGCAGTCACAAGGCTGATGTAGCCTCGTTTCAAGCTTCCCGTTACCTGGTCAGCAATGCCGAGTTTCTCGAATTTGTGGATGCGGGCGGCTATACCAAAGACAGCTATTGGGACGATGAAGGCAGCGGATGGAAGCGTTTCGCCCAAGCCACGCATCCCACCTTCTGGGTGCGCGACACCACCGAGCCTGGCAACTGGAAGCTGCGCCTTCTGGCCGAGGAAGTGTCCATGCCCTGGGACTGGCCCGTGGAAACGAATTACCACGAGTCGCGTGCCTTCTGCCGCTGGAAAACCGAGCAGACAGGCCAACCCGTTCGCCTGCCGACCGAAGACGAATGGAACCGCATTTACGATCACGTGCAGCTTGCCGATGTACCGCGTAACGAAGCGGCCAATGCCAACCTGCACCTGGACCATTGGGCATCAAGCTGCCCAGTGAACCAGTTTGCGCATGGCGAACTTTTTGATGTCGTGGGCAATGTGTGGCAATGGTGTGAAACACCGACCTATCCCTTCGATGGTTTCAACGTCCACCCGATCTACGACGATTTCACCAGCCCAACCTTCGACAACCGACACAACCTCATCAAGGGCGGCAGCTGGATTTCATGTGGCAACGAATCACGCCATGTATCCCGCTATGCCTTCCGACGCCATTTCTTCCAGCACGCTGGATTCCGTTATATAGAGACTGATATGCCTGCGATCAACCCCTTGTCCACCTACGAAACCGATGCAATGGTTTCGCAATACGCTGAATTCCATTACGGCGATTCAGCCTTTGGCGTACCCAATTTCGCCAAAGCCATGGCTGACCTGTCCATTGCCGCCCACAAGCGGCATGGCAACGGTGCACAGGGCAGGGCGCTCGACCTTGGATGCGCCACCGGCCGTTCCGTCTTTGAGATGGCGAAAGTCTTCGACAAAGTGGTTGGAATCGATTTCTCCACGCTGCTGATTCAAGTCGGTATTCGCCTGACTGAAACAGGTGCCATTCGCTACACCTTGCCCGATGAAGGCGAGCTGGTGACCTATCACGAACGTCGCCTGGACAACCTTGGCCTTGCTGAAACCGCCAGCCGCGTTGAATTTTGGCAGGGCGATGCCTGTAACCTCAAAGATGTCTTTACAGGCTTCGACCTCATTCTTGCCGCCAACCTGATCGACCGCCTTTACTCGCCACGCCGCTTCCTGGAAGATGTGTCATCCCGCCTCAACCCTGGCGGTTTGTTGGTGCTGGGTTCACCCTACACCTGGCTTGAGGAATACACCAAGCGCAGCGAATGGATCGGCGGCTACAAGAAAGATGGCGAATCCTACGGCACGCTCGACGGCCTCAAGGAAATTCTGGGTGAGAAATTCACACTGGTTGAAGGACCCGAATCAGTCCCGTTCGTGATCCGTGAAACCCGCCGCAAGCACCAGCACACTTTGAGTGAAGTCACTGTGTGGAAACTCAAGGCTTGATGAGGCATCCCGCTGGTAAAGCGGGAGTGGTCATGTTGCGGCTCAGCTTTCAATCTGCAAGCCGTCGATTCGCCATTCAGATTGACAGGCAATGCGCCACTGCATCTTCCAGCCTGTCATCTCCCCAAAATATCGCACCACCAACCACCATGGTTGGTGCACCAAAAACCCCAAGTTGATCTGCTTGCTCTGTGCGTACGCGCAGCAAGCCTTTCACGCTTTCCGATGTTGAGTGGGTAATAATTTCTTCAGCGTCCAGGTTCAATTCCCGCAAAATTTTTTCAATCACCGCAGGCTGAGAAATATCCTTGTTGTCCACAAAATAGGCTTTCAGCACGCGCAGGCAAAATGCGTCGTGCCACTGAGCTTCTTTGTAGGCAGTGGCAACTCTTGCCGCCACAATACTACCAATTGGAAACTGAGCAGGCTTTTCAAATTCAAGCCCATGCTTGCGGGCCTGACGCGCCACATCAATCCACATGTAGTCCAGCTTTCTGGGCTGTTCCAGAAAGGGGCTCGACTGCCAACCCAGCTTTTGGAAAATGGCACCCAAGGCAATTGGCATCAGCCGAACAGTGATGTTGAGCGGCTTTGTAATCTGCTGTATGCGGGCAACTGACAGATAGGAATAGGGGCTGGAAAAGTCGAAATAGACATCAATACGGGCATTAACATCTGCTTGCATCCAGTGCCTCCGGATTTGTTGTTGACCCAGCCAGTTGCGGCTGGGTCAAAGCAAGTGCTTTAAACAGGGCGTCCCAAGTTAAACGCCGTACTTCTTGAACCAGTCGTTGGCCAGCTTTTGCGCGTAGGTCGCAGCCGCCTTGTCGTAGGTGGGGCGATAGTCTGCGTTAAAGCCATGGTCCACGTTCGGGAACACCACGATTTCAGAGCCACTGCCGCCTTTGTTGATCAGTCCACGCATCTTGGCGATGGTTTCCTGTTTGACGAAGGCGTCAATGCCAGAGTAAAGCCCCAGCACCGGTACCTTGATCTCGCCGGCAAAGTCGATCGGATCTTCCGGGCGCAAGTCGGGCGTTTTCAGCCCTTCCAACAGGCCGTAGTAGGCCACAGCAGCCTTCAGTTTGCTGTTGTGTCGGGCATAAACCCAAGCCGTGCGACCACCCCAGCAATAACCCACCAGGGCAGTGCGTTTTACATCCGCGCGGCCACTGGCGCCTGCAAAGGCCAATGTGGCGTCGAGGTCAGAGCAAACCTGTGCATCGGGCACCTTGGACACCACCTGTGACAGAATGGTCTGGATGTCTGTCAGCTTGGACACATCACCCTGGCGCGCAAACATTTCCGGTGCAATGGCGTAATAGCCCATCTTCGCGTAACGGCGGCACATGTCCTTGATGTGCTCATGCACGCCGAAAATCTCCTGCACCACCAGCATCACCGGGAATTTTCCAGGGCCTGCGGGCATTGCGCGGTAGGCCGGAATTTTGCCGTCGGCGACCGGGATGCTCACTTCGCCTGCGACCAAGCCCTTGCTGTCGGTTGTGATGGCATCAGCCAGCACCGGGTTGGATGCCAGGGCAAAGCCGGTAGCCAGCGAAGTGACCAGAAAGCCACGCCGTGTCAGTCCTGCTTCGGTGTTGCTTGCTGTTTCAGCGGGATTGTTGAAGTCAATCGGTTTCAGTCCGTAATCCGTCAGTTTCATGAGTACTCCAATGATAATTAAAAGCTGTGTTGCTACAAGCTGGTCACCAGTTTACCTCTTCAACGGCTCATCTGTTTGATCCGAGTGGCCGGCAAGGTGCGCACTACTGCGTCTTCCTGGTCAGCCTGAATACAATGTGGCTGCTTCCAGTCACCCTGGTAGGCGATTTGATCAACGCCGCCAGGGCCGACACCGCCCGGCACATGGTCAAGCTTGAGGTTGTTGCGGGTACGCCATGCGATGGCGTGGTCGGCGCAGGAGCTGTCGCCCGACACGCCCACTGCACCCAGCAATGTCCCCTTGCTGTCATAAAGGGCCAGTCCGCCACCAAACACATTGATGCCACCCATGCGCTGACCCACCAACGGGTCATTGGGCTGACCCCAGGCTTTGACTGGACCCTGCATGGCCACTGCTGCGTTGACCGGGTTGCTCTCCTGCAGGCCGAACAGGCTGCCGCCTGGTTGAACTGCGCTGTACAGGTTGGCTGTAGCCAGGGCCAGGCCGGGCAGGCTGAAGGCATTGGCCGTGTAGGCCTTTTGCGCCGAGATAGCGCGGCTTCCTGGCCATTGGTCGCCCAATTCCTTGCCAGTGAAAGCCACGGCGCACACGGTTCCGCTTCGCGACACCACCGCACCCCACATGTCCAGGTTGAAGCCCGCATTGTCGGCCTTGCGTGCAGCCACCAATGCATCGCGCAGTTGGGCATGGGTTGGTAACGTGACACATTCTGAAGACGCAGCAGCAGGCGAGGCAGCATGCGAAGTCAGGCTTGCTGACATCAACAGCGCAGCAATAGTCAAGGCAACAGAGCGAGTAGGTGCGGTCATGGAGATTCCTTTGGGTGTGATTACGATGGCCGCAGTGTCGCAGTTATCATTAATCGTGTATATGGAATGGAAAGGAATTAAGAATTCCGGTTATTGGAATAAAAATAGGGTTCATAACATGCTTCATCTTCAAGATCGACTCAGGATTTTTTGCGTTGCGGCAGAGGCAGAAAGCTTTCGTGATGCCGCGTCACGTTTGGGCATGTCCCCGCAAGGTGTCACCCGCGCCGTTCAGGAACTTGAGGCGCATTACGGTGAATTGCTTTTTCACCGCACCACCCGCAGGGTGCACATCACTGACTTCGGGGCCGAACTGGCGCCTCGCGTGCGAGCCTGTCTGGATCAACTGGAAGCCGTGCTTGCACCTGCCTCGCCACAGGCCACTGCCGGACTGGTGGGCCGCGTTCGGGTCACGGCTCCCCGCAGTCTTGGCCGGTTGAGGGTGCTGCCAGCACTCAACGAAGTGGCACGCCTTCATCCGGGTATTGTCATCGACATTCGGCTTTCCGATGAACTGGCCGATGTGGTCGATGGGCAGATTGATGTGGGTGTTCGCATGGGCCTGTTCAAAGACAACCGCTTTGTCGTGCGCAAAGTCGGCTCGGTGGATTTCGGTGTTTATGGCAGCCGGTCACTCATCAAACACCACGGCATTCCCCAGCGAATAACAGACCTGGCCGCTTTGCCCACCACAGGGCTGATCGACCACAGCGCAGGCCGGCCCTGGCACTGGTTTTTCAGCAAAGAACGCCGTGTGCTCCCCGAGCCGTTTGCATTCGTGACCGACGACCCGGAAGCAGAGTGTGATGCGGTTTTGTCTGGTGTGGCTTTTGGGCAGTTACCAGATTACCTTGCACAGCGCCATGTCCAGGCCAGGCGCTTGGTCCGCGTTCTCGAGGAGGATTCTCCAGCACCTTGGGATGTTTATGTGTATCGGCCCCAGCGAGGGCCTGTGCCCACGCGAGTGCGGCTGGTATTTGATGCGATTGTCGAAGCCCTCAAAAAAGACGATTCAGCAAGTGGATTGTCATGAATATACAAACGCGCTTGCGGAATCAATAACAGGTAGAGTGAATTCTTTGATACTTGATTTGCTTGGAGGAAATTGATCATGCGCAAGTTGATTTCAGTTGTCATATTTCTCCTGATCACTGGAACAAATCCAGTCTTTGCACAGGAAAAACTGAACTCTGAATACAAGTACGGTTTAGACCCAGCACAAGAAGTCGATTTTTATCCATTGCTCGGCAAACCCCAAGCACCACTGGTAGTGTTTGTTCATGGTGGTGGTTGGGTGATAGGTGACAAAGCGATTGGGACTCGAAATAAACCCGCTTTCTATCACCAACTGGGTTTTGCTTTTGCCTCAGTCAACTATCGGCTTTTGTCCAAAAGCAGTTCCAGAGAAAACCCGGCACTGTCTCCCAATGACCAGGCCAGTGATGTGGCCGCCGCGGTGGCCTATCTTCGAAACAAAGCAGGGCAGTTGGGGTTTGACTCAAACAACATTGTGTTGATGGGGCACAGCGCTGGAGCACACTTGGCTGCCTTGGTCTCTGCAAATCCATCCTATTTGGGAGACGCTGGTGTGCCCATGTCAGCTGTGAAAGGAGTGATTTTGCTGGATGGTGCAGGCTATGACGTCAATCGACAAATGGATTCGATTGCCAATTCAGGTCGAAAAAACAGGTTGGCCGCAAGATTGTATGAATCCGCTTTTGGTCTGGATCCAAAAGTTCGTCAAGAGCTTTCGCCGATTACACATGCAAGGCAGCCCAATGTCGCTTCATGGTTGATTCTTCACGTTGCGGATCGGGAAGATTCCCGTGACCAATCTGAAGCTTTGGGGAATGAGCTGAATTTGAACGGATCCAATGCGATTGTTCTGGCTGTTCCCGATAGCTCACATCGATCCGTGAATCAGGATGCTGGGTCAGCCGAATCTTTCGTAGGCAAAGCAATTTCAACCTATCTCTCACAGTTGAAATAAACCAGCAGGGTAGGGTTATACGGATTTTCATTATTTTTTTAATAATATTACTTACTTGATTTCAATATTTTATAAATATCTATAAATAAGGGGGGATTTGTAAAAATACCATGTGATTAATATGACAAGAAATGTACTTGGACTGGAAAGTGTGCAAAGATGTTGTATCGTGGTTCTTGATTAAAAACTGAAAAATGAGGAACTGTCTTGTTGTTTAAAAATGTTTTTCAGAAAATCGAGAAAAAGTTTTTTTATTCAATCTGAAATATGTGTAAATAGTCGTAGTGTTTTAGTTTATCAGTATGTCTTTATCAGATCAGCTAAATTCTATAACCCGTTTTTTCAAAAAATCATAAAAATAAAATTAAAATAAACGGTATGAGAATATCTGTATTATTCCTGATGTCTGCACTGGCTCTTTTCCATTTATCAGCCCATGCAGAACAATTAAAAAAAGAATTCCAAACTCCAGCCTATCTCCAAAAGCTTATTGCCGACCCTTCATCCCAACTTGGACAGGCGTGGCGAAATCTTTTGTTCGTCAAAAATGAAAAACCTTTGATGCTTGAATGGAATAACGGCGATCACACTTTCTATCAAACTCAACCCAACACACCAAACTGGGTCTTGGCTGAACTCCAGGCTGTTTTGAATGACTTGTCTGAATCCGGGTTCAATTCGGAGAAGGTATGCGAATATCCAGCGCGTTTTAACTGGGTATATCGGCAATTGCACGGGGGCCCAATGCCATTTCCTTTGCATTGCAAAGAGTTGGCTAACTGGATTGAAGGAGGAAAAGTCCAGTCTGTGGACCTTTTGCTGGTATCAGGATACCTCTCCAATCCAGCCAGCACCTTTGGGCACACCCTGTTGAATGTCCGTGCAGGTTTGGGTGCGAGTCATCGCTCTCTTGAAGACTCAATGAACTACGGGGCTTTGGTGCCGCCAGGTGAAGGTGTACTGCCTTATATCTTTAAGGGGCTTTTTGGTGGTTATTCAGCCGGATTTAGCGACGGTGCTTATTCGGCTCACATGAACACATACCAGGAAAAAGAATTGCGTGCAATCTGGCGCTACGAATTCGACCTGTCCGAATCACAAAAGATGGATTTCGTCTATCGGATGGCGGAGGTGGTCACTTTTAAGTTTCCCTACTACTTTCTCTCCGAGAATTGCGGTTGGGCCATGGGTCGAATGATTTCCGAGGTCAGTGGCGCTTCCTTGAATATAAACGATGATCCCACCTGGTTCGCACCAATAGAGTTGATTCATCTTCTCAAGGATGTCAAAAATCCAGAGACAAACGCCCCTCTTGTCAAAACAGTGCAGTACACAGCTGCCGGTCAGTCTGTTTTACAGGCTAAGTATGCTGCGCTTAGCCCAGCTTCAAAGCATCTCTACCAGCGGTTGATCGAGTCCCCGTTTAATGCGTCGCAAGATGTCGTGAACGGTCAGATACCTTCTGCGACAGACACGGAGTACGCACTGGATGCAGCGCTGAGTTTCTGGCAAACCGTCAATCTTGATTCGGAGACTAATCGCTATATCAATGAAAAAGACGCTGTTTTAAAGGCTCGGTTAAGTCTGCCAGCCAAAGTGCCCCATATCCCGGAGATTAATCCCTACCCGAATTCGATTCCCCATGAATCACAAAAATCCGGGCAGTTGCAGGCGGGTGTGCTTTTTAGCAATAGGCGCAACAGCGAAGTAAAACTGAAGTATGCCTCTTTCGAACAAGGTGATCGAACTCTTCACCCGCTTGGCGTTGGCAGAGCCCTCAGTGTATTTGTTTTTGACGCTGCACTAACCAAAAGTGGATACAGGTTGGATGAAGCGAAGGTATTGGCTGTGTCCTCGGTAGGCGTGCCAGATGACACGGGTATGTCTGACTACGGCGGTTTGTTGTCATGGCGCGTGGATGTTGCGCTTGGTCGTCGTATGGGAGAGCCCGATTATCTGGATGACTTCGACCAAGGCGGGTTTCATGGTGTGAGGCCAAAATTCACCAGCGCGGTTGGGTTTACAAAAACCAATGCTCAAAGAACTGTGATGGCTGGTGCTTACATCGAGCCGGAGGTCGGTACTGGCGAGCATCCGGTAACTTTTGGCTGGTTAGGTAAAGCCCAATACCGACCTAACCACAGATTTTCAACCACGCTGGATTTGCGTTTGCGTGCAGCATACAGCCCGGTTTCTGCAAACTCGATGTTTGTCGGTCATGGCCGTCAATCCACGATGTTTGTCGAAAGTAACTCGGTTATCAGGGTATCCAAAAACGGAGCCATGAATGTCGAGTTGTACCATTCCGACCTCGATCATGGGGCGGGGATTTACTTTTCTCATACTTTCTAACGAGACAAAAAATGAAAAAAACCATCCTTTCTTCTGCAATTCTTCTGAGCGCAATCTTGGCTATGCCCGCACACGCCCAGCAAGGCGATCGTGATATCGGACGCATCTACACAGAATGTGGTCTGGGTGGCGCGATTGCTCCCACCTCTGACGTAGTTGCAGCTATCACCAACATCACATTCGATTTGGGTACTACCGCTATCAGTTCGAACCTTTCTTCCCCAGCAAGTTGTAATGGTGGCAAAGAAGTGAAAACAGCCGCCTTGATTATCAACAACACCGCTGCTATTGAAAAAGAAGCCGCTGCTGGTGAAGGTGAAACACTCGCCGCTTTGGAAGCTGTGAGCGGTTGTTCAACTTCAGGTATCCGCGCTGGCTTGGCTTCTGCTCCTGCAGGTCAAGGTCAAAAGGAGCGTGCCGAGGTGATCTGGAACAGCTTGCACCTCAGCTGCTCAATGTAATCAAGGGTGAGTTTAAAAAAGAAGCGGCTCCTCTGTGGGTCGCTTTTTTTATGGCTTGCGATTTTGCGGTGGGTGCGCTTTGACCATCTTGGCAGACAGGGAGGCTGTGTTGATGTCGCTACTTCAACGTCAAAAAGGACGTCAGAAAAACAGCAAGGGTGTGTTGTACCCGACACTTGCACAGGAACTGGTCTGTGCAGCCAATCCAGTTTTTCTGTCTTGGTGATTTCTAAAGGATCGAATTGACCTTCCGGCTTTGAAGAGTCTTTCTATCCTCTACATCTAAAACAGATAGTTACTCAATCCGGATTTACAAAATTTCAATTAATATACATTGTATATTTAATAGGAGTTTCAGGTATGCCCACCGGACATGTCTTCATTGCAACCAGCCTTGATGGGTTCATCGCCCGACTTGATGGGGGACTTGATTGGCTCCAAGTCGCTAATTCAGCAGGAGAAGACCATGGGTATGAAACCTTCATGGAGAAGATGGACGGTATTGTGATGGGGCGCGCAACATTCGATATCGCGTTGAGTTTTGACCCGTGGCCCTACAACAGCCCTTTGTTTGTTCTGAGTAAAAAGCTTGATCCTGCAGATATTCCCACGCATCTGGCTGGTCACGTAACGGTCGTGAGATCTGTTTCTCAAGCGCTTGCGTTGGCGCAGCACAAAGGATGGCAACGGATCTATGTCGATGGAGGCGCAACAATCACGGCTTTTCTTGCTGCGAATGCCATCAGCGACATGGTCATTACTCGCATCCCTGTACTTCTCGGCAACGGCTTGCCGCTTTTCGGTCCCTTGTCTACGGATATTTCTCTGCGCCACGTTGAAACCAGGTCGTTTCCATCTGGTCTGGTGCAGTCGTCTTACAAGGTGTCTCATCCATGACGGCCCGACGTGGTCGCCCGCCGAAATCAGCGATGCCTCTTACCCGTGAAGTGATCCTCTTGGCGGCATTGAAGCTGGTGGAGGAAACTGCGGGTGGTTTGTCCTTGCGCGGCCTCGCTGCGATTCTCGGTGTGACGCCGATGGCGCTCTACCCACATATCGGCGATCTTGATGGGCTTTTTCAAGCTATGGCTGAACATTGCTTTGTTCAGGAGAGGGCGCAAGTTGACTCCAGCGATGAATCAGATCTGAGAGAACACCTGATTTGGTACTGCGAAAGGGTGTTGCGACATCCCTGCCTTGCAACGGCCATCGTTGCACGGCAGGGCGCGTTGCCTGCGCCTCACCAAGCTTGGACTGACGCCATCACGCACTGTATTTCCAATCGCGGTTTGCCTCTGCTGTGGCGAGATATCCTTGTAGATCATCTACACGGGTTTGCGCTGGCCTACGCTGCCAACGGTACTGATCTGGAAGGCGCGCTCGCCGCCTACGCTTTGCATGTTGATCTGCTGCTTGATTCTGTCGCAATCCGTAAACGGAACTTACAGTCAAAGTGAGGGTGAGGCGCGGGTGTAAGCATATGAGGCGTTGATTTGAATAAATCAGTCACATGCAAGAACCCGAATCGAATCCACAACGACGGCGTACGCCGTGTTGCTTGCCCAGAAAACAAAAAAACCAACCACCGTGAAGTGATTGGTTTTAATGATAAAAATTTGGTTGCGGGGGCAGGATTTGAACCTACGACCTTGGTTATGAGTATTTTCTCTTTTAGCGATCACAAGCGGAGAAACTCGATAAGTAGCGGGATAAATCGGGGCGTTCATTAGGCCAGTGCTGGCTTTCCAGTAATTCTCAGGGGTGCCCCTTTAGATCGCTTAAGACCTATCGTGTTGAGGTGCACCTCTGGGCACACGCACTCAATTTCTTCGGCTTAGTAATTCTTATGAGACTGAATTGACCTTCAGGCACTGAAAATCGACTGCATCATCACAAATGCATTTCTGTGATTCTTGGTTGGCCGTCTGCCTATGTTTACTTGTTCTTTTCAGGCCACGTTTTGGGGGCTGTCTTTTTCATCCAAATCAGATAAATTGAAGTATGTGCTCACCCCGCTCATGGAGTCACAATTGTTCGAAGCGTCATTTCAAACTGTTAGCTTTTCCAGTTACCTCAGGACTGTTTATAAATCCACTCTGTTTGAGCGAGTAGGTTTGATAAGGGCAGGAGTTCCATGTGGGTACTTTTATGACACAGCCCAAGCCATGGGAGTCAGCTTGGCTGATCTGGCTCGAAGTTTAGGTGTGCCCCTATCATCGGTCTATTCGATCAAATCCAAAGGTTCGTCCAGTCAAAAAAAGAGTCTGTCTAACCAGATTATTGGAATTCATCTGCTGATCGGTCAGGTGCAGAACCTAGTAGACGAGTGTGGTGATCCTGTTGGATTTGATGCAGCCAAGTGGCTTGGGGGCTGGGCTTTCAGTGCAAACGATGCCCTCGGTGGACTGCGTCCGGCAGATTATTTCGATACCGTCGTGGGACAAGGGGTAGTAGCGGATTTGCTAGCCGCCATCCGCTACGGTAATTATCAGTAGCCAATGATGAGTTGGTCCACTGATATCCATGAGAAGTCCAGAATTTTTAACTCTTTTTGTCCAGTTATTGAGTTAGAAAATTGTGATTCAACGCCGATATGTCTTAAATTACTCCTTATGAATAGCGTCGACTCTAGATGTACGCAGTAAGAATGTTTCAGGAAAGTGTTTTTATTCAAGCTGGAGCTAAAAATGAGAATAAAAAAATTCTATGCGCTAGTTCCGATAGTTTTCTTATTTTTGAGTTCTTGCGCCATCAATATGACCCATAGTTCTGAGTCAATATTGAAGGTCTGGCGAGATAGTCCTGAAAGTGCGAACAGTATGCGATCTGAACTAATTAGTAACGGTTTTGAAATAGAGAAAAGTTCAGATCGATTTCAAGTTTTATTTAATGAACGGGGATGTAGGATAAATTTATTTTTCGATGATGAAAAAAGATTAACTTCTTTTGAGCGTGTAAGTGGCGGTGAGCCTTGTCTTTATAGTGTCAAAGTTAGCTTAGCTCCGCAGTAGAATCATGAGTCCCTCCGCTTTCCCTAGGCACTTTTTATCCTCACCATACGTGCAATGCCCAAGCTCCAATTCATTGAAGAATTCAGTCAAGAAGCCATCAGTCAAATTGATGACCGAGGCCGCGCGGTGGCTGAAGTCTCTGCCTATAGCAATGAGTCCGCCTGCACGCTTTTGTTATTCTTGAGGGCTCGATACAGATTCGTAAACCCCAGAATTCCCAAATCAAATTTGGCTGCAGATCAGCAGCTTTCGCTGGTTAGCTGCAAACGAAACAAAAGTATCCATAATCAAATCATGAACGATTTTTCTATAACAGCACTGTATTGATGCTGAGCGCACAGCAAGATAGTATTTGTATAGGCGTTAACGATACGAAGGGTTCGTTATGAAAGAGACGGTGCTTAAAATCAGGGCAAATTCCACGGTTCTCGATTTGAATGACGAAGCTGCTAAGGTCCAGGGTAAAACCCGCAACGATTTCATACTCAACGCAAGTGCAGAAAAAGCGGTAGAGGTTTTGATTGACCAAGTGTTTTTCAAGCTTGGAGGTACGGCGTTCATGGCGTTTTCGGACTTAATTGAGGCCACATTTGATCCGTCCGAAGGCCTGAAGAAGATAATGTCGACTAAGCCTGTCTGTTCCTAAGGGCCGGAAGAGCTTGAGCTTTGATCCGCCATGGCATAAGCGATGCGTGTTAACGGAGCACTCGCGGGCCATAGTCGCCCTAAGCCCACCTAACTTACGCTGAATAGTCCCTAATGAGGCTCAGGCTTGTCAACGAAAGGCCGGTTGGTCCATTGTGAGGATAAAAAGTACCTAAGGAAGGCAGGGCGATTCAGTGCAGGAATTTAAGAAGACGCTTAAAGATCACAAATCTATCCCCCGCGAGGATTTAGGTTTTGTTGTCACTAATGAGTTGTTGAATTAAGCTTTTTCGTGAGAATTTATAGTGTTCAAGCAGAGCGATACGAGTCAATCCAAGTTCGATGAGTGGGAAGGCGATGCGCTGGGACGCAGGCGCTATGCAGCGTTTCTGACGGGTTACATTAAACGCAAATCCTTCGATGCCAAGACGGGCAAAGCAAAGTCATTTGTAATGGCAATTGATGATGAGTGGGGTAAGGGGAAAACTTTCTTCGTCAAAAAGTGGGCTGAGGATTTGCTCCTGCAAGATCCCCCAATCCGCTCGATCTATTTCGATGCATGGGAGGCTGATTGCATCTCCGATCCTTTGATCGCTTTTATTGCTGAGTTGCAAGAGGGGATCGAGAAATTTTTGCCCGTTCCGGACAAGGTAGTGGCGTTACCAACGATTGGTAAACAACAGCTGCAGAAGACGTTCATAAAAATTAGAAAAGCTTTTTGGCCTGCCACCAAGCTCCTTGCCGGCAACTTCGCTAAGCACATCTCAGGCACTAGCCTAGATGAGTTCCTTGAGCTTGGGGTGGGCGAGGAAGATCAAAACGGTTCACGTGACGCGATAGATAAAGGTCTGGATCGATTCTTCGTGCAGGCTATCGAGGAACAGGGTAATAAGCGGGAAGTGATTCGCGAGTTCAAAAGCGAAATCGATCAAACTTTACAGAGCTTAGCTGGCAAACATCTCCAACTTCCAATTGTTGTATTTGTGGACGAGCTAGATCGCAGTCGTCCCAATTTTGCTATCGAATTGTTGGAGGGGATCAAACATCTTTTTGATATTCCAGGCCTATGCTTTGTGATTTCAACAAACATCAATCAGCTCGCTGAAACAGTCAGAGGTGGATACGGTGGGGACTTTGATGGACGTCGGTATCTTGACAGACTCTTTCATACCCGATACGCACTTCCGAAGCCGACCACTGAGCAATATTGCCAACAATTAGCTAATCAATTTGATTGGGATCGCAAAGATGTCGATTTTGGTGTTCCTTTGACAGCGGGTTCATTCAAGTATCAGCCCAACGCGGGGTCTGTTTTCTCTTGGGTAGCCAGTGTATTTGAGTTGGATCTTCGTTCTCAAGAACGAGTCTTCAACATGGTCATGGATGCATGCGCTGGGCTAGAGTCTGGTACAAGATTCCAGTTTTTGTTCATGACTATCATTTGTGCGATTCGTTACCGAAACGTTGGCATATTTGACGAGTTGGAAGTCCCCGGGATTCAGGGTGAACGGCTGAATGAACTACTTGATGCGTTGTTTGCGTCTGACCCGCAACTAGAATTTCACAACCGCGACAGATATGGAAATCTGGATGGTAAGGCTAGGTCCGTGACACTGAAATCCGTGTTTGTTCAATATCTTCGTATTTTTGGAAAAACTCCGACCGAAGCATATGAAGTTGCTTTTGCAAATAATGAAAACATTTACCCCAAGTCTGTGCTTCGGTTTGTACAAGATGAACTGAATGGGAAATATGCTTCTCTAGGTGGGAGGGTAAGTTTGCAGTTTTATTTTCCACTGGTGCGAAGTGCTGGGTATCTCGATTATTGATTGGCACATCTCATGATTGCTTGGGGAAGATCAATGCATCACCGTTCTAAAAGCATCAGAAGCACCGCATGCCCCGAGCTTTTCTGTCCGGTGTGACCTAGCTGCGATAGCTTTTCTTACATGCTGAATCCCAAGGCATTGAGTTCACCCTCGGGTTTTCGCCAATCGGGAGACTCGTCATATCAAACTTCATCTGAACACACCCAGCGGTGTGAATCGAGTTTTTTGTTTGGTTTTTGCTTCCATACTGCCTTCGAGTAAGCCGAGTGGAGAATCAATAGTGAAGCGAATCGTTTGGGTGCTTTCGTCCAGACTCAAAACTTTTTTCTCAATATTGTAATGTTGAGTACCTTCTCCTTTTCCGTCAAATCTGACCTTAAGTAACTCATCCGGTGATAGTACTTTGAAGTCAAAAACCTCTGATATCAGTGCGATACCATCAACCACACCCACTAGTTTGCTAGTTACAGCTACGTCAAACCTGATTGTATCAATACCTGGGATTGGGATATCCAAGGCATGAACCTGCTGGTGGGATTGCGTCTCAGAAAGTTGTATCGGGGGTATTAAAGTAAGCTGCTCAATCACAGGCATCAATGAACCGCGAAGATCGTTTGCTCGCTTTGACTCCATACCCGATATGACCAATGAATCATCTCGAAATTTGCCGGTGTTATCGAGTACTAAGCTCACCTTTACTCCCGCCAAAGGCGGGTTGTCGGGAATCACTTGCCTTTTGCCATCAGGACCAGTCATATGGAAGTCTCTCTTCTGAAAGGTCACCTCAGCCTTAAAGCTACCATCGGCATTTATGGCCCCAGTAGTAGTGCGAAAACTTTGCACTGTAGATACCAACACCGGTGTTGCTTGACGAGAAAGCCTCCCCCTCGATTCTTCAATAATTCCCCGATCGTCTAATACCTTGAATGTGATGGTGGCTTCTGAAATAGTCTCAGTGCTCAGATCTCTTCCCGGCTGCATTCGCGGGTCTACGACAACAACGTTTGAACTGGCTAAGATTTGGCTTGACCAAGAGGCGATACAAACAAGAACAAGTAGACGGATCATTAAAGGTACCGGTTTGGTCAATTAGTTAAGTTAAGGGTTAAGAAGTTTCAATACGTCTTGTCTTTCAAGTGCCTGCGCTAAGCTTTCTGAATTTGGCGTTGGCCTTGCGCCATTCTGCAACATGAACTTGATTACTTGAATGGAGCTACCGGCGATGGCAGCATCCATCGGGGATCCTTCACCAATCCTGAAATAGTTGATGTCTGCACCTTGTTCAATCGCAGCCTTAATTGATTCCATGTCGTTGTAAAGCGCGGCTGATATCAAAAGTCTAGTGGCGTTTTGTGTTTGGTACATTTCCTGCTTTGAAAATGGGGGCTTGTCGAGAGCACCGTTACCAAGGGCCTTCAAAGTCAGGGTACTCCCAGCGACGGAGTAGGGCGGTACTGCCAGGTTAAATGTCCCGCTGCCCTTGAAGGCTCGTCCCGCTGAATCGAACATGTGGCCGGTGCATGGGTCTCTGAATAGCGCTCCTTTTCTTCTCTCCTGAGTGTTTGTAATCGCAAGCATGCATCCTGATGTGGGTGCAGCCGCTGAAACAACCAAAATTGATTCATCAATGGATCTCGTGGGTTTTCGATTCACAATGGTTTCGGCTTGAAGCAGCAAATTAGCCCAAACCAATGTGGCGGTTGAGGAAAACTGTCGTTTAACCGACGCTCTAAAGTTCTCGTCCTCTGGGTCTGCAAGCGAATCTCGTTGTGTGGTGTTCAATGCAAGAATTTCGGCAGGGGTCCGTCTGTAAATGTAAATCGGAAGGCGGGAGAATTCGACGGTGATCGACTGGCCAGGGGCGATACGCTCAAGTTGTATAGGCTTACCCCGTCTGGCATTGGATATATCTTGGTTGATTACATTTTCTGGGAATTGCTGCGCCTGAGCAGTGAGTGAAAATAATACAGTGCTCGCAAAAAGTATGATTTTTCTGATCATTTTTGAAGTTAAAACCGTGCATGATGATTAGATGTCTGTTCTCGTAAATCAGCAATGTCATCTTTTGATGTCATTGATTTCCTTGCTCAATTGCTCAACAGCACGTTCTATTTTTGGTGCTAAAACTTGCTCTTGTTGTTTCATCAACAGTGAGCTTCGTTGAGCAATCATTGGCGATTTATTCACAAAGGCCCGTCCAGATGGAGTTTCATAAAACGCGATGAGATCGTTTACCTCTTGTTGATCAAAGGTTTCCTGATAGATCGGAATGAACAGGGGTTTGAACGACGTCCAGTTATATTCCGAGCGAACTTTTTGAAGAAATCGATCAATCGCCATGTCAATTGAAAGGTCTTGAGCCAAGGTAACTCCACGTCGGTCAATCTGGGAGTTAAGCATCTTTCTCAAGAATCTTTCAACGTCTGAATACATGATATCGACTGTTACATCGGCCATGGAAACCTCGAGCAGTCGCTCAACCGACTCTTTTGACGCTGGCGCTGCATGGGCGGGGAATGTTACCAACGCTGCGCACAAAGCTAAAACAAATCGCGGATAACCTAACAAGCCTTTCCATAGGTTAGACATTCTCAAACTCCTTTTCATCCTGTGAAGTAATCGTTCATTTTTCTGCTCCCGATGAGGGACGATTCAATTGTCTTGGCTTTTTGATTTAATGTGCTGCCTTAAAATCGAGACAGACTCACGTTTTCCTTCTTTAATCGCCAAATCCAGTGGAGTTGCACCTTGGTTTGTTTTTGCATAAACATTTGCACCTCTATCCAGCAGCAAGCGTAGCAACGTCAATCGTTCGCCGTCCGCGGCCATGTGAAGCAAAGTTTCACCCACGTCAGTTTTCGCTTCAATAGCGGCGCCTTTGTTCAGCAAGAGTTCTGCAATCGCAGTGGCTTCACGTGCCACTGTAAAGTGAAGTGCTGTCCAGTCTTCTATGGCTGTGGCAGTTATGTCGGCACCTCGGCGTATCAGTTCTTGCGCTAAAACCGGGTTATTAATGACCGCTGCAATATGAAGTGGTGTGGCGTTGGTGATGTTTCTAATCTCGATATTTGCGCCTTTATTCAAAAGCACCAGTGCAATTTCATTGTGTTTCTCCAGGATTGCCCAATGGAGCATGGGAAACCCTTCCTCGTCTTTGCCATTCACATTCGCCCCACAATTGATTGCAGCCTCAACGACTTCTCTCGAGTTTGTCTGAATACCTTTTAGCAACGAAGATTGGCATGACGCGTATACAAGAGGCGTTTGAAACATTGCGCCAAACGCAAAGGTAATCAAGATTTTGATGAAAAGCTTCATTTGATCTATTTAAGGTTCTGAAAAAATTACCGATGAATTTGAATTTTGGTGCCGATTCTGACCAGTGCGATAAATTCATCCATTTGATCGTTGGTCAGGGCGATGCAGCCATTCGTCCAGTTAAACCGTTGCGCTATGAACGAAAGCCAGCCCCATCCATTTTTCTGGCCATGAACCATGATGAAGCCACCCGGTGACACGCCCAATGAATTGGAGTTTTCAATATCTTTTTTATTTGGATAGCTGACATGCATTGCCTTGTAGAAAGCCGAATCAAGTTTTAGATAATCGAGAATGTAGACCCCTTCTGGAGTTCTCTCATCACCTTCCCGAATCTTGTGGCCATAGGGATTGGCTCCCAACGCAATGTCATATGTCCTAACCACCTTGCTGCCATCTAGCAGATACATCTTCCTGTCCGACTTGTCGACCTTCACCAGATCTACCGCAGCAATTGCATTCGTAGAAAAAAAGATGAGAATCAGAAAGAGTGATTTCATTGTGAATTTGTTTTCGGAACAACAGAAATCTCAGCATCCGCGGTGGGGCCACAAGGGTGATAAATCGGCTCACCTCCACGCTCAACGACATAGGCATTACCCACTGCATAGGCACCCCCACCTGTATATCGTGTGGCCAACCGTCCGTAACCTCCCGGCCTGGAGTGCAGTACAACATAGGTTGCAGCTGAAGGAATTTCAAAATCGGCGATAAAGGACGGTCGCCAACCAGTGGCTAGTGAGCCTTTAGCAGGGGAGGGGATCAGATCGTTTGAAAAAATAGCTTGATGGTTCTTATCGAGAAAGGTCACCTCAGGGCAATATAGCTGTGAGAGTTTTTCAGTTTCGAATGCGACGGACCCTGTGGCCCAAGAGCGAACTCGCAGAGTAGTTTCCTTTTTTACAACGGGCAGGAAATAGGCTTTGAAGTAACTTTTACCCGAACCGAATGCATACGCTGGCGATTTATCATCGAGTGTTAATTGAACCGCTGTTCCCAGAGTGAGCTGCTCGTACCTGAAATCCGCTGGGGATTTGCAGCATGACGACTTTGTTGAAAGCACCGCTGAAGTATCGGCAACGGTTGCGCATCCACCAGTAATGAAGCCAAGGCCAATAATCAAATACTTGAATATCGTCATGTTACGGTCCTCCTCCGATTTAATATGCACAAATTTAATTGTGCCCCTTGTCACTTCAGCTTAGTTCTATAAAGGCTATTTTTTATTTAGAAACCGAGAGATTGAAGCTATGCCCCGAATAGGTATTTCATTCTCATGGCCGTAGCCGCTTAGAAGGGCCATTAGTTTGCCGATAAAGGCCAAAAACATTCCAGTGTAAAAATCCAGCCCAGCAAAGTAAATCAACGCCAAGGCCAAAAAGAGTACAGTCAAGCCTACAATATTTAACACTTGATAAGTACGCTTCTCCGCGGCCGATAATTTCTCGTTCATTGTTCTTGGCTACTTCCTTGGATCATTGGTCCAAACGGTGTTCAAAGCGTCAATGTGTGCCCAAATTCCATTGATTATTGCAATCTTGGGTGGTTTAAATTTAGAAGTTGCTACCGTAGATCCCAAAACAAACCTACTTGACAGCAAATTCCGACTACGCTGGATTCAAAATTTAATTTAACCAATCAGCTACTGCAAGTGATCTGATTCATTTATTCTTGCTGTGTTTAGGGCGACTATCTTCAAAACCAGGTGCGGCAATGCGTTCGATGGACTTCAGGGCAAGTGTTACCCCGCATTCGAGGGGTGCCTGTTGGGTTTGTCCAATTGTAGCGTCCTAGGTAGCTTCATGTAGAAGGATCAGAAATCTAACCACTACAGGTTCAGTTTAAGAAAAAAGAAGAGGGAAAAAATTCATGACACATTGTTTGAAGTCCTTTGTGGTTCTTTTTGTATTGGTTCTCGGTGGCTGTTCCACTTATCAAGTCAATGATGTCTATTCCACCCAAGGGGCATCCGATGAATTCTTCCAATCAGTAAAACTGAATGATGTTCTGTTGAAGGTCTCCATCGTACCTACACTACGATTTTATTCATTTGGGATGCTGGGTGTCCCTGTGGTGCCTATGTACCTTGATTCAAATGACAAGAACGAGCTTAGGCTCAACATAGTCATGTCCCTAAAAAAAGATCGTGACTTTTCGTTCGCTGGGAATCCCTGTTTTAAACTCGACGATCAAGGAAACTTATGTCCAAAGTTGGCGGAGGTGTCGGCCAGAGCATATGTTGGGTCAAACGAGATGGATGGTAAGAACTCCACCACTAAGCAATTGAAGGAAATCGGTAATTTCTATGGAACAGATCGACCCAAACTGATCGTTCGTTCGCTGAAGTCTGAAGATCGAATTTCTCGTGCTGACATCTATCAACACTATGAGGCATATCAAGGTGAGCCAAAGTTTGAGCGACTCGATCTGACCATCGATTATGTGTATGACTGCTCAGGTCCATGTCCAGAGGGTTTTAAATTCAATACAGAGGGTTTGGTTGCGATTCAGGACCTTCCAATAGAATCAAGGACACTGGAACTGAAGCAGAAAAAAGCTGGCAAGTTGGATTTTTCTGTTCCCACAAATTAAGATCTTTTTAGATTATAAAATTTTTAGGTGAATGAATGGATAAAAGAAAAAAGTGGAGTAAATTTTATAACTACACGTTTGTTTTTATCTTTTCTTTAATGCTTGTTGTTTTTGTTTTTGATGTAAATGGAGTTTTGTATAGTTACATTTTTGCCTTAGTTTTTTTTGGTATTCTGCTTTCTTTTGTTTTTCTTTTTTTGTACGCTTTATCTTTTATCAAAAAGAAATGAGTTCGAATCGACTTGACCTTTTCATCAAATGAATAGTTGGTCATAAATGGGGTGCTATGCTGAATAAAGCGTTTTCCATCAAATCGTCATGTTCAAGTCGCCTCATTGAATTCAGTCCCATTCAATACGAAGGTTTTAAGGTTGAGCTCACGGGTCCTCATGTTAGTTGCCAGGCTGATATTTTCCCGGTGACCGATGAAGATGGTTTGACTGACTTTTTTACTGAACTCGGGTTGAGTACAACGCCTTGGCAGGGGCAAAGATCGTGGAGTTCAATTTGTGACGATTTTTCTATTTCAGCCAGTTGCTCGTCGTTGGGGGTGGTTGTTCTGGACGTGACTATACGAGGGCAGATGGGTGGGCCAGACAACTGGAGTGTAAATGCCCGGATAGAAACTGAGCTTGGGTTGGTTTCGCGTATTCTCGCTTGAATTGATGGATGCCTTAAAAAAATACGATAACTCCTTGTTCCTCATGATCGAAACAAAACAATCAAAGCCATCTGTTCGTGCCAGGGCGAATTCTATTCGTGAATTTCGCTGTAAGAACTTGATAGTCGTCCTAGAGAATCCCGAAGACATTCGAAACATTGGCACCGTGATTCGCAATGTCAACGCGTTAGGCGCCGACAAGGTGTACGTTGTGGATGAGCGTAGAGCCTTGCCAGACGACTGGCAGGACATGCGAGAGCATCCCAAGTTGACGCGCACCTCCGCAAGTGCGGTGAAGTGGAGCTTTATAAAGCGATTTGATTCTACTGATGCTTGCATCAAACATTTGGAGAAAAGCGGTTTTGTCTCGGCTGTTACTTCGCCGCATGTCAAAGGCAAGAGGAACGTGATGTTGGGCAGTGGAAATTTCACCAAACACACCAAGTTCGCTGTGTGGTTTGGTAACGAAAATCATGGAATCAGTGATACGGCTATTGAACATAGCGAGTTTTGTATCAACATCCCGATGTTTGGAATGATCGAAAGTTTCAACCTAGCTACCTCATCGGGAATTGTGTTGTACGAGGTCACCAAGCAAAGACGTGCCTATCAAATAAAATTAAAAGCCAAGTTGCAAAAAATCATGGTCATTGAAAGCAATATCTCTTGATCCATTTCAGTTAGGGATTGGCTCGCTGCTTATGGTCTGCTGGTTTCTACAGCGCCTTATTTGAGCGGTTCGCTTAATAGAGGCATATACCGCTTGGGATTTTTCACCACTATCTAGAGGGGTCGTCACTGAATCCTAAGATTTGCTGGGTTCATTTAGATATGATGTTCTTGGAAATCTAAGTTGGCGAGTCAGTTTGACTAATGAAACTGTAGTTGAAATTAATAGTTTTACTGCGGGAGTTATAGTCGGAGATTAAGCGTTCTCGACCTTTGAGAGTGGGAAGAAAATGAGGTTTAAATACTTCGAAACGTTAATATTGGTTTTTTTTGCAAGCGTGGTTGCTTCCTGTGCGATTGATTTGGAGTTTAACCCCGAATCCTCTCTCAAAGTGTGGAAAGACTATCCTTATCCGCTGGATGATGTCTTACCCATGCTAAAGAGATCTGGTTTTGAAGTTACGGAAGTTTCCGATAGACTGCAGATTCTGACTAATGATAGAGGATGTGAAATTAATTTGTATTTTGATGAAAGTAGGAAACTAATCTCTTACGAGCGAATTAGTAAAAAAGATGTATGTTTATACAAAGACCGGGTAGCATTCTAGTTTTAAAATCGAGTTGACTGAAATTGTTCTTTATTTGAGAGTTACGATGGCTGCACCGAACGGTCCTGATGATGAAACATGGAAAAAAATGTCCACCGCTGAGAAGTGAGTGCATCGAGTGTTAAACATCGTTGTCTTTGTGATTATTTTGTACTTTGTGTTTAAAGATCTAAGCTGATCCACAGTAGGTTCGAAATTCAATCGCTTGTTAAATTGCATTGGTCCAAATTTCAAGTTCAGATATGTCGGTGGTCTGTGCTCACTGAAAAACTACAATTGAGGTACCGTCGTTTGGCGTGTAAGCCGCAGCCTCTGTGATATTGAAGTGTTCTGGTTTTAGTGAAACCGACAACTCCTGGCCCGATTTAAATACCAACCTTAGTTCGTGTTCAATAAGTAGCGGATCAATCAAAATTTGGTTGATCAACCCTGCAGGCGAGGCAACGCCGGTCAGCAGTATTGGATTTTCAATCACCAGGGTCCCTCGGTCAAACGTTAATACATAGTTTTGTACATCACGTGACCGGTCGCTACCGACATCGTGATACGTGCTGTATCCAGCAGACACGCTTTGAAGCACCGCCCCAGCAAGAGGCTCAAATCTATCTGTTTTCATTGATGTCACCTAGGGCTTAGTCCATAAGCAATCTGTTCGATTGGCGTAACTGTGTCAAAGGGCGGGTAACTGTTAACGCTCGATATCTTAGGTAAAAATTCCCAGATTTCTGCACAACTGCTCGCTTTAATCCAGCCGTATTGTTGAAATCGCCCCCTGAGAACGATGGTTTTGCTACATCTATCACTTTGTTTTTTGGAAAGTATCTTTCTTCAATATATCTACGTAGACGAAGAAGCACAGAATCATTCCTAACATTGCTGCCGGGAAGAGGTTTGTGATTGCCAATTCAAACCCATTGTGGCGATCCAGATGCACAGCTCCCATCATCAGCACGAGATAGATGGCCACACAAACAGATGCGTATTTCATCGCATCGCATACGGTGAAGAAATATGATGCCCACAAGATTGGACCAGTCGCAAGAGCGAACAGGAAAAAAGTTGGTCTGAAATAGTTCGAGAAGAATAAGATCGCGGAAAAGACAATCGAGAACAAAAGAATCAGATGCCTGGATTCTATCAAGTAGCGCCAGCGTTCATAAGCGATTGAATTTTGATTGACACGAAATCCTTTTTTATTCATCGCTTTTCACACCAAACCTTGCAGGAAAATTTTGCTTCGACAATAGAAAAATATCAAAATACTAAAATGGAAGCTCTGCTGTATTTTATTGCAAATTACTTTATTGCGGCTTGTCTTTAGAAGTGGTCTGTACAAATTCTAATTTAATGATCTAAACCAGCAACATGAAAATTGTTTCATCAAGGCATATATCGATTTCAGAAATGGCCCTCGTCGAGAATGCTTTGAAGAATGCCCCTTTGTTTGACGTATCCGAGGCTCTATCCACCCAAGCGAGGTCGTTGCGGGTTCTAGAGGAGTGTGAGTGCGGTTGTTGTGGTTTGTATTTTCGACCAGTTGAAAAAGATGATTACCTGTTAGTCGACGGAGTTGGTTGGCTGACTAACCGCGAGCGAATAGGGGTCTTGATCAGGTGCGCTACTGGTGGACATCTGACAGCTCCCGAAATCGTTCATCATGAGGGTTCTGGCAGTTTACCTATTAGAATATTGAGTTGGTCCGATGCAGGATCGAACTAAATAGGTAGTATGTCCTTATTTTGAATTGAAAATATCAGCGTGGTTTTTGATTGGTAACTTAGATAAAAAATTTATGAATATTATCGGTACTTTCCTGGTTTTTTCTTCTATTTTAGTAATGTTTACCTAGTTTCATTTGAAAAATGATCTTGGGTATCTCATTTTTCTTGCTACGGGAGTTTATATTTTTAGTTCCGTTTTTCTTTTTATGCCTAAACAACTTATGTCTTTTGTCAGGGAAGAAGGGCTGGTTGAAAGTAAGTGGAAATTGAACCTGGTCAGATTTCAAGTTGGAGCGTTTTTCATTCTTTCTTTTATCTGTTTCGTATTGGAGTTCTCTAACTATAAAATTCCAGGTTTTGTTTTTTTGGTTTTAATTGCTTTAATTCTGACTTTAACATCCACAATAATATTTTTAAAATATGTTAAGAAAAATTTATATCCAGCTTGGTTTTTAGGTGACGAAGCTCAACAAGGTTCGCTTACTAAGGACAAGGGACCTGCTAATCTGATGGGAGCATCTAGGGCTACGCTTATTCGAAGCAAAAGTTGTATTTGTATACGCGCCAGCACAGGCTGGTAAAAAGGCGCATCCAGCGTTTCAACTGCTGTCTCGGTTGCGAGTGCCACGGTAGAAAATCTTTCCTTCATTAATAAATTTTTCTACTTTCTTCCATTCTTTCAAATCTGTTTTTTTTGGTGCTTTGAAATCTTGCCCCATGAAGCTACATGGTTCACCACAGTCTGGGCATTTATACTCTCGTTGGGCTTCAACAAATTCATCTAACTCGGTACGCTGACCCTTGGCCTGTTCTGAAGTCATAAAACGCGAATTAGAGACGCTAAACTGCGGCCTCTTGAAGCACTTGCGGCATGTGAAACACGCATATTGCAATGGGATTCCGACACGCTTCATCGAAAGGTATTTGCGCTTGATGAGCTTGCGCATCCAAAGATCTGTTGAAGAATGAAATGTCCAAGATCTGCTCGCCGTACCATCACGTTTTTCTGGCTCACCATTGGAATTTCTCGCCTTTGTAGCAATAGATCTTCACGTGATGCAGCAGCGTCGAATCTTCAGCTTGAGGCGCAAGCTTCCCCTGACAGCGAACAGATGAAACTTTAGAATTTCCTGTATAACGCAGTAGAACGAAGTGAGGAAATCACGATTTACGGAAAGCCAGATTGTTGCCATTTTGAAGGAAGGTGAATCTGGAATCGCAGTTGCAGAAGTTTGCAGGAAACATTGCATCAGCCAGCCAACCTACTACCAGTGGAAATCCAAATACGCTGGGGTATCGGTTTCTGAGCTCAAGCGGATGCGAGAGTTAGAAATCGAGAACGACAAGCTAAAGCGTTTGTTTGCTGAACAAGCTTTGGAAATTGCTGCATTGAAGGATGTTCTCGGAAAAAAGCTTTTATGTCGTCTGAGCGTAAAGAAATGGCCAGACGTGCAGTTGCAAAGTTTGGCCTGAAGGTGAGCAAAGCCTGTGAACTCTTTGGGCTTTCTCGGACGACGTATTACAGCCAATCTGAATCAAATCGAATTCAACGAGATGCCGCTTTGATCGAAGCCCTGAATAAGGTCGTAGAGAAGCATTCCCGCTGGGGTTTCTGGAAGTGTTTCAACAAGCTTCGCATGGATGGAAATCGCTGGAACCACAAACGCTGTCATCGGGTTTACTGTGAGATGAAATTGAACATACCAAGGCGAACCAAGAAGCGGATCATCACAAGGCCGAAGCAACCCCTGATTGTGTTCAACCAACACAATCGAGTGTGGGCTCTGGACTTTGTTCATGACGCTTTGTACGATGGCAGGCGATTCCGAGTGCTCAACATCATCGATGAATCCAATCGAGAAGCACTGGCTGTTGAGCCAGGTTTTTCTATTCCAGCAGCCAGACTAATACGAGTGATGAACCGCCTGGTGGATTTCTATGGCTTGCCAGATGCAATCCGCTGCGACAACGGGGCCGAAATGGCGGGTCACGCATTTCGCCAATGGGCTGAAGACCGGTGTGTTCAACTGATGTTTATTAAGCCAGGAAAACCCAATCAGAACGCATTTGCAGAAAGATTCAATCGAACCTTCAGGCATGAAGTGTTGGACGCTCATTTGTTTGCATCGATACGGGAAGTCGAGCAAATCTGCGACCAGTGGCGCACAGAATACAACGAAGAAAGACCGCACGAATCTTTGAACAATTTACCGCCCTCGGTTTACATGCCAAGGGTTATTCAGTCAGCAGGAAACTCTATTTTTAACTGTTAACTTGACAGGGAAGCTTACGATACTTCTCGGCTAGGACTTCTTTCCATTCCAAAAGTAAAGCTGCGACCTGAAGTGCATGCTCCCGGCTTGGATTAAACCCCATGCGTTTGACTGCGATTGACTCTAAGTAGCCCGCTATAGCTTCTGGCGTTTCGTTCTCTTTGAGAAGGTGGAAAACCTGAGGTAGGTAGCCGTGGTACTCATCTCGCGCCGCAGGCGTACTGGCGACACCTATTGGGTCCCAAACGTAGTGCAGCACCTCGTCGGCTCTCTGATAGAGATCTTTGTCTGCTGGATTCATCTTTCTTTATCCATCTTTTTGGCTCCGCCACACTGCAAAGCCTAACATTGAAGGTGGGTTAGGCCGCTATGCACTCATGGGCTCGACCCTTCAAATGTAAAAGGTTCGGTTGGAGACAAGGACCAATCCACGATCATCCTGCCCATCTCGTTCAGCGACGCTGCCTCCGTCGGAACGGCGAATCGGACAGACGAAGAAACAAGGGAATTGCCACGTGACTCCGCCTTGAACTCAACTGCGCAATGGCCCACACCATCGTAGACAAATGCACGAAGGAGCAAATGTTCGGCGTAGCTTGGATCCGTAGAGCCCAGTTCGAACTTGACTTCATGAGAGGTGGAGTTGGGAAAGTCTATGAGCTCTTGGCCGAACTGCGAGATTGTTTCAGGATAGCAGTAGGCCTCGCTCCACGACTGACGCCCATTGCCTGCTAGTGACACGCGCACTTGCATGAGTGTGTCGTCGTCTGTCCAGAGTGGTTCGATTTGCAGTTGCATCTGATGCGCCCTAACGTTGAAGCTTAGGGGCGGCTGCGGGCGGACGAAGCCCGCTATCAGCCATCCCTGTTAAGCGTGATTTTAGAAGCCCCTCGATTGCTGCAACTGTATTGAGCGGGGCTTCACCTTCAACCGCAGCAACCTGTGGCAAGTGTACAAGCAAATGTGTTTTCTCAGATTCTGCATTTAGTCGCAGCGAATAAAAGCCATGGAAAATAACCCAGCCGTTCTTTGCGGCTGGCTCGGAGAACACAGCTTCCATGGGGGTCCCCTCGGCATCAAAGAAAAGCCAACCACCTTCGGAAACATCCCACCCCTCGCAATAGGTTACGACGTCTCTCTGATTGGGAAAGACCATCAGGGTTCTGTCGTCTGTAGCGAAAGCAAAGATCATGGCTTCTAACTTAATTTAATGAACAATTACGGCGATATCAGATTATCCGAACCTCGCTAAGTATTAACTAACTTCAATTCTTTTAGATATTTGATGAGCATTACATAAACCGAATGGAAAATAAACACTGGTTATTCGCTAACAAATGGTGAACCTCAAAATTGAGCCCAAGGGTTTTCATGTGATTGAATCACCTCGCTGATTTTGGATGTCTTCCATGTTAGAAGTTTCCATGTGACCTATCACCAAAACGACTTGATCGCTGAAAGTGCCAAAAAAAGGCACTTTCAGCTGAAACAATATTTTCGAATCTGTGGAACCATTTCCCCATGACCTTCGGGTACTCGGGAGATGCAAATGGAAGTTTCAAGGGTTTTCACAGACGAATCAATTGAACAGATCATCGCAGATCGCGATTTTTCGCAGTTCATCAAGGTGTTTGGTTTGGCACATTGCGCGGCAGACCTTGACCGTGCAGTTCAAAACCTGATCGATGCCTTCGAGCAAGTGGCGAGGCAACGTCTAGATTTCCCAAAGCTAGTTGAGGCAAGCTTTGTTCTCGCTAAAATCAAGCATCGTCTCGAGTGCCTTCCGTCTAGGGAATTAGGAGTCAAACTTGTTCCAGGGCAAGGGCCGTTGTCATGCTTAATGGCGTATGACCGGGTAAATGATTCTCAGAAGTTAGATCTCGCGCTGGTGTTAACAGCGATGTACCTTGGGGATTATCACCCTAAAACGCTGATTCAAATTCTAAGCAAACATGTAAAGCGAGACCCCCTCGAAGGTCTTTCGTTTAGAGGTGATTTCCAGGTTGAGAATGCCTTAAAAAGAGCCAGGTCTCAATCTGCAAAGGTATTGGATCATTCGATTGAAGGCTCGGTACGATCACCGCTCGATCGCTTGCAGGCTTATCAAATGCGTTTGCATGACGAGCACGACCTGCAAAAAAGAAGAGTGCTACTCACCCACGCGCGCTTTTCGCAAGAGACATTGATTGAAGTCAGCGCGCAGGTTCAGGAACGTGCCAGGCAGGGCGATGGTCCATCTATTTGTGAGCTTATGTCGCTGCATATCAATTGCCCACCCAGTCTCACGGTGGCTTTACCGTGTTGGCCTGAGCCCGGCGCTTTTCACTGGCTATCTGTTCGAGAGTCACTCATCCATACGAATCGATCGTTATTCATGCCCAATGCGCGCGTGGATGCTGACTCAAACCGGAAAGCAGACGAATGGTACTTGGCAAAGCCGATTGCTCAAGTACTTAAAAATCCACTTGAACTTGCTTTAGCACGGAATCCAGGTGCAAAGAATCTTGGCGAATTGATTGGGGTTTCGGAAAGTGAAATCAATCGTGAACATCCCGAAATTACTGATCTGCGCAATCGATTGTCCATTGAAGCTGCACATAGGTGTGGTGATGATGTGCTAGCTGCTTTTGCATTTAGCGATCCACGCTTGTTGTCGCGTGGACCTGCTTATTACAGAAAAGTAAAACAGAGGGATGCGGCAAAATTGTTCTCTTCGGTATTCGTGTCGTTTGGGATACCAACGGTATCCATTGATGTCGGCTCCACCCGAGGATTTGGTTCGCTTGCCCAAGTTAAGAAAGAGAACGTAGCCCAGGCTTGGATCGCTTTAACAACACAAGTCGAATCCTCAAGACCCACCATGAATGCGAAGTGGCCTGAGCTTGGGACGTTTCACAACGCATTCGCGATTGCGACTGCGTTCATGTGTTCAATAGCATTGGCGCTGCGCCCCGCGCAAAGTTATCCACTCAGGCGTTGCTCAATCGGGGCCGATTTCGTGGTGTTTAACGACAAAGACAGCCATCAGGTGACCGAATTTGTCGAGGTCCCATTTGGTCAAATCGTAAAAGCCCAGCTGGATTTTTATGTCGAACATCTTGTGCAACTTCGCAGTAGCGCTCGAGCCTTGGAATGCTCTGAGAAAATACCTAACAACATTACGAAAGTTCTAGATGTGGCCTCTGGTGAGCCCCTGTTGTTTCGTATAACCCGAAATGGGCTCAGCCAGTTGGGATCAACACACCTTTCTGATGCCCTAAGGCAATGTGGCTTTGATTTGCCACCGAATTTCGGTCGCCACTTGGTTCAGTCTCATCTTTGCAACCTAAAAAGGGTGGAGATCAATCGACTTTCGCGACACGGGTCGATATATCAATCAAGCAATAACATGGGAGTTGACCTTTCCCCCGAACAATCCGCAACAGGTGTAGTTCGTGCCACCGAAGACTTATTAAGGCAGCTGAACATACTTCCATTGTTTGGCCTTCAAGGTTGAGGCTTGCGATGAGTCGCTTAATTAAATTCAGTAAGGTTGACCGAAGAACGACCTTAGTCGATGACTATTTCTATGCATCTACAAATGTCTTACGCGACTTGATTGTTAGCATCAGACCCGATAAAGCATTCGTTGGGAAACTGTTTATTGATAGATGGAAATGCCTTCAGACAAAGCAACTTCAGGCACTAAAGATTTCTGAGCGACTACTGGTAAGTCTAACGGTCAATGACCTGGTTCTGCGGCTTGATCTACTCGAAGCAGTGGTCCGTACGATCGCGGCAAATTCCGAGAAGAAATTCGCTGTTGAAGGACGCGTGTCAGTGGTGCTCGAAGACGGATCAGTGATTAACGTTTTGATAAGTGCCGCGACGAGTCGCCTGATCACCAAGCACCCTGGTGATCTTGGCGTTGTTGAACTCAATGTCGAGAAAACGCTGGCCCAGATTGATAAATGGTTCTGGGGTCAGGATCGCGCTGAAAGTTTCGTGGGTGGGTTTGCGCTCGTGTTAAAGCAATATTTACCCCCCGTGGTGTTCGCCTCAGTTGCCGGCTTCTTGGAATACGAATCTTTAGAAGAACGTGTGTTCCAAAGGATCAAAGGTCCTGAAAATACATTTCAAGCCGATGCAGATGAAGTCAATGATTACCCAGCTTTAGGAGAACGAAGCCGTCAGATCGAGAATTCTGACTGGTGGTTTGCCAAGCAGATTCAAGATCGGCTTAAGGACATGACGAAGGGTTTTGCGTCCAAGAACTCAATTCTGATTCAAATCGATACCGATGTTATACGACTTGTGGATCCGGATACCGTTGGCTATATGTATCTCGACTGGGTTCGTTATTTGATTGTCTACGGTTCAAGGCACAAGTCAATACTCAAGCCGAGCACTATCGAACAGTACGCGCGACTCGTTTTTCGTCATCTGTTGGAGGGTGTAGATCCAACGTTGTCTGTCTTTAACTTTGTAACTCAACACTTAAAAGAGTCTGAGCTCCCAGTTATTTCGGGCGTTGCTGGCTCATCAGCCCCACAGCTTAATGCTGGGTTGGATGTATTCAAAAGATATATGACGGATGTTTACCTGATCGAAACAGACATAGCCTACATGCAAAGCTACAAACGGATGATCGAAGCGGAAGTCATTTGGCCAAGTGAGATACTCAAAGCGGTTCAGCAAGCTCGAACTATTCCTGATCGAACCCTTGCCGTGAATTGTTCTGTAGCCTTTATTTTGGCGACATTGGTGAGATTGCGTATCGGTGAATTGTTACGACTGGAGATCGGGGATTTTCAGATATCAGAGCTCGAGCAATCATTGTTGGTGAATATCCGACACAGCAAATCCGACGCAGGCGAGCGTACCGTGCGTATTCCCTTAGACCAAGCACGGATACTTGAGCAATTTTTGACGTACCGCATCAGCATTGATCGAGCAGACCCCCAATCATCTTTATGGGGAAATTATGAAACTGAAGACGTGTACCGCAGATCAACGTTCCTCTCCACTCTAAACGGAATTCTCAAGCAAGTAACCGTTGAACCGGCTGCGCGTTTTCATTGGCTCTCGCACGCAAAAGCGACCTCCGAATTTTGGCAACTTTTTAGCGGTCATTCACGATATGTACGTCATTCCAATCCAGTTTTTGCGATTGCTGCAGATCTAGGTCATTTGAGTTATTGCACATCCTGGTCAACGTACACACATTGCGTGGATCACTTAATCGCACTTGCTGCGAGAAATCTATGGGGATCGATCCCGCGCGAATACCTGCCATCGTGGGACTTCCGGGTATGGTTGAGTTCCGCAACCGTTAATACATACAAATCGACAGTTCGGCGAGGAACTTCCCGAGGCCTATCCACCGGTCAATCCCATGCGAGGCTGATTTACGGGAACAACGCGAAAGAAACTTCACCGCCTTTGGATCAATCCTTAATTAAATTTCCAAGTTTTGACGAAATCTGGCCAGCGAGCAAAACTGCAGCGGATTTGAAACCTGTGGATGTTTTTAAGATTGCGTGTGCCCTTACACACGTCGATGGGATTGATCCGGCACGACTCATGCAGCAGTTCGGGATTGATAACAAAACTTGGAATCAGATTTATTGGGTGCTAGGGCAGTACGGTCGAGTGGAATCGGTATCTGCACTGTACCCGGATGAGCTGCGTTACCTCACTCATTTGGTGAAAGCATTCAGTCATGGTTTTCGTCGCACGACTGAAGCCATGTTGCTTGCGCTGGCTTCTGGTGCTTTCAACCAGCAAGAAGACTATTTTTATCTGCGTGAAATTTTTACATCCAGGAACCTCGCTGTTCCCCTAAATGATCCACGTTTCAAGAAGCTCGTCGCTTTTCTGAAAGCTTCAGGTGTAGAACCTGAGCAATGCAGTTTTGAGGTCGGAGTACTCGTAAATCAAAGTGGCAGTGATCAGCTAATCAATCTATTCAAATATACCTATCTCCGCGCACCACGAGTGAGTTATTGCAAGGGTAGTGGAAGAAAGCAGGTGCGACTGCACGTTTTCAAACCAGATTGGCGATCAACTTCAAAAGCGTTCAACGGCAAAAGCAATGCGCTGGTTAAGGGTATCACCGCAAGAGAATCAAGACCCGGCAACAGGGCGGCGATTGGAATTTGCGTGCAGGCGGCTCTTTTTTGTCAGGTAGTTATTTGGGATATTCACCAGAGGGGGAAGTTATGAAGCGCTCGATTGAAAAAATTGCGATCCCGCTACAGTGGCTTTGGCCGCTGAAGATCAGCAAGTTCATTCATGAGCTACATAGCCGTGATTTTGAGGAAATTGATCGAAAAGTCCGCGCTGTGCTGTCGCCGGTTTTTGCGCTGCTACCCGAGCTCACAATTTCTGGTGCCCTAGAAAATCGATTAAATCCTAGTACGCATCGGGAGGAGGTTTTTTACCAACCGGTCCTCATTTCCTCTCGGCAACTTCAGTTGCAATTTGACGCTGATCGCGCTGTAAAGCTTGAGGCTCTTTTAAAAAGCTGCCTTGAGGAGTTCGCGAGGCTTCCGATGATGCTTGAAACGCTGCTACAGGCCCAGCAACTCAAGCCGCTCAAATCCTTATCGTCGCAGGAGTATCAAGCGTTTTCCATTCTACGCGCCTTGTTTGATTCACGCTATACGAAGGAATTCCTAGCGAACAACCACAGCATGAAATGTTTTGAGCAAAATGGTCCAGATACAGAACATCTGCTTAGTTTTCGGGCGACAGTAAGATTCAAAGGTCGTCAATGTGTTGTCCTTGAGTCGGTGCGTTGGAACAAAAAAAATCCAGTGATAGTGAATCAACGTGGATTCAAGCTGACGTTTCGGCCAACATACCTTTTCGACGATGATGATAATTATCTCGATCGATTCGAAAAGCTGCTGCGCAGTGGGCAGCCTGCTCAATTTGTTTGTAGGGTTACCCTCAAAGAACGAAATGGAAAGCGAACGGTGGACAGTGCAGCTATCGAGCAGCTAATTGATGAATGAGACAACCTACTCTATGTTCGTTTGGATCTCCATCGCAAGGACTCGAAGGAGAACCGATAAGTTTTTGTCTGGTGCAACTGGGGGAACTTGATTGATTGAAGAAAATGGATTGGCAGGAGCTTCTTCACGCCGAATCGAGGAGCCGAAAGTTTCAAGCACATTCGCAAATTTATGGGCCATTTCCTCAATGGTACTCTAGAGATGGAGTCACACATCAAGCGCCTGCCAGGTTACCGCCTAGTTTAAGAGGGTGGAATCGCGAGCTGTCTCAAGTTGGTGATATTCCCTAATTCAAATGTGAATACCCTGCATCCTCAATCTGATGAGTTAATAAAGTTACCCAACGATATGTCCGATAATCGGCCGAAGCGATCATTTCATGCATCTGTTACAACGACTGCCTTTGAGCAAGTGGCGCTCTTTTTAGAACGGGGTCACCTTCCATCTGAACTTCGCCAAAAAAAAATTGAAAAACAGTCAATTGGTAACACAATTAAAAATACATCGACTCACTTAGACTCGAAGCTTTGATCGGATCAATAATCCCACTTGCATCTGTTTTTAAAAAAATTACGTTTGTTTCAATTGGGCGCTAACAGTGGGGGATTTACTTTTGAATCCGTCCTTAAGCTTGGCAACAAATTGTTAGTTCCTGACAGAGTTCGCAATGACACTGGATCTGGACGTTCTTGAGTCAAGTCAATAGTTCTGATCAGGTTGTAGTACCACTCGGCCTGCAGGGATTCTGTGGTGATATCAATCAACATGTAGCCATTGTCGATCTCATTAGCATGCTTCAAATGAGGATTTACTGTTCGGGCGGCTGTCCAGATAGGAAGTCCGGGATTTGCGACCGCGTTACAACACAGTTCTACGCCTAGCGACCCGGCCCCAGTCAATGGATTGTATCCACCCAGCAGGCCTGCGTCACGCGGCAGGTCCATAGCGATGGTTGCGTGAATGTCCCCAGACAACACCGTGAAGTTTTTCAGATCATTTTCTTCGATACAGTCAAAGATCGCATTGCGGTCAAATCGATATCCGTCCCACGCATCGGAATTCACGTACTGCGCCCCAGAGTCATCGGGTAGAGGAACCGCCTTGACTGGACCGAAGGTCATTTGCTGGGCAACCACTGTCCATTCCGCCTTGTTACTCTTCATTTCCGACAAAAGCCATTCGCGCTGCTCTTTGCCCAGGATGGTTTGCTCCTCTGAAACTATCGCTGTACCGTTCTGCATTACCCGGCCAGCAAGACGGGTATCGAGGACTAGAAAGGTTGCTACATCTCCGTAACGGATCGTACGAAATACCTTGCCATTGCCCTCTGGCTTCAGGCCTTTCTCTGGCGCGTCAAACTCGCTATTGGAATTCTCTCGAATAGGCATCCATTCAAAATACGCTCGGACAGCTTGTCCCTTTCGTACCTGCCAGTCGCCCTCGGTATCCGGCTGATGATTTTCAGCACCATCATTGTATGAGTTGTTTGTAGTTTCATGGTCATCCCATGTTACTACCCAAGGATGCTGACGATGTGCCTCTTGCAGAAACGGGTCCTCTCGATATTGTGCATAGCGCTCTCTATAGTCTGCGAGTGACACGATTTCTCGGGCTGGTCGATGCGCACGGATGATTGCATCACCAGTCTCATAAATGTAGTCGCCGAGGTGAAACACCAAATCCAGATCAGCCCGCCGGGCCAGCAAACCATAAGCGTTGAAATAGCCCGCAACGTAGTTTGAGCAGGCAACAACAGCGGCTCTAATTCGATTGGTTTCATTCGATGTTGGCGCAGTTTTCGTACGCCCCACTGGAGAAGTCGCGTCCCCGGATTTGAAGCGATAGTAGTAGGTGGTGTATGGCCGCAGCCCATCAACGTCCAGCTTTACTGTGTAATCGCGCTGCGCGGCGGTTTTGGTAGTGCCAGACTTTACAACTTGCGAAAATTCAGGATCCAGCGCCATTTCCCAGTTCACAAGTATTGCTCTCTCGGTCGCTTCAATAGGATTCACTCGTGTCCAAATGATTACGCGATCACTTAACGGGTCACCCGATGCTACGCTGTGCTTGAACTCGACGGGGATGTTATCCACAGCCAACGCGTCAATTTCCCGAGCTTGCGTGTTACTACCCGCTGCTGTGGTTTGTGCAGATGACGACAAGTCCTCAGATCCACAGCCTGACAATTGCGATGCCAAACCTAAACCGCCCGCGCCAATTATGCTGGTTTTGAGAAATCCACGCCTGCTAACCAATCGGCTGTGGCCAAGTCTATTGTTGATCGATTTGGCGTAACGCCTGTTTTTGGAACTCATGACTACAACCTTTCTTAAATTTAATTCCTGGAGAAAGTGACGGTAATTTCTCTTTTACCCTCACGTTTCATTGTTTGCTCATGCAACTTGGTAACCGTGAAATCACTGCCGTCACCCCCGGTAGGAAAAGTCACCTCATAGGCAGTACCAATCATTTCATTATTAGAGAATTCAAACCACCAGAAGCCGAGAATATTGTCTTTTTGAAAGTAAACGGGGTTGCGATTTGGGTCGCCAAACGCCCTGGGCTGCTCGGCTGCGCCCGATAAGATGAAGTTTGTTTTCGGGCCGCATTTGTCTTGTGGTTTCAACCATTCAATATCGTGGTCGTGGCCAAACATAAAGAAATCAAGACCATTGGTGCAACTGCTGTTGTTATGAAAATCGAGCCAGGGTTCACCAGTCTGGGTCAGTGACAACACTGTGTTGATTGGCAAAGGCAATTGGCTCAACACTTGCTTCATCGGGCCAAACACCGTTGTCACAGCACCAGTGCCATCGTATTCGCCAGCATTGCCATGCAAACCATTGGACACATACGGATGGTGAGCGAAAGCGATTTTCCAGGGGGCCTTGGATGATTTCAGCGCCTCGTTGTACCAGTCCATCATCACCGGGCCGTAAGTGATGTAGTTGTAGGTTGCCGCATCATTGGTCGCCAGGCCAATGGCGGTTAAAGGGTTGGAATCAAGACTGAAAAACTCAACAATGGGTTCTATGGGTGTTTGCGCCAACTCATAGCCCATGGGTACGTTGATATCAAACCCGTTGTTATTTGCTGAAGAAAGCGGTGCGGTGAACTTGTAATACCGAGCCGGCATGTTCCATTTTTTGTTCTGATTTTCGGAAGCCGTGTGATAAGCCACCTGCACGTCGCCTTTGCTGTTGTCGCTGCCTTCGCCAGGCCCCTGGGAATTGTCGTGATTCCCCAGGGTAGCAAACACCGGGAGATTCAGGTTTGCATATGGATTTTCAAATTTGGATTGCCACTGAGTGTCAGTGGTGCTGGAAACTCCCGATAGATAAAAGTTGTCTCCAAATTCAAGAGCAAAGTCACAGCCCATTTCCTTGCAAACCGAAGCCATGGCATTGCCCACGGCAGTCTGTGCTGCGGGCCCCGCCCCCGTGGCCTGGCCAGCATCCCCAAATCCTACAAAACGGACTTTTGTTGTATCGGCCGCTGCAGGCTGCGTAGTTGAGTTGGTCCCGGTGGCCGTGCCTTGTGAGGACTCATCACCAAGACAAGAGGACAGCAACAATGAAGCCAGAATGGATACGCTTAAGGAAGCTGGTTTATTCAACATCGGGTGGTTCGAATTCATTTTGTTTTGTTATCCACGTTGTTTGAAACGAATAGAGGACTTAATGACCTCATTGAAATATTGCTCGGACGATGGATACTGAACCTGATCCGCGCTTAGAACAGCGCTCCAATGTTCGCCTCTTGGAGATTCCACCAGAAGCACGAGATAGATTTTTTTGCCAGCGGGCTCGGTGGTTTTGATAGTGGCCATCAAGCCGAACCCATCTTTAATGGCTGTCTTCTTGAATTCGGAAGCCACGCATTCACTGGCGTGATAGCAAATCTGTTTGCCACGAAAAGAGGCAGATGTTTCAAGGGTCGATTGTGACCCTGTTTTCAACCCCTGATTGGAGAACATCAAAAGTGCTTTGACAGGGCGTTGACCTTCCAAAGGTTTTTCAAATTCAGACAGCAATTGATTACCCATGACACCTCTTTTAGTAGTCCACCCCTTTGGAAGACTAATTGCCAACTCTTCATCTGCTTTGTTTGTCTTAACACTCAGCGCCTTTCTTGCCTCCAAATTTGATGCGTGGAATACAGAGGCCCACACCAGGATCATCACAGCCGCTAGAAATTTTATCCAGGTAACAATCAATTGCGTTTACTCCGTGAGGGTCAAGTACACTGGCAAGTCAGTTGTACTTCGCTAACAACTAAACACCTTCGAAGAGAAGCTCAGTGTGACAGGTCTCTTATTTGTCACATCTCTGGGTGCAATTTATGACTACTTTGCTGTGTGTCATTTAGTGTCCTGAGGCAAGTCCAATTTGACATCCTTTAGGTATCAGAGACGAGCGATAACCTTATTGGGCTGAAGGTATGCGGTTTGTGACTGTCTTGGTCGTGTTCCTGTCGATTGCAGCTTGCTCCGGCGAGGCAACGGACACTTCTGTTGGTGTTTCAAATGCTTCGGTGGTGGAGCAACAGGCTTCACCTCGCCTGGAGCAAACATTGGTTCTCTCAGGACCAGTGGGTATCCCGGGTAACACACTTTATTTGCTTTTTAATTTGTCCAGCGGAATCCAACGTATCGAGGCTCGATTCATTGAGGGGTCTCCTGACACGAAATTGGGACTTGGTTTGTTTGGTCCAGGTGGTGCTCGCTTCCAGATGAGTGATTTCAGGGGGATAACAGGCGAGGAGCGCAGGGAAATTTTTGTACAACAAGATTCTGCCACCCCGGGTTTTAGTGCAGGTGACTTACCCGCAGGTGAATGGCAAATCGCTGTGCCTAATTTTTTGAATTTCGGCGGCACCGCATTTGTTGAAATCAAACTATTTTCTCAGAACGGAATTGTTGATACCGACCTGGTCAACCTGACCAGGCCAGTGATTGAACCTGTACCAGAAATGGTGATCAACAGGCCGGGCTGGTACAAAGGCGACCTGCATGTTCACACGGTGTTCTCGAGTGACGCATTTTCCAGCGGTTCTGCAAAAACCCCACGAGAGGCTGCTGAAGCAGCGAAAGCAAATGGATTAGATTTCATTGCACTTACCGACCATAACGTTACAGTTCAGAACAGGCGCCTGAGATCGGCGAGTCCAGAAGGGTTTCTGCTGTTGGCGGGAGAAGAGGTCACAACTTGGCAGGGTGGGCCTGGCCACCTAGTCGTTGCCGGGCTGGATGTGGATGAGCATATTGACTGGAGATTTCGGCCTGAGTTTGGGCGATATGCACGAACGCCTCTTTGGGGAGAAAACGACAGCCCAATTATCCCCCTATTGGAAACATTGCGAGAGAAGAAGATATTCTCAACAGCCGCGCATCCCTACGTAGTGCCCGGTGCAGGTTCTGACTGGGGTTTCTTTCAAGACAGCGATCTTGACGCGAGAGCGCTGCCCGATGCGCTTGAGATATGGAATGCCGAGTTCTTTGCATCCAGCGGCGACCTGTCCTTGCGGCAATGGGATCTTGAGCTTGCCCGTAACCGCAGGCTCTGCGTTAACGGAGGCTCGGACATCCACGGATTCGATGGTAGCAATCCTCTGGGCACCCCCTACGAAATAGGCACACCAACCACTGTGGTTTGGGCAGAGTCACTTTCTCGCCGAGCGATTGTCGACAGCCTCAGGTCCTGCCGCGCGTACATCACGCAACACCCGAGCGGGCCCAGCCTGATTATTAAATCTGGGGAATTAATGATGGGGGATGTCATCACTGCTTCATTGACTGATTTGGTAACCATCGATGTTGAAGTCAAACAGGCCATGCCGGGAGCCGTACTTTTGGTGTTTCACAACGGAGCACCAGTACATGTTTCAGTGTTGAATGGCGAAGCTCAAACAGTTCAGATCAATGTTCCGGCCATTGCTCAAGGTGGTGTTCGCGCAGAACTTAGACCTCCAATTACACCGCCATCGTATCCGACACCTCTGGCACTGACCAATCCAATATTCATACGCGCCCCGTCAGATTGAAAAGCAGGCCGCCTAAACGTTCACTTCTTCTTGTCGAGCTGGGCTTTGTTTCGACGAATCACAGATTCGATAAGAGTCTGAGCGTCCTTTAGATCTTTTAAGGTTCGCTCAGCAACAGGCATGTCATCAGCCGCAGCAATGGCGTGCTCCAGAGCCTTGCGAACGTTTTTCAATTCTTTGATGAACTGTTCCATCTTGCTTCTCCACAAAGTCCCGTATTCTATAAAAACATCCTTAAGGATTCTCTATTTTTCAAGGAGGAGATCCTCAGCATGACACGTCATCAACCAAATCTTCGATTTGTTGATTTCCTCATAATTTTTTCAATCCGTATACAAACAATTTTAAATCGGCACTGACGGCAAAGTCGTAAGACAAAAGCGAGTACTCGATAACCGGGAGATTGTGGCTTATGCCTGTCACGCAATTTAATGCGGCTCATGCCCGACCTAAAAAACCAAAAAGTAGGCTAATTAAAAAAAGCGCTCTTCTACAATATCGAAACAGTGGCGATTTTGTCTGTCACCGTTGCGCTAATCACATCCTTTGCTGCACTGTTCATAAGTCGGCGAGCGTAAAAATAAAAGCCCCCTGCGGTTCGGAGCGCAGAGGGCTAAAAGCCGTCGAGTGTGTTCAATTAACGGCCCGCCTGAATTGGGAAGGAGACCACAATGTCAACATTTGATTATCTCGATATCAAGTTACAAGAATGTTACCCGTCGGTAACCTATGGAGCTAAATTTTGTGCTTGAACTCGCGTGTCTTGACCAATTCGTTCTCAATGTCCAACCAATTCAGGTGATACGCTCTCGATGCTGCGCTGTCAGGATTAAATTCCGAAACTGCCATACCCAGTTGTGTCGCTCGTACTACATCACTTAACTCTTTCACAACACCTGGACACACCTTGGCGGTCTGCAATAGTTGCATTGCAATTTCCCTGACTTCGGGCTTTGGAAGAATGACCCCAGAGAAGAGCCAACGAACCGGGATTGCTTTTTCAAGCGCCATTTGAAGGGTTGGGCGTGCTGCGGCGATATCGAACGGGCCAGCCTTGGTTGGAACAATAACCAAATCACTGAATGCAAAAACTCGTGCCATCCAGGATTTGTCAACAGGTGGCGTGTCAATAAATACATAACCATACCCATCATCTTTCAGGTTTTCCAATTCCAACGCAAAATCAGCTTTGCTAGACGCAAGTAGTGACATGCGCTTGCTTATGCGCACTCCATTGTTCGAACGTAGATCGAACCAGGTGTGCAAAGATCTCTGCGGATCCAGATCCAGCAATGCGATTTTCTTCTTGGTGTGGTTCAAGGCCTGGACAGCCAGATTAATGCAAACTGTTGTTTTACCAACTCCACCTTTCTGACTCGCGATCACGATAGTTTTCAAAACTTGTTCCCAATGAAAAATATATTTCAATAGTAAGACAAGTCATTGGTTTAACAATCGCTACTCATTGACATCTTGAATTTCACTTAGTTTTTCCATGCTGAGGTTGTGTTGAATTATCAATTCCTGAAAAGTACCTGGAACACAAATCACGCCATTTGACTCTGGGACTGCGGAGGAATCGGGAACTCTTTGCTTGTTTTCAAACCTAGCCTGCACTGCCTCAAGAAAAATATTCATAGCTTCTTGATGGGCCTGTACCTCGCTCAAAAAAAACTCCCTTGCACCTATGAAATCCGGAAATCTGAGCTCATATTTAGAATCGCTTACCTGCCTGATTGTGTAGCTGAATTTCATACCATACTCCTTGAGATACCCTTCTTACAGTACGTCAGGAAAGTTACCGAAATTCGTTCGGGGGAAATTAGCACAAGGAATCATGGTGATAAGTGCTATTCGAACCAAGAGAGCAAGATAGCCGAGAAGTTGTATCATCCGATTTGTCCACAAAGCGGTCAATCCACAAGTCATGGAGCAAAGACTGTTTCGGCCGAAAATCTGACACATAAAAAAACTTCTCAGATTCTCTGCGCGTTTAGTTTCGATCAGAACTGTGATTTAAGGGGGTCGACTTGCAAAGACCACGCCTCGGGGTACTTGCCTACCGATTTTCTAGCGCTCCGGTACCCTGCAAGAACGAAATGGAAAGCGAACGGTAAACAGTGCGACCATTGAGCAGCTAATTGATGAATGAAACAGTCTAAGCATCCATCAATCGGTGGGTGTGATGCGTCGGCACCTCCTCATTTCTCACGACATGCCATGTTGAGGACACCTTCGATGGTGTTAACTTCCATTCCTGCACATAGGCTCGGCCCTCGACCGTCTCGAAGCCGAGAAACACGATTTCATCAGCATTGAATTTCATCAATTTTGCTTCATAAAGGCCTGGTGCTCGACTCACCCCGCCGTAGTAGGAATTCACGCTCAAAGACATGAATTTGCCGTCGTGGTTGCTTTTGATCACCCCATCATCATGAATTACCGGGGGTGATTCCAAGCGTTTGCCGCGTTCGCGAAGCAGAGTGAGGTTAAAGAGCATAATTAAGTGCTGTATATAAAAACAGTATTTATATTATGCGATCTGCTTTCCATCGTCCATCAGAAAATTACCGAGCCCCACAATCAGAGGTTTTCTAACTTATCTCCAATTCCGCTTCCAGAAAGAAAAAATCCCCACTGAAATGTGTCTCCTGTGGGGAACTGCAAGCACCGCTAGCGCATTTTTGATCAATATTCCCTGTGTCGATCAAGAGCAGCCATCAGAATGTACTTTTCATTGGTCCGAATGAAGTCTGGAACCTTCTGAAAACCGTGCTCCTCGAGGATCTGACCAACCAACAACATCAGCTCCCGCGCGTCTTCTAACAATCCCTCATCACCAGGCCGCAGTTTGCTGAACTCCCAAAACCCGGAGAAAGAGGCCCGAACACCTTCAGGCCACCCAGTACAAAAGTTTCGGTTGGCTTTGCAAAAAGTATGCAAAAAAGCCGCGATTGGCGCGCAGTGGATTAACTGCGATTCCACTGAAATCTCGTCATCTTCTGACGCCATCCGAGAAGGCATCCGTTTCGAGTGTTTTTCACTGGTTTCGCTGATTAACTGAAGCAAGCTCGCATTCGCGAGAGAGGATACAAAAAGATCCGGTCTTAAATGAATGACCCGTGTGACGACCTCTTTCAACTCTGCTGGAAGATGGGAGTAGGACCAGACCAACACTCCCTTGGTCTTTTGTTGCTCCTTGGTCCTTGCGGGCAGGAAATCAAAAGGATTGTGTTCGATACCGAAGTGGGTCTCATTGAAAATCGCCTCGGTGTCGCACACTTGATCAACGTGCCGTTTCTTGCCCAAAGGGTGGATCAGAACAAATCGTCCCACTTCTATCCTTTTTGCGGGTACCAATGTGTACACATGAAAATAATGAACGTGCCAAGAATCGTAGATTTCAGTTTGCAAGCAATAGCTAACTTGGCCATCGTGTTCAAACTCACTCACCCATGATCCCGTGACAATCCCTTGCACTGCGGTGGTTGTTTCACCAAAAAAGCTGGACTTACCCATTTTTCACCTCCAGTTGCAAAGCGTTACCCAGTTCACCAATGTTGGTGTTGGTGGCCAGCAGTCGATCAAAAGCCGAGCCATCCAGGCGCGTCAGGTTTGGAACAAATCTGCCGTACACTTTGTAGAGCATCTCGGTTGAGCTGTGCCCCAACTGTCTGGCAATCCAAAGTGGGTTTTCACCTGCAGCCAGCCATAAGGTAGCCGCTGTGTGGCGGGTGACGTACGGGCGCCGGCGTGTAAGCCCAAGGTGGCGAAGTAGGGGATACCACACCCGCTTGGTCACGTTGTTGTGGTCTAGAGGTTGGCCCACGCTGTTGCAAAAGACGTACTCACTCTTACGAAAAGTCACAAGCCGCTGCCGTTTCAGGGCTTGGCACACGACTTCCGAGATTTCAATGTCCCGAATGGAGTCGTAGGTCTTGCCGTCTTCTTCCTCAATACCAGCCACAATGGTTGAGCGGATTAGAATTTGGCGACGTTCCAAATCAACGTACTTCCATTTCAGGCCATCGATTTCGCCCGTGCGCATGCCCGTGAAAAATCGCACGATGTAGTAATTGCGCATGTCTTCACGAACCGTGTTCAGAATCAGGTTCACCTCTTGCAGAGTAAAAGGCTCCACATCGGGTTTGCGCAAGCGAAGTGACTTGATGTTTTGGTAGGGATTGGTAAAGTGATACCGGTCGGAGGCTTCACTCATGATCTGACTCATCAGAGCCATGATCGCGTTCACGCGCTTGGGAGACATCGTTAAACCTTTACGCCCCGGTGCTTTGGCGAGGACTGAGCGAAAGGTTAAAAGGTCTTCCCGTCGAATGTCTCCGACCCTCGTATTCCCAAACTTGGGTACCAAGTGGGCCTTGAAGATATCCTCCACGGTTCTTTGGTAGCTCTTTCGAAACTGCACGAAGTTTTCATTTCGCCAAATTTCCAAGAACTCCGCGAAAGTGGGGGTCTGCACCGCAGCCGCGTTCGCCTGAGGGGCTGTTTGCACGCCAGAGCCAGGTTGATGGCCACCAGCGCGCGGATACGCATTAGAGGCCTTTACACGGGGTTCCTTGGCGGGTTTGCCAAAGAACTCGGCGTAGTTAAATTTGCCTCTGGCAATTTCCCGCTCAAGTTTGTCTGCAAGCTTACCGAGCTTGGTGCGGTTCTCTGGTGTGTCGGGCAGGGCGGTTTGCTCCCTGTAACGCGCACCATCAAAGTAAAAGTCCAGGTACAGTTTTCCGGTCTGTTTCCGGGTGCGGATACTAGCCATGGAGAACACCTCCGTTGGCCATGGGCACGGAGAATTTTGTGCCCTTACTCAAATCCTCTTCAATGGCTTGCCAGATGAAGAGAATCTTGCGACGCCCAAACGGACGCAGATAATGCACGCCCTCAAGCAACACAGAATCCATGAGTTTTTCACGGATGGTTCGCTCATCGTATTTCAGCCGCCCGGCGAGTTCGGCGGTGGTTAGATACTCTGTACTCATACTTTTCCTCTCTTGAAAAATCCCGCAGAAGATCAGCGGGGTAAATTCAAGTTAGCAAAAGTCTTCATTTGCGCAAGTGCCAAAATCGAAGAAATTTTTAACTTTTTGCAGGTTTCTAACTTGTTGATAGAAAAAGAAACTACTGAGTTCTAAGCGAACACAAAACTTTTCACAAACGGGGTAGGGGGCTTAATTGAGGGGGTTGATGTGATTATAAAACGCCGGGTATTGCGCAGCGAAAAAGGATGAGGATTCGTTGCTCCGCAAAGATTGGGAATTTATGAAAGTCATTTATGGGTGAAGTCCTAGAGATTTCTCCGCTGTTATTGACTAACCAAAGTGTCATGGTGATGGAAACAACTGGTTAGCAGTAATGCTCGCTTCAGGCCCAACCAAAGACACTGTTTTACTGGCTTGATTTTTGTCCTTAATATCGATAATCGCATCAACAAGCTCGGTCTTGCCTTCGAAACTCATAGTCATAAACGTGGATATGTTCTTGATTCCAACTTTAAGAAACATCTCCAATACTGTTATTCAGGGGCTAAGTTATTGAGTAGTTATATTTCATTACACCCCTAAAATGAGGGGTTTGGAATGTCAGTTTGTGAAATACAAGCAAACAAGGTCAGGCCTTCAGCGCTTGTTTATTGATTAAGCAGCAGGGTGCTCGTTTCAAAGCGCTTGCTGTTAAACACTAATTAATTTACATTTTTACATTCATTTTTAAATTCACATTGTGAACAAGGGCAGGTCTTCAACAGGCTGGTCTTGCGGTAGCTATGGTGGAGGGGGAATGCGAGTCTAAAGGGCTTGCCACACCGCCCACGCAGTTTGCAACGTGTGTCTAAATCATGGTTGTGTTCAGGACGTTGTGACCCAGCAATGTTTGAACGGTTCGAACATCCGCGCCAGACTGAAGCAAGTGCGTTTCGAAGCAATGCCGCAGACATTTCAGCCGGGTGCCGCAGGTTGTGAAAACGGATGTAATACCGAGCCCAGTACACATAGGCTTTTTCGGTTGCGTAGGAATAGTGTTTGTATCGAATCGCTGTGCGCAACTGGTCAAGCAAACGTGGCGAGTTTTGAGGTTTGGTTATACTGTTCATAAGTACAGTATATTTCTCAAGTGCCAAGCTTTACAAAGGCCTCACTCAGGTTGGTAGTCCTTGGGGTGATGTTCGGATAAATGGATATCGCCGTTATTGTTCGATAAATCTAGTTAGACATCCACATGCACGTCTTTATCGATACCAACATCCTCCTCAACTTCTTTCATTTTTCGAAGGATGAGCTGGATGCGCTAAACAACGTCTTCGCGTCGCATGAGCATGGCGCAGCCACAGTGCATCTGACGCAGCAGGTTTGTGACGAGTTTCGTCGCAATAGAGAGAACAAGATCAAGGACGCTCTTAAACGCTTCAAAGAGGTCAAATTCTCCGCACAGCTTCCGTCCTTTATGAAGGGCTACGAAGAGTACGAGGGCATTCGTCGCCTAAGCGGCGAACTTCAGGTGCTGGTCAAATCGATCACTGAGAAGGTTGACGCAGACATCCTTGCCAAAGCGCTCCTCGCAGACACGCTCATCTCAGACATCTTCTCTCGCTCCAAGATCATTGAAACAACCGCAGAGGTGTTTTCCGCCGCGAACATGCGAATGGCCATCGGAAATCCTCCCGGAAAGAACAGCTCCATTGGTGACGCCATCAACTGGACCATTCTCTTGAGCAACGTGCCCAACAAGGAACCGCTTCACATAATTAGCGAAGACGGAGATTTCTACTCGTCGCTAAACGAAGACGCAGTGCATCCGTTTCTGGAGGACGAGTGGAAGCGACGCAAGGATTCGCCCCTCTATGTATATAGAACTCTGTCCGCCTTCATGAAGATTCACTTCGACGGAGTGGCGTTCTCGTTTGACAAGACGAAAGAAGGCCTTATCGATGATTTGGCAAGCGCAGGCAACTTCGCCACGACCCACCAACTCATAGCAAAGCTCGAGACTTACTCATACTTTTCTCAGAAAGAGGTTGAACGCATCCTTGCCGCAGCGGTGGAGAACGATCAGTTCGGCTGGATCGCTACTGACAACGATGTTTCCGATTTCCTTAATCGAGTCGCAGTCCCTCGCATGGCAAGCATCAGCGTGCAAGAGCAGCGCGATGTATTGCAGAGAGTCATTGATGATCAAAAGGAACGGGCAGCAACGGATGTCTAACCCTTCCATCGAGAGGACATGCCCCGGCAAGCCGGGTCATACCTCTCATGTCAAACGTTAGGCCTTTTCAAAAAAGCACGAGGATGTGCCAGAAATGCAAGATCAAGAAATCGAATATGCTGGGTTCTGGGTTAGAACCGGAGCAGTAGTTATCGATACATTACTAACCACGTTGATAACCTTCCCGCCTCTCATATTCATATATGGGTGGACTTACTTCGACGTTGAAACCAAAGACATATACGCTGGTCCAGCAGATTTCCTCATATCCTCGGTATTTCCTGCGGTTGCAGTAATTACGTTCTGGGTGCTCAAGCAGGCAACACCAGGGAAAATGGTAATTTCTGCAAAAATAGTAGATGCCGCCACAGGTAAGGCAGCAAGCCCGGCCCAACTAATCGGGCGTTACTTCGGATTAATCATCTCAATGCTCCCACTTTGTCTTGGTTTTTTGTGGGTGGCCTTCGACAAACGCAAGCAGGGTTGGCATGACAAGCTTGCTGGGACTGTCGTTATAAAAAAAATTAATACAGGCGTCTCAAGCTTCGTGAACCCAAACCCTTACACAACGCCAAACTATGAAATTCGAGAACAAGTACGGACACGGCCTAATGTTCGCCGGTTCTTTCTGCTCTGGGCGATAGGCGCCGTAGCACCAACGATTTTGATTCTGACGCTCCTTTCGCAGGGCGGCGTTGTGGCTGACCGGGCGATGTACATCGGGGTGGTGGTTGTGGTTTTACCCATTTCAGCATTAGCAGCTGGGCTTTGCAGCTTCTTTCCGCGAATCCACTTGGCGATTGCAGCGATCGCCTGCATGCTCGTCGTGAGCACTTGCTCAATCGGCACCGCATTATTCACAGGTCCACTCCGATAGTGTTGTCGTCTAACAATTCATTGGAGCGGACCGCTTCGGTACCGTGGGCCGTGCCCACCATGGCACTGCTAGGATGCAAGGCAGGCACATCCATCTACGGCTTTCGTGCGGCCGCTCAATTCAATCGTTAGACAACCCTATGAAAACCGACACGAGCCGTGAAAGCACTACAACACTTGTGTTTTGCCGTCCAGGCGTCGATCCAAGTTTTATAACGAGAACGCTGGGTCTTCAACCAACCGAGTCGAAGGCGGCGATTGACCCTTCTGATATCGGAACCTGGAAGCTAAGCATCAATTTGTTAGCGGAAAGCAATACGATCGAGGCACAGATTGGTGAGTGGCTCGACTTCTTGGAACCGAGAGGTGAAGCTTTGGCGCGCCTCTTAGGCCTCGGATACTCACCATACCTTGACTGTCGAGCAGAACCACGGTCTCTATCACTTTGTATTGAACCTGAACACCTAATTCGCCTTGGCAAACTTGGTATTTCCCTTAGCGTCTGCTTGTATGAGTATCCACTTCAGCCGATTGTCTAACCCATCATTCAAGCGGGACGCCTAACGGCGCCCTTTAATTCAAACGTTAGAACTCATGACAAACAATCAGCAGCGAGTTCTTCTTTCACTGTCACTGATTGCAGTATTTGGCGGTATTGCTTGGCAGTTAAATGAGCCAGGCTTCGAGCCTTGGTTATTTGTCGTGAGCGGTTTCACTGGGCTATTTTCAATGTGGTGGCCAACTAGAGGAAAGAAATACGCATCACAACGATTAACTGGAAGTGTGACTTTCAACTACAGCAACAATAACCATCTCTTTACCATCGGTTGTAACGAACTGCTATTCGAAACCGCATGGAGCAAAGCGAGCGACACTTCAATCCATATCTATAACGATCCGCCATCAATTGATTCATTGGCGCTGGCGCGAGGAGTTGCAAAGATCAATCAGATATCCAGTGTCGCGCATCTTGACTTCAGCTCGCGTTCACGAACTCCTGAAGAAGGAGATATCATTATTTTGAAGAATAAATATGGGAAACACGCCGCGATCAAGATTGTGGACGTTAAAGATCAATCCAGAGCCGACACCACTGACGAAGTGACGTTTGAATACGTCATCAATCCAGATGGTGGCAGCGATTTCCGTTGAGTTCTAACATGGCGCTCAACCTAACTCCCTTCGGTCGCCGGACGCTGCGCCATAAAGCGGCGCAGCGCCGGTTAGCTCCACGTTAAAACTAATGACCCTATATAAGCCACCAGAGCAAGACGCCAAAGCACTGTTTCTGGTGATGGAGCGAGACGCAGGTAAGACTTTGGTAGTGCTGCTGCTGGTCGCAACCATTTTGAACGTCCTTTTAAGTCCAGGAATATGGTTTGTTGTGTGTAGTGTCTTGGCAGGATTAATTTGCTATGGCCTTTGGCGTGCAGGGTTGGCAGGTAGATCTCAATTAGGGCTGGCGTTGGTATTTGTAACTTTGTTTGTTGGCTTTCTTGCCATACACTCGATTCTTATGTTCTCTTTGTATGAGCGGATGGCGTTAGTTTTTTCCCATTATGGAATTGGTTTATATGCGCCAATTTTTTTTATGAGAGTTATAAAAACGCATGAGCTTTAACTTTATATTCGAGCGGACCACTAAGCGTAGCCGCTCAATTTCACGTTAGATGATAAGGGACAGACAGGCATGACATCTAGACCAGGAACAGTATCGAAAATACTTTGGCATTTTACTGGGGGCCCTATATGGGACGATGCTACCAACAAGCAGCTTAAAGAGCTTAAGCCTGCGATAAACGGATACGAAGCGCTTAAAGCTATCTTGGGGTCCCAGGAGCTAAGAGTAGGCCGGTACCGTGAAATAGTTAAGGTAATCGTGCCTAAAAAAAGGCAGTTTGATTTTGAAACAAAAAAAATCCATATTCTCAAAAATCATCCTGTTACTGTTAAATCAAAGCCTGTATGTTGTGTGGCCGACATTCCTCTTCAGCACATTGATTACCATTCGAATAGATATGGAAAAATTGCGATTGGATTTCACAGAGATTCAATTGTCAAATCTGGCTTTAATCCCGTTATGTATACCCTTGAAGATACAGCTTTACTTAATAGTATCTATCAGGGGTATTCAGCAGTTGATGATGTCCATCCTTACAGTGCAATAAGCGAAACTGAGTCAGTTCAAGACGAGATTGACAAGATTATCGACGATAATGACCTAGATGATTCCGTAGATACATCTAGCGTCATTTTTGAGCTTGATTGGATTGAGAGTGCTCAAGAAAAAATAGATGAAAGCTTTCAGAATTTTTTAGCGTATATAAAAACATTCGATACAACAGAATTCGATTCTATATACTGTGAGCGCGAATGGCGGAGCAAAAAAAATTATT
>JAIXTE010000029.1 GCA_027484315.1 Burkholderiales bacterium | reverse complement strand
GGGCTGTACGGTTTGGATCGTACTCAATCGTTTCCACTTTCGCAGGAATGCCGTCTTTGTTGCGCTTGAAGTCAACCATGCGGTAATGCTGCTTGTGTCCACCACCCATGTGACGCGTAGTGATGTGGCCGTTGTTGTTACGACCCGCTGTCTTGGACTTCTTCTCGAGCAATGGCGCATAAGGCTCACCCTTGTGCAGGTGAGGATGCACCACTTTCACCATGGCGCGACGGCCGGGTGACGTTGGCTTTAATTTAACTAATGGCATGTTACGCAGCCTCCGAGAAATTAATTTCCTGACCAGCTTTCAGCGCGACATAGGCCTTGCGCGTATCGGAGCGACGTCCGATTGTTCGGCCAAAGCGCTTTTGCTTGCCAGCAATATTGACAACACGCACCGCATCAACTTCAACCTTGAACAACAGTTCTACAGCCGCTTTGATTTCATGCTTTGTTGCAGTGGAGCACACTTTGAAAGCGATTTGCTCGTGCTTGTCGGCCAGCATGGTGCTCTTTTCAGAGACGATGGGTGCCAACAGAATTTTCATTAAACGCTGGGTGTTCATGCGTACATCTCCTGCAGTTTGTCGATTGCAGCGCGGGTTGCAACCACTTTCTTGAAGTAGATCAAGGAAAGGGGATCTGCATAGCGCGGCTCAACCACTGCCACATTGGGCAAGTTTCTGGATGCCAGGTACAAATTCTCATCGACCGAGTCCACGATCATCAGCACAGAATCAAGACCCATGCCTTTCAACTTCTGATCAAGCAGCTTGGTTTTTGGCGCTTCCAGACCCAAGGACTCAACCACCACCAGGCGACCTTCACGGCTCAACTGGGAAAGAATCGAACACACACCAGCACGGAACATTTTCTTGTTCAGCTTTTGCGTGAAATTCTCGTTTGGAGAATTTGGGAATGTTTTACCGCCTCCACGCCACAATGGGCTGGACACAGCACCAGCACGAGCACGGCCAGTACCTTTCTGCTTCCAAGGCTTGCGCGTAGAAGCACGAACTTCCGAACGGTCTTTCTGCTGACGCGTACCCTGACGAGCATTGGCCTGATAAGCAACTACCAGCTGATGAATCAGCGGTTCGTTGTATTCACGACCAAACACCACATCGGAAACCTGAACAGTTTGAGAGGCCTGCCCAGAATCACTTATGACTTTCAATTCCATCTGGTTCCCCTTACGCCTTTGCCTTGACAGCCGGCTTGACCAACAACTGACCGCCTTTTGAACCGGGCACTGCACCCTTGATCAAAAGAAGACCACGCTCGGCGTCTACACGCACCACTTCCAGATTCTGGGTTGTGCGGTTTACGTTACCCAACTGACCAGCCATGCGCTTACCAGGAAATACACGACCCGGATCCTGAGCCATACCGATTGAACCGGGGGCATTGTGGGAGATCGAGTTACCGTGTGAAGCACGCTGGGAGCTAAAGTGGTGACGCTTGATTGCACCGCTGAAACCCTTACCCTGGGTTACACCGCTAACGTCTACTTTTTGACCGGGAGCGAAAATTTCGGCGGAGACAGCAGCACCAACTTGCAATTCTGCAAGCTTGGCAGTATCAACACGGAATTCAACCAGGGAAGAAGCTGCTTCAATTGATGCGGCAGCGAAGTGACCAGCCTGCGCCTTGACGACACGGGAGGCACGACGTGACCCGTAGGCCAACTGAACGGCTGTGTAGCCGTCTTGTTCGAGTGTTTTGAGCTGCGCAACACGGTTAGAAGACACATCCACTACTGTCACGGGAATAGAAACACCCGCGTCAGTAAAGATGCGCATCATGCCGATCTTGCGACCAATAAGGCCTAGACTCATGATTTCTCCAATTTCGGCTACGATTGGCCGAATAATTAAATTCTATCTAAAGCTAACCTTATGAAAAGGTTAGCCAAAGAGTATATGCGTTAATTTGATTTATTGCAACTTGATTTCTACATCCACGCCTGCGGGCAGATCCAGCTTCATCAGTGCATCAACTGTTTTGTCGGTTGGATCAACAATGTCCATCAGACGCTGGTGCGTACGAATTTCAAACTGATCGCGTGATGTCTTGTTCACGTGTGGTGAACGCAAGATGTCGAAACGCTTGATACGTGTTGGAAGAGGAACCGGACCCTTGACAACTGCACCAGTGCGCTTTGCAGTTTCCACGATTTCGAGTGCAGACTGATCAATCAGTTTGTAGTCGAATGCTTTCAAGCGAATACGAATTTTCTGGTTATTCATGTTGCTTCCTAAAGAGCTGAGAGAGTGTGACCAAACTAGTCTTTTGGCTCACCTCTGTGTTACCCGCACCAAACAGATGGTGCGGGTTTGCATCAAGTATTACTTGGTGATTTTGGCAACTACGCCAGCACCTACCGTGCGGCCACCTTCGCGAATCGCGAAACGCAGACCTTCTTCCATCGCGATTGGCGCAATCAATTCAACATTGATTGACACGTTGTCGCCTGGCAGAACCATTTCCTTGCCTTCGGGCAGGCTGATCGAGCCTGTCACGTCGGTTGTACGGAAGTAGAACTGAGGACGGTAGTTGTTGAAGAATGGAGTGTGACGTCCGCCTTCTTCTTTGCTCAACACGTAGATTTCGGCGCTGAAGCCAGTGTGTGGCTTGATTGAACCGGGCTTGGCCAATACCTGGCCACGCTCCACGTCTTCACGCTTGGTACCACGCAGCAACACGCCCACGTTGTCACCAGCCTGACCTTGATCCAGCAACTTGCGGAACATTTCAACACCGGTACAAATGGTCTTGACTGTGTCCTTGATGCCCACGATTTCAATTTCTTCGCCGACCTTCACGACACCGCGCTCGATACGGCCAGTTACCACTGTACCGCGACCGGAGATGGAGAACACGTCTTCGATTGGCATCAGGAAGGTGCCGTCTACTGCGCGCTCTGGTGTAGGAATGTAGGTGTCCAGCGCTTCGGCCAGACGCTTGATCGCGCCTTCGCCCAAATCGCCTGTGTCGCCTTCCAGGGCCAGCTTGGCTGAACCTTTCACGATTGGCACGTCGTCGCCTGGGAAGTCGTACTTGGACAGTAGCTCGCGCACTTCCATTTCAACCAGTTCCAGCAACTCTTCGTCATCCACCATGTCGCACTTGTTCAGGAACACGATGATGTAAGGCACGCCAACCTGGCGGGCCAACAAGATGTGCTCACGTGTTTGTGGCATGGGGCCGTCAGCAGCTGAACATACCAGGATCGCGCCGTCCATCTGCGCTGCACCGGTAATCATGTTCTTTACATAGTCAGCGTGGCCTGGGCAATCCACGTGTGCGTAGTGACGTGTTTCTGTCTCGTACTCAACGTGTGCTGTGTTAATTGTAATGCCGCGCGCCTTTTCTTCTGGTGCCGCATCAATCTGGTCGTAGCCCTTGGCTTCACCGTGACCGCTCAAACGAGCCAACACTGTTGTGATCGCCGCTGTCAATGTTGTCTTGCCATGGTCCACGTGACCAATCGTTCCAACGTTTACGTGTGGCTTCTTACGCTCAAACTTTTCTTTTGCCATTGCAAATACCTCTTTTCAGTTCTTTGATTTCAATTATTTAGCGCGGGCGCTGATCACAGCGTCTGCAACGTTTTTGGGTGCTTCGCTGTAGTGCTTGAATTCCATGCTGTACGTTGCACGACCCTGAGTCAGGGAGCGCAATGTTGTGGAATAACCAAACATTTCAGCCAAAGGCACTTCAGCCTTAATTGCCTTGCCACCACCAGGAATATCGTCCATACCCTGAACCACACCGCGACGTGATGACAAATCGCCCATCACAGTACCGGCATAGTCTTCTGGTGACTCAACTTCAACAGCCATCATTGGCTCGAGCAGCACGGGGCTTGCGCGGCGCATACCTTCCTTGAAACCCATTGAAGCAGCGATTTTGAACGCTGTTTCGTTGGAGTCAACGTCGTGGTATGAACCGAAGTGCAAGGCCACTTTAACGTCAACAACCGGGTAGCCGGCCAATACACCATTGCTCAGGGATTCTTCAATACCTTTCTGAACCGCAGGAATGTATTCACGAGGAACAACACCACCCTTGATCTCGTCGAGGAACTCAAAACCCTTGCCCGCTTCGTTTGGCTCAACGCGGAGAACCACGTGACCGTACTGACCGCGACCGCCGGACTGGCGAACAAACTTGCCTTCGACTTCTTTCACGGTATTGCGGATGGTTTCGCGGTAAGCCACTTGCGGCTTGCCTACGTTGGCTTCTACGCCAAATTCACGCTTCATGCGGTCCACGATAATTTCGAGGTGCAATTCGCCCATACCAGCAATAATGGTTTGACCAGATTCTTCGTCTGTGCGAACACGGAATGAAGGATCTTCTGCAGCCAAACGACCCAAGGCGATACCCATTTTTTCCTGGTCTGTCTTGGTTTTTGGTTCTACAGCCTGCGCAATCACGGGCTCCGGGAACACCATGCGCTCCAGGGTAATGATCGCTGAAGGATCACACAGGGTTTCACCCGTGGTCACGTCTTTCAAGCCCACGCAAGCAGCGATGTCGCCAGCACGAATTTCTTCAACTTCCTGACGGTTATTGGCGTGCATCTGAACAATACGGCCAATACGCTCTTTCTTGCCACGCACCGGGTTGTAAACAGAGTCACCCTTGTTCAATACACCGGAATACACGCGAACGAATGTCAACTGACCTACGAATGGGTCGGTCATCAGCTTGAATGCCAAGGCAGACAGCTTCTCTTCGTCGTTGGCATGGCGAACAATTGGCTCTTCGTCTTCGTCTGTACCGGACACTGGTGGAATATCCACGGGTGACGGCAGAAAGTCGATAACCGCGTCCAGCATGCGCTGTACACCTTTGTTCTTGAAAGCCGTGCCACACAACATCGGCTGAATTTCAGTCGAGATGGTGCGGGTGCGAATACCAAGAATGATTTCTTCTTCAGACAAGGTACCTTCTTCAAGGTATTTGTTCATCAGTTCTTCAGAGGCTTCGGCAGCAGCCTCAACCATCTGCTCACGCCACTTGTCCGCTTCAGCTTGCAATTCCGCAGGAATTTCACGGTAGTCAAACTTCATGCCCTGAGATGCTTCATCCCAGTAAATCGCTTTCATCTTGATCAAATCAACCACGCCCTGGAATTTTTCTTCCGAGCCGATTGGGATCACGATAGGTACAGGATTCGCACGCAAGCGCAGGCGCATCTGCTCGACCACCTTGAAGAAGTTGGCACCGGTACGGTCCATCTTGTTCACGAAGGCCAAACGAGGCACCTTGTACTTGTTGGCTTGCCGCCAAACAGTTTCAGACTGGGGCTGAACACCGCCTACTGCACAGTAGACCATGCAAGCACCGTCCAACACACGCATGGAACGCTCAACTTCAATCGTGAAGTCCACGTGCCCTGGGGTGTCGATGATGTTGAAGCGGTGTTCCTGGTAGGAATTGTCCATGCCTTTCCAGAAACAGGTTGTTGCAGCGGAGGTAATTGTAATACCGCGCTCTTGTTCCTGCTCCATCCAGTCCATGGTGGCCGCACCGTCGTGCACTTCACCAATCTTGTGACTGACGCCTGTGTAAAACAGGATACGTTCAGTCGTTGTGGTTTTTCCGGCATCAATGTGCGCGGAAATACCAATGTTACGATATCGCTCAATGGGCGTCTTACGAGCCATTTGCTACTCCAGTTAAATTTAGAATCGGAAATGCGAGAAGGCTTTGTTGGCTTCAGCCATGCGGTGCACTTCATCACGCTTCTTCATCGCACCACCGCGACCTTCTGCTGCCTCTAGCAGTTCACCTGCAAGGCGAAGATCCATAGACTTTTCACTACGCTTCTTGGCTGCTTCACGCACCCAACGCATGGCCAGAGCCAAACGACGTGAGGGACGAACTTCCACCGGAACTTGGTAGTTCGCACCACCGACGCGGCGAGACTTCACTTCAACAACAGGCTTTACGTTGTTGATCGCGGCGTTGAACACCTCGAGTGGGTCTTTACCAGCTTTCGTTGAGATGCTGTCAAAAGCACCGTAAATAATGCGTTCAGCAACAGCTTTCTTGCCAGACAACATGATGACGTTCATGAACTTGGCTACTTCTGTGCTTTGAAACTTTGGATCTGGCAGCACTTCTCTGCGCTGCACTTCGCGACGACGTGGCATCTTGATTATTCCTTTATCTTCAGCGTGGGCAATCCCACTTATGCATCTGCTTACTCGACACACCAGATGTGTGCCGCACGGAATGCGGTTTTAAATTAACCAATGTAATAACTTACTTGGCTTATTACTTGGCTTTGGCAGCCTTAGGACGCTTCGAACCATACTTGGAACGAGCCTGCTTACGGTCTTTAACGCCTTGCAAGTCGAGTGAACCACGCACGATGTGGTAACGCACACCAGGCAAGTCTTTCACACGGCCGCCGCGGATCAACACAACAGAGTGTTCCTGCAGGTTGTGGCCTTCACCACCGATGTAGGAAATCACTTCGAAGCCGTTGGTCAGGCGAACTTTGGCTACTTTACGCAGCGCAGAGTTTGGTTTTTTTGGAGTTGTTGTGTAAACACGAGTACACACGCCACGCTTTTGAGGGCAATCCTCAAGCGCGGGGCTCTTGCTTTTCATGGTCACACTGGTGCGTGGTTTACGCACAAGTTGATTAATGGTTGGCATAGTTCCAGTTCCGGTTAAAAAAACAAAAGGGCCGCGGGCAGACCCGCAGCCAATTCAGCCCGCGATTGTATTCCAAAATACAATCGCGGGTCAATCATGAAGGCGATGTTTTCACACCACCTTTCATATTCACGTCAACAACTTAGGCTTCGTCAGAACCCTCAGCGGCTGGCATGTTGAACAAGGCCTCGGCTTGCGCACGTGGATCATGTTCAGCTTCCATCTGGCGCAGCTCTTCAGCTTCGCGCCCTTCCTTGTCTTTGCGTGCCTTGTGGAACGCCATACCTGTACCAGCAGGAATCAAGCGACCAACAATCACGTTTTCTTTCAGACCACGCAATTCGTCGCGCTTGCCCATGATGGCCGCTTCGGTCAATACACGGGTTGTTTCCTGGAAGGAAGCAGCCGAGATGAACGAGTCGGTTGACAAGGACGCCTTGGTAATACCCAGCAAGATATTTTGGTAGCTTGCTTCGCGCTTGTTTTCACTGCGCATTTTGTCGTTCGCATCCAACAACTCGGAGCGCTCGACCTGTTCACCAGGAATGAAGCCGGTTTCGCCCGGATCATCCACAATCACGCGACGCAACATCTGACGAACAATCACTTCGATGTGCTTGTCGTTGATCTTCACGCCCTGCAAGCGGTAAACATCCTGTACTTCGTCCACGATGTATCGCGCCAAGGCTTCAATGCCCAGCAAGCGCAGAATGTCGTGTGGATCTGCAGGACCGTCAACAATGGATTCGCCCTTGTTCACCACCTGACCATCGTGTACCAGCACGTGTTTGTCTTTGGGAATCAGGAACTCGTGTGACACGCCGTCCAGGTCGGTGATGACCAGACGCTGCTTACCCTTGGTGTCCTTACCGAAAGAGACCGTACCAGTCACTTCAGCCAACATGCCGGCATCTTTTGGAGAACGGGCTTCAAACAATTCGGCCACGCGGGGCAGACCACCGGTAATGTCACGGGTTTTCTGGCTTTCCTGAGGAATACGCGCCAGTACTTCACCCACGTACACATCTTGGTTGTCGCGCACAGTAATCAGCGCACCAACTGGGAAGCTGATGTTCACGGAATGGTCTGATCCAGCGATCTTGACTTCATTGCCCTGTGGATCAATCAATTTAACCTGTGGGCGCTCGCCCTTGCTGCCAGCGGTACGACGCTTGGCATCAATAACCACCAAAGTGGACAAACCGGTTACATCATCAATCTGCTTGGCAACAGTGGCGCCCTCTTCGATGTTCTCGAAGCGGATTTTGCCGGCATATTCGGTCACGATTGGACGTGTCAACGGATCCCAGGTTGCCAGCATGGCGCCAGCCTTGACCTGGTTGCCGTCGGATACAGCCAATGTTGCACCGTAAGGCACCTTGTGACGCTCGCGCTCACGACCAAAGTCGTCGGTGATCAGTACTTCACCCGAACGGGAAATAACGATCTGCTCGCCTTTTGCATTTGTGATGTAGCGCATTGTTGCGGTAAAGCGAATGACACCATTCGATTTGGCTTCAATGCTGGACACCACAGCTGCACGGGACGCCGCACCACCGATGTGGAACGTACGCATGGTCAACTGGGTACCAGGTTCACCGATGGACTGGGCCGCGATAACACCGACAGCCTCGCCATTGTTGACCAGGTAACCACGACCCAGGTCGCGGCCATAACACTTGGCGCACAGGCCATAGCGTGTGTCGCAAGACAACGGTGTGCGCACGCGCACCTCGTCGATACCCAGATGGTCAATCAGTTCAACCGCATCTTCGTCGAGCAACTTGCCCACTTCGAACACGGTTTCCTGGGTTTCAGGGTTGACGACATCGGCAACAACCACACGACCCAAAATACGGTCGCGCAGCGCTTCGATGACTTCACCACCTTCTACCAGGGCCTTCATGGCCACGCCATTGGTGGTGCCACAATCGTCTTCAACAACAACCAGATCCTGGGTCACGTCAACCAGACGACGTGTCAGGTAACCGGAGTTGGCAGTTTTCAAAGCCGTGTCGGCCAGACCCTTACGCGCACCGTGTGTGGAAATGAAGTACTGCAATACGTTCAGACCTTCGCGGAAGTTCGCGATGATCGGTGTTTCAATAATGGAGCCATCCGGCTTGGCCATCAGGCCTCGCATACCGGCAAGCTGTCGGATCTGCGCTGCAGAACCACGCGCACCGGAGTCGGCCATCATGTAAATCGCGTTGAACGATTCCTGACGCACTTCGTTGCCGTTGCGGTCGATCACAGGCTCAGTCGCCAGCTGTTCCATCATGGCCTTGCCCACCTGGTCACCTGCACGGCCCCAAATGTCAACCACCTTGTTGTAACGCTCGCCCTGGGTAACCAGACCGGAGGTGTACTGAGATTGAATCTCTTTCACTTCGGCTTCAGCCGCAGCGATGATGACCTGCTTCTGAGCAGGTACAACCATATCGCCCATGGCGATCGAAATGCCACCGCGTGTCGCCATGCGGAAACCAAACTGCATCAGCTTGTCGGCGAAAATCACGGTTTCACGCAGACCACAGCGACGGAATGACGCGTTGATCAAGCGAGAAATTTCCTTCTTCTTCAGTGGACGATCGATGAAGGAGAATGGCAAACCTGGTGGCAGGATTTCTGACAGCAAGGCACGACCAACGGTTGTTTCGTAACGTGTGCGCTTGGAGGTCTTTTCGCCTGTTTCCTTGTTGACATCGAATTCGGTGATACGCACGGTTACGCGCGTGGCCAATTCAACTTCCTTGTTGTCGTATGCGCGGTTTGCCTCGCCCACGTCAGCAAACATGATGCCTTCGTTGCGGCCATTCACTCGGTCGCGAGTTGTGTAGTACAGACCCAGCACGATGTCTTGTGACGGTACGATCGAGGGATCGCCGTTGGCAGGGAACAGCACGTTGTTGGAGGCCAACATCAGGGTACGCGCTTCGATCTGGGCTTCCAGAGACAAAGGCACGTGAACCGCCATTTGGTCACCGTCAAAGTCGGCGTTGAACGCGGCACAAACCAGTGGGTGCAATTGAATGGCCTTGCCTTCAATCAACACAGGCTCGAAAGCCTGAATACCCAAGCGGTGCAGCGTTGGCGCGCGGTTCAACATGACCGGATGCTCGCGAATCACTTCTTCCAGGATGTCCCAAACAATGGGTTCCTGGTTTTCAACAAATTTCTTGGCCTGCTTGATTGTGGTTGCAATACCCATCACTTCCAAGCGATTGAAAATGAATGGCTTGAACAACTCAAGCGCCATTTTCTTAGGCAGACCGCATTGGTGCAGTTTCAATTGTGGACCAACTACAATCACTGAACGACCAG
>JAIXTE010000044.1 GCA_027484315.1 Burkholderiales bacterium | reverse complement strand
TTGGAGAAGCCCCACTCGTTGTCGTACCAGCTGGATACCTTGACCAGCTTGCCGCTGACTTTGGTCAGTGTGGCATCAAATGAGCTTGACGCTGGGTTGTGGTTGAAGTCGATCGACACCAGGGGTGCCTCGTTGTATTCCAGCACGCCTTTCAGGGGGCCTTCAGCGGCGGCCTTCAGGATGCTGTTGACTTCTTCAACTGTGGTGTCGCGCTTGGCGATGAAAGACAGGTCAACCATAGACACGTTGATGGTGGGAACGCGCACAGCGTAACCATCCAGCTTGCCATTCAGTTCTGGCAGTACCAGGCCCACAGCCGCAGCCGCACCGGTTTTGGTGGGGATCATGGACATGGTGGCAGAACGGGCGCGACGCAGGTCTTCGTGGTAAACGTCGGTCAGAACCTGGTCGTTGGTGTAAGCGTGAATGGTGGTCATCAGGCCGGTTTCCAGGCCAATTGCATCATTCAATGGCTTGACCAGCGGGGCCAGGCAGTTGGTGGTGCAAGATGCATTGGAAATCACGGTGTCCGTGCTTTTCAACACGCCGTGGTTGACGCCGAATACCACTGTGGCATCCACGTCTTTTCCGCCTGGTGCGGAAATGATGACTTTCTTGGCGCCGCCTTTCAGGTGGGCAGATGCTTTTTCCTTCGAGGTGAAAAAGCCTGTGCACTCCAAAACTACGTCTACACCCAACTCGCCCCAAGGCAGTTCAGCGGGGTTGCGATTGGCCAGTACCTTGATCTTGTCGCCGTTGACTACCATGTAGTCGCCGTCAACAGTCACGGTGCCAGGGAAGCGGCCGTGTGCCGTGTCGTACTGGGTCAGGTGAGCGTTGGTATTGGGGTCACCCAGATCATTGATGGCCACGATTTGGATGTCGTGTTTCTTGCCACCTTCGTAATGGGCACGCAGTACGTTTCGGCCGATGCGGCCATAGCCGTTGATCGCTACGCGAATAGTCATGACAAATCTCCTTGAAAGTAAATCAGTGTTCCGTGTCTCTTAAGCCGTGACCAAAGCCAGTGCAGCCTCGGTGAATTTTTCTGTAGTCAAACCAAAATATTTGAACAGTGCGCCTGCCGGGGCTGACTCGCCAAACGTGCTCATTCCCAGCACTGTGCCCTTGACACCAGCGTGTGCAATGTACTTGTACCAGCCGTCTGTCATGCCAGCTTCAATCACGGCAATAGGGGCTGAACCCAGTACTTGGGCCTTGTAGGCCGCGTCTTGACGGTCAAATACGTTGGTAGATGGCATAGACACCACGCGGGCAGCCACGCCCTTCTCGGCCAAGGCCTTTTGGGTGTTCACGGCAATTTCAATTTCTGACCCAGTGGCAATCAGGGTGACCTTGGCGTTGGGTGTATCCACCAGTACATAACCACCCTTGGCCACAGAAGCCAGCACGTTTTCAGAACGAGCCAGGAATGGCAGGTTCTGACGGCTGAACAACAGTGAACTGGGGCCATCCTTGCGCTGAACAGCCGAATTCCAGGCGGCCATGGACTCAACCGTGTCGGCTGGGCGCCACACGTCCATGTTGGGCAGCAAACGCAAGGTGGCTGCATGCTCCACCGGCTGGTGGGTCGGACCGTCTTCACCCAGACCGATTGAATCGTGGGTGAATACGAAAATATTGCGCTTCTTCATCAACGCTGCCATGCGCAAGGCATTGCGGCTGTAATCCGAGAAGGTCAGGAAGGTAGCGCCAAATGGAATATAGCCGCCGTGCAGCGCCACACCATTCAGAGAGGCGCTCATGCCGAACTCACGCACACCCCAGTTGATGTGATTGCCGGCCGTGAAACCCTCGGCATTGCGGCGAACGGCCACGCACTTGGGCCAGTTGGTCAGGTTTGAGCCTGTCAGGTCAGCAGAGCCACCGAGCAATTCCGGCAATTCCGCAGCCAAAAGGGTAATTGCATTCTGGCTCGCCTTGCGGGTGGCAATGGTTTCGCCCTTGGCTGCCACTTCAGCCAGCAAGCGCGCAGCAGTCTGTTCAAACTGAGCAGGCAGATCACCCGCCATGCGGCGCTTGAATTCAGCAGCCTTGGCCGGAAATTTCGCGCTGTAGGCATCGAACAACTTGTCCCAGGCGGACTGGCGGGCAGCACCCTCAACCTGCGCATCCCAGGCGTTGTACACCTCGGCAGGAATTTCAAACGGCGCATGTTCCCAGCCAATGGCGGCGCGGGTGGCGGCAATTTCAGCGTCGCCCAAGGGGGCGCCGTGCACTTTGTCGGTGCCGGCCAGGTTGGGCGAACCCTCACCAATATTGGTTTTGCAGCAAATCAGGGTTGGGCCTTTGTCCAGCGCAGCATTTTGCTTGGCTTGGGCGATTGCGGCATCCACTGCATCCACATCGTGACCATTCACATTGGGAATGACATTCCAGCCATAGGCCTCGAAACGCTGAGGAGTGTTGTCGGCAAACCAGTGTTCCACTTCACCGTCAATTGAAATGCCGTTGTCGTCGTACATGACGATCAGCTTGGACAAGCCCAGGGTGCCGGCCAGTGAGCAGGCTTCGTGGGAAATGCCTTCCATCAGGCAACCGTCGCCCAGAAACACGTAAGTGTTGTGGTCAACAACCGGGAAACCGGCTTCGTTGAACTCGGCAGCCAGGAGCTTTTCAGCCAGCGCCAAGCCCACCGCATTCGCGATACCCTGCCCCAAGGGACCTGTCGTGGTTTCAACTCCGGGGGTGATGTCCACCTCAGGGTGACCCGGTGTTTTAGAATGCAACTGGCGGAAATTTTTCAATTCCTCGATTGGCAGGTCGTAACCGGTCAAGTGCAGCAGCGCGTAAATCAGCATGGAGCCGTGGCCGTTGGACAACACGAAGCGGTCGCGATCAGCCCACAGGGGGTTTTGCGGATTGTGCTTCAGGTGGCGTGCCCACAAGGCTACAGCGATTTCGGCCATGCCCATGGGCATGCCGGGATGACCGGATTTGGCGGCTTGAACTGCATCCATGGCGAGCGCGCGAATCGCGTTGGCCATGTTCTTTGACGAAGAGGACATAGGTATGGGGATTGAGGGTTATGCCTGTGGCAAAGTTGGAAAAAAATGAATTTTATCAAAGCTATCCCAATAAAGCGCCCCCATGCGGACAAACCACTGAATAAAGACAGGGAAACATGAAACAAGAAAAGGGCAAGCGCTTGCCGCGTTTCCTTCTAGAACACTGCAACAGTGAAGGCCAAGTGCTTGATCTGACTGACGACTTGATGCATTACGCTTCACGGGTTTTGAGAATTCGCGACGGTGAAGCACTTCGGGTCTGGAATGGGCAAGGCAGTGAATTCAAGGCCACGGTCCAATACGTGTCGAAAAAACTGGCCCAGGTGCACATCGGCGAAAAGCTCGCAGTGCCAGAAACGGAATTGAACAGAGCGGTACACGTGCTGCAGGCCTTGCCGGAAGGCGACAAAATGGACTGGATTCTTGAAAAATGCACGGAATTGGGTGTGGCTGGCTTTTACCCCGTACAGGCCCAACGCAGCGTGGTTAAACTGGAAGGCGAACGCGCGAGCAAACGCCAAGTCCATTGGGAAAGAGTGGTTTTGTCAGCCAGCCTGCAAAGTGAGCGGGGTACATTGCCGAAGGTTGAGCCAGTCCGGTCACTGAAGAATGCACTTGAGCAGATTTCGCACCACTGGCCCGACGTACAAGTGCTGTGGTTTACACCGCACACGGAAATGCGGTTGACCGCATGGGCACAAGCTACCCAGCCAGAAGGACCTTTGGTCATCTGTGTTGGCCCCGAAGGGGGCTGGACTCCAGAAGAAACGGAGCTTGCCGCCGCGGCTGGCGCCGTACCGCTGCGTTTTTCGCAGCGCGTGTTGAGAACCGAAACATTTGCAATGGCTTGTGTGGCCCAGATGACCGCCCTGCTGAGCCTGGAACCCTATTAATTAAAAACGAGACAGACATGAGCAGCACCTTTCAATTCAAGAACCCGGCCCTGTTACAAACCAATCCATTTGTGTATGGCAGCTTTCACGCCTGCGAAACGGATTTTGAGGTGGACAACCCCTCCACCGGCCAAACCATCGCGCAGGTGGGCAACACCTCGATTGCCTTGGCCCATGATGCCATTCTGTGTGCTGAAAAAGCCCTGACCAGCTGGCGCAACACCACGGCCAAAAGCCGCGCGCAAATTCTGCGCAAGTGGTTTGACCTGATTGTCGACAATGCGGACGACCTGGCCTTCCTGATGACCCTGGAACAAGGCAAGCCATTGGCCGAAGCGAAAGGGGAAGTGATTTACGGGGCCAGCTTTGTGGAATGGTTTGCCGAGCAAGCAAAGCGCATTGAGGGCAGCGTATTGGAATCGCCTCAACTGGGCCGGGAATTGCTGGTGCTGAAACAAGGCATTGGCGTGTGCGCAGCCATTACACCCTGGAACTTCCCGATTGCCATGATTACCCGAAAAGTGGCTCCAGCACTTGCGGCTGGGTGCACTGTGGTGGTCAAGCCTGCAGAGCAAACGCCGCTTAGCGCACTGGCGTTGGCTGAACTGGCACGCCAGGCCGGCTTTCCTGCCGGGGTACTGAACGTGCTGACAGGCGATGCCGACCGGTCCATTGAAATTGGCAAGGTGCTTTGCGAAAGCGACGTGGTGCGGAAACTGACGTTCACGGGCAGTACCGAAGTGGGCCGAATCCTGATGCAGCAATGTGCCCCCACCATCAAGAAGCTCAGCCTGGAATTGGGGGGCCATGCCCCTTTCATCGTGTTTGAGGACGCCAACCTGGACAAAGCAGTGGAAGGCCTGATCGCCTCCAAGTTCCGCAATGCGGGCCAAACGTGTGTGTGCACGAACCGCATTTACGTGCACCGCAGCGTGCAACAGGCTTTCGCGGACAAGTTGCTGGCCAAAATTTCAAAACTTGATGTGGGCGACGGCATCAAGTCCAAGGCCAGTATCGGCCCCATGATCGACGAACAAGCCGTGGCCAAGGTTCAAAAGCACGTGGATGATGCGCTAGAAAAAGGAGCCACCCTGCTCCACGGTGGCAAACCGCACGCCTTGGGTGGCCGGTTTTTTGAACCGACACTGATCAACAACGCCGACCACCGCATGCTGGTTGCGCAAGAGGAGACCTTTGGGCCTCTGGCCGCCATTTTCCCTTTCGACACGGAAGACCAAGCCATCAACTACGCGAACAACACGCCCTACGGTTTGGCAGCCTATTTCTACACCGAAAATTCCGCGCGCACCTTCCGCGTAGCCCGGGCGCTTGAATATGGCATGGTCGGAATCAATGTGGGCGTATTTTCCAACGAGGTGGGGCCTTTTGGCGGGGTCAAGCAATCGGGCCTTGGTCGCGAAGGTTCTGCTTGGGGAATTGAGGAGTTTCTGGAAATGAAGTACCTGTGCATTGGCACGCTTTAAGACCACAGGCCGCAAACAAAGCCCCGGCAAGCCATTACAATACGGGGCAATTGACGTACAAAACACCGAACAAGTAAGGACCGGCGCACATGCAAAAGAAACCGCTGACGTTTCAACAGGCCATTTTGACCCTGCAAAACTATTGGGACCAACAGGGTTGTGCCCTGCTGCAGCCTTTTGACATGGAAGTGGGTGCGGGTACCAGCCACACCGCCACCTTTTTGCGCGCTCTGGGCCCTGAACCGTGGAGCGCTGCCTACGTGCAGCCCTCGCGTCGCCCCAAAGACGGTCGTTACGGCGAAAACCCCAACCGCATGCAGCATTACTACCAGTTCCAGGTGGTGCTCAAGCCCTCCCCCGAAAACATCATTGAGCTGTATCTGGGTAGCCTTGAGGCGCTGGGCATTGACACCAAGCAGAACGACATCCGCTTTGTGGAAGACAACTGGGAAAACCCGACACTGGGTGCCTGGGGCCTGGGCTGGGAAGTTTGGTTGAACGGTATGGAAGTGACGCAGTTCACGTATTTCCAGCAAGTGGGCGGGCTGGATTGCTCTCCAATCCTGGGTGAAATCACCTACGGCATCGAACGCCTGACCATGTACCTGCAGGGCAAGGAAAACGTGTACGACCTGGTGTGGACCGAGCGTGAAGAAAAAGGCGTTAAGAAGGTGCTCACCTATGGCGATGTGTTCCACCAGAACGAAGTGGAACAATCCACCTACAACTTCGAGCACAGCAATGCCGACATGTTGTTCCGCCACTTCGGCGAATACGAAGCCGAGGCCAAGAACCTGATTGACGTGGGCCTTGCACTGCCTGCCTACGAAATGATTTTGAAAGCAGCCCACACCTTCAACCTGCTGGATGCGCGCGGCGCAATTTCCGTGACCGAACGTGCTGCCTACATTGGTCGCATTCGCAATTTGTCACGTGCTGTTGCGCAGGCCTATTTCGAGTCCCGGGAAAAGCTGGGCTTCCCCATGTGCAACACCCCCAACACACAAGCTGCCTGATCACAATGAACCCAACACTATTGGTTGAGCTGTTTACCGAAGAGCTCCCGCCCAAAGCCCTGCAAACACTGGGCAACGCCTTTTCCGAATTGCTGAGCAAAGCCCTGCGCGATGAAGGCCATTTGGCCGACAACAGCGTGGTCGAAGGTTTTGCCAGCCCCCGCCGCCTGGCTTGCCGCATTACCAATGTAGCGGGCTTCAGCCCTGAGAAGAAAATTCAGGAACGTTTGCTGCCCGTGAAAATCGGTTTGGACGCCAACGGCCAGCCCACCCCACCCTTGCAGAAAAAGCTCGACTCACTGGGCCTTGGACAGATCAGCGTGGATCAACTGGAAACCATCAACGATGACAAACAGGATGTGCTTCATATTTCGCGCACCCAAGCTGGCAAGGCACTTGAAGAATCATTGAACAAAGCCCTGGAAGTGGCCACCACGAAGCTGCCCATTCCAAAAGTCATGAGTTACCAGCGGCCTGACGGCAGCACTGTGCATTTTGTTCGCCCTGCGCACCGCCTCACCTGCCTGCATGGCGACAAGGTAGTGCCCGCTCAAGTGCTGGGCCTTGAAAGTGACCGCATTACACTGGGTCATCGTTTCCTGAGTTCGGGCGTGGTGAACATTGCGCATGCCGACACGTATGAAGCGCAGCTGGAAACTGAAGGCAAAGTAATCGCAAGTTTCGAGAAACGAAAAGCCGCCATTGAACAGGCCCTGGCCGCCCAAGCCGCCGGTGACAAAGTGGTTCAGCCCGCCGAGCTTGTAGACGAAGTGTGCGCATTGGTTGAATGGCCCGTAGTGTATGAAGCAGGTTTCGAGAAAGAATTCCTGGAAGTACCCCAGGAATGCCTGATTCTGACCATGCAGGCCAACCAGAAGTATTTTGCGATTACTGACCAGAACGGCAAGATGAAAAACCGTTTTCTGCTGGTGTCGAACCTGCTGACCACCACGCCTGCGCTGATTACCACCGGCAATGAACGTGTGTTGCGTGCCCGCCTGGCCGATGCAAAATTCTTCTTTGACCAGGACCGCAAAAAAACACTGGAAAGCCGCCTGCCGGGCCTGGCCAACGTGGTTTATCACAACAAGTTGGGCACCCAGAAGGACCGCAACGGCCGCCTTGTTGAGTTGGCGGCAGCGCTTGCTCCGGTTTGTGGTGCCAACGTTGAACAAGCCAAACGTGCGGCATTGCTGTGCAAGGCCGACCTGCTGACCGACATGGTGGGCGAGTTCCCGGAACTGCAAGGCAATATGGGCGAGCATTACGCCCGCCACGATGGTGAAACAACCGAAGTGGCTCAAGCCATTGCCGACCACTACAGCCCCCGTTTTGCTGGCGACAACCTACCCCGCAACCCCGTGGGTGTGGCAGCGGCACTGGCCGACAAACTTGAAACACTGGTCGGTATCTACAGCATTGGCCTGGTGCCCACAGGCGACAAAGACCCCTTCGCCTTGCGTCGCCATGCCTTGGGCGTGATCCGCATGGTCATCGAGAGAAACCTCAAGCTGGACTTGGTTGACGCATTGAACCAGGCCAGCAGCCTGTTCACCGCATTCCCTGATTTCAAACACAGTGTGGAAGGCATTGCCGGCTTCATTCAAGACCGCCTGCGCGGTTACCTGAAGGACCAGGGTTATTCCACGGCAGAAGTGGAATCGGTACTCAGCCAGAAACCCAGCCAGTTTGCCGACTTGCCAAAACGCCTTGAGGCCGTGCGCGCATTCTCGCAACTGCCTGAATCGCAGACGCTGGCTGCGGCCAACAAGCGGATCACCAACATCCTGAAGAAAACCGATGTGGCTTCGTCGGACGTGAATGAAAGCCTGCTGCAGGTCGATGCCGAGAAGGCGCTGGCTGCACAGGTCAAGGATGTCGCTCCCCTTGCCACTCAGGCATTTGATCAGGGCGATTACCAACGGGCACTTTTGGTGCTCGCGCCACTGAAAGCCAATGTGGATGCGTTTTTTGAAAATGTCATGGTCATGGACAATGACGAGGCCTTGAAAAACAACCGCCTGGCTTTGCTCAAACACATGCATGGCCTGATGAACCGGGTGGCTGACATTTCCCAACTGGCCTCTTAAACAAAGACACAAAGCAAAGGGCAAGACATGAAACTCATCGTGCTGGATCGGGATGGTGTCATCAACGAGGACTCGGATGAATACATCAAGTCAGTGGATGAGTGGATTCCCATTGCCGGCAGCATGGATGCCATTGCACGCCTGAACCGCGGCGGCTACCGCGTCGTTGTGGCCACGAACCAAAGCGGCATTTCACGCGGCATGTTCGATCTGGAAACCCTGTCAGCCATGCACAAGAAAATGCATGAACTGGCCAGCGAAGCAGGTGCGCATATTGAAGGTATTTTCTTCTGCCCCCACGGCCCCGATGACAAATGCAACTGCCGAAAACCCAAGCCGGGTCTTTTTCAGGAAATTCAGGCACGCACCGGGTTCAGCCTGGACGGTGTGCCTTGCGTGGGCGATTCGTTAAGGGATCTGCAGGCAGGCGCAAGCCAGGGCTGTTCAACATTTCTGGTGAAAACCGGCAAGGGAAAAAAAACGCTTGAGACAAAAAAAGAGGAGTTGCCCAAAGGCACGCTGGTGTTCGACAATCTGGCAGCAATTGCGGAACACCTCGTGCCAGACGATCCGTTTGCTAACAATCGATAATAACTAAAACTTTCCGGAGGCCTGTGATGAGATCCTTCATCGGTTCTATCCTGTTTTTCATTTACGTCGTCGTGTACACCCCCATTCACGCAACCCTGTTGTTGCTCATCTCGCCATTTATATCCATCCGCAACCGATACGTGTTTGCCTGCTGGTGGAACGCCCTGAACATCAAGATGCTCAGGCTGCTTTGCAACATTCAGTACAACGTGGAAGGAATGGAACAGCTGCCCAACACGGGTGCCATCATTCTTGCCAAACACCAGTCCGCCTGGGAAACTTTTGGAATTCCGGCCAACCTGCTGCCACGCCAACTGTGCCTTGTGTACAAAAGGGAACTGCAATATGTGCCTTTTTTCGGCTGGGCACTTTGGGTGTTGCGCATGGTACCCATCGACAGAAAGAATGGGGCTGAAGCCTTTGAACAGGTCAAAACAATGGCTGGTCAGCGCATGAAAGAAGGCGCATGGATGATGTTTTTCCCGGAAGGTACCCGTGTGCCTGTTGGCTACAAACGCCGCTACAAAACCGGGGGTACTCGCCTGGCCGTGGCCACTGGCACACCCGTGGTACCGGTTGCACACGATGCTGGCGAGTATTGGAAACGAAAGGGCTTTTTCAAGAAGGCCGGCACAGTGACCCTGCGTTTTGGCCCGCCAATTTCACCGGAAGGACATGACGCCGACAGCCTGATGAAGGTGGTTGAAGACTGGATTGAAGGCGAAATGCACAAGATCAGCCCGGATCGTTACACCAGTGCCGACACCCCACTGGTGAGCAAAGGCGAGAAATAAAAATGGGTGCAGCACCGCCCCCCACGGAAGTTTGTCGCATTGAACTGCCATGGGGCGTGTGCAACTACATCCTGAAACGCAGCAACCGCAGGTCGGTGGGTTTTCTGATAGGCGACAAAGGCCTTCAAATCTCTGCACCCCTTCGCCTGCCGCTCAACCAGTTGCAAGGCATCATCCAGACCAAATCAAGCTGGATACAACAAAGGCTCAAGCAATGGGAAACGCGAAGCAGCCGCACGGTTCAACTTTCAGCCCTGCTGAATGAAGGCAAACCCATTCCCGTTCGCGGTGAACCCTATTGCCTGGAAAACCTGCCCCCACGCAGCAAAGCACTTCTGAATCCCTGGACCAAAAGCATCGCCCTGCCCCTTTGTGACACCCCGATGCAACGCGACAAGGCCATCGAAAAACTGTTGAAGGCCCATGCAAAGGAAGTGTTTGTCCACATGGCCACGACGCTGAAGAATCGCCAGGGTAATGCCAATCGGCTACCCGACTTTTCGATTCACCTGTCCAGCCCGAATTCACGCTGGGGTTCTTGCAACAGCAAACGGGAGGTGCGCCTGAATTGGCGTTTGGTACACTACCCGCCCCGCATGATTGAATACGTGATTGCGCATGAACTTGCACACCTGGTTGAAATGAATCACAGTGCCCGGTTCTGGGCGGTGGTTGAAAGCCTCATGCCCGATTACAAAGAGCCACACACCTTGCTTTCAAAAATGAATCCTTCGGAGGTACCTGTACTATGAGAATTCTTCACACCATGCTTCGCGTCGGTGACCTGCAACGTTCAATCGATTTCTACACTAAGGTCATGGGAATGAAGGTCATTCGCACCACTGAACGTGCCGATCAAGGGTACTCGCTGGCCTTCGTGGGTTACGGTACAGAACAGGACGGTGCTGTTATTGAGCTGACCTATAACCATGGCGTGAGCCAATACGAACTCGGCACTGCTTACGGTCACATTGCAATTGCAGTTGGAGACGCAGCAGCGCAATGTGAACGGATCACCCAAGCGGGGGGAAAAGTGACCCGGCCTGCAGGTCCGGTCAAAGGTGGCAACACGGTCATTGCCTTTGTTGAAGACCCGGATGGCTACAAAATCGAACTCATCCAAACCAGTCACTGAGCCATTCTTCGACGCGACTGACCGATGCTTGAACCTGTCCGCCAACGCAGCGGGCAGACCCTTGAAGCCCACTTTGACAATCAGAAGTCAAGTAAAAAATTTCCTTTTATTTCAGAATTTAGGGTCGAATAAAATGGCCCCGCCCGTTACAATGGGCTGCTCGAAATTTGCTTAAATTTTGTGCAACGTGCAGATCGCCCATTTAACACTCCCTAACAATTTGTTCCTGGCCCCCATGGCTGGCGTGACAGATCGCCCCTTCCGCCAGTTGTGTAAAAAGCTGGGTGCGGGGCATGCCGTTTCGGAAATGGCCGCAAGCAACCCGGCGCTTTGGAAAACAGACAAAAGCACGCGCCGACTAAACCACTACGGCGAAACCAAGCCGATCGCCGTACAAATTGCAGGATCAGATCCTGCCATGATGGCGCACGCAGCGGCCTACAACATTGAACGTGGTGCGCAAATCATCGACATCAACATGGGCTGCCCAGCCAAGAAAGTGTGCGCCGTTGCAGCGGGGTCCGCACTTTTACAGAACGAACCCCTGGTGGAAAGCATACTGAAAGCAGTACACGCGGAATGTGTGAAGCGGGATGTGCCACTGACGCTGAAGTACCGCACAGGCTGGTCGCCTGAACACAAAAACGCCATTCACATTGCGCAAATGGCAGAATCAATCGGTGTCTCGCTGTTGACCCTGCACGGCCGCACACGGGCCTGCGGCTACACTGGCGATGCAGAGTACGACACCATCCGGGCGGTAAAGCAGGCTGTGAGTATTCCAGTGATTGCCAATGGCGACATTACCTCACCTGAAAAAGCGAAGTTAGTGCTCGATTACACGGGTGCCGATGGCTTGATGATCGGCCGGGCTGCCCAAGGCAATCCCTGGATTTTCCGGGAAGTGCTGCATTACCTGAAAACCGGTGAGGCACTTGAAGCACCCACGCTGGAAGAGGCGCATGAAGTGATGATGCATCACCTGCGCGATCACCATGAATTTTATGGCGAGAAAACGGGTCTGCTCACTGCCAGAAAGCATTTGCAGTGGTATCTTTGCGGCCCTGCCGGAAAAAACAACCCCGTCGTTGACCAACTCATGCTGGCGCAAACCACCGACGCCCAACTTCGCATTGTTGATGATTTTTTCCGGGCCTGGAAACAAAGCGGCCAGCATTACTTCGCTGCAGACAATGATTCACACCAACACACACAAACAAGAAGACTGGCAGCATGAAACCCAATGACAGCGATCTAAGCCCCATCACCATTTCCGAGTGCATTCGAAGCAACCTCGACAAGTTCTTCGACGACCTGGAAGGCGAGTGTGCAAAGTCCGTATATGACATGGTCTTGTCTGCGGTCGAACGCCCCATGCTGGAAGTGGTCATGGAAAAAGCCAATATGAACCAAACCATCGCCAGCCAGATGCTGGGCATCAACCGCAACACCTTGCGCAAAAAGCTGCAACAACACGGCCTTATTTAATTTTTTCTTTTCCAGCCAAAGTCATGACATCGAACCCAACCATCAAACGCGCGCTGCTGAGCGTGTCCGACAAAACAGGCATTCTCGAACTGGCCAAAGCCTTGGCTGATCGCGGTGTTGAAATCCTGTCCACTGGCGGTACCGCCAAGCTGCTGGCCGAGAAAGGCTTGGTTGTGAAAGAGGTGAGCAGCCACACCGGTTTTCCGGAAATCATGGATGGCCGGGTCAAGACCTTGCACCCGAAAATCCACGGCGGCATTCTGGCTCGGCGTGACCTGCAAAGCCACCTGGATGCCATGGAAGAACACGGCATCGGAGCAATTGACCTGGTGGCTGTGAACCTGTACCCCTTTGACACAGCCACTGCTGGTGACAATGTCAAACTGGAAGACGCGATTGAAAACATCGACATTGGCGGCCCAGCCATGGTGCGCGCATCAGCCAAAAACTACACCGGCGTGACCATCATTGTGGACCCATCCGATTACGTCAAAGTGATCGACGAAATCAAGAGCAACGATGGCGCCACAACATTGAAAACCCGCAGCGGCCTGGCGGCCAAGGCTTATGCACACACTGCGCGCTACGACGGCGCCATTGCAGCATTCCTGACCAGCCTGCAGGGTACTGAAGGTGCATTGGAAGACACGCCCGCGCGCATTGAATACCCGGAAGTGCTTTCCATGCAATTCCACAAGGTGCAAGACATGCGTTACGGCGAAAACCCGCATCAAAGCGCAGCGTTCTACCGCGAAGCGAAGGCACCCGTAGGTCTGCTGGCCAACTACCGCCAGCTGCAAGGCAAGGAATTGAGTTTCAACAACATCGCTGACTCCGATGCCGCCTGGGAATGTGTCAAAACATTTGATGCCCCGGCCTGCGTGATCATCAAGCATGCCAACCCCTGCGGCGTTGCTGTGGCGGAAGGCTCATTGAATGCCTATTTAAAAGCCTTGAAAACAGACCCCACTTCGGCATTCGGCGGCATCATCGCATTCAACCGCACAGTGGACGAAGCCACTGCCCAAGCCGTGGCCAAGCAGTTCGTTGAAGTGGTCATTGCGCCTGCATTTGATGAAGCAGCGCGCGCCGTGTTCTTTGCAAAACAGAATGTCCGCCTGCTGGAAATTCCAGTAGAAGCTGGCATGCACAAATTCGATTACAAACGCGTGGGCGGCGGCCTTCTGGTTCAAAGCCCGGACGAACGCAATGTGCAACAAAGCGAAATCAGGATCGTCAGCAAGCGCCAACCCACTGAACAGCAGTGGGCCGACTTGATGTTTGCCTGGCGCTGCGCGAAGTTCGTGAAAAGCAACGCCATCGTGTTTTGCAAAGACGGCATGACCATGGGTGTGGGCGCAGGGCAAATGAGCCGTGTGGATTCTGCACGCATTGCCTCCATCAAGGCACAAAATGCAGGCCTTACACTGGCCGACAGCGCAGTAGCCTCTGATGCCTTCTTCCCCTTCCGCGATGGCCTGGATGTGGTGGTGGATGCCGGTGCAAGCTGCGTGATCCAGCCTGGTGGCTCCATGCGCGACGACGAAGTGATTGCTGCGGCCGACGAGCGGGACATTGTCATGGTGCTGACCGGTGTGCGCCATTTCCGCCACTAAACTGGTCATCAAGCGCCTGCCATGGTGATGCGCATCCTTGGTATAGACCCAGGCTTGCGCGTCACTGGCTATGGTGTGGTTGACATTGTTGAAAGCCAGCAAATCTACGTGGCCAGCGGAGTGATCCGCTCCAATTCCGACGCTTCACTGCCCGACCGCTTGCACACCCTTTTTTCAGGGCTGTGCGAACTGGCTGAACTGTACAAACCCCAAGTGGCCGTTGTTGAAAAAGTGTTTGTGAACGTCAACCCGCAATCCACTCTTCTCTTGGGTCAGGCTCGTGGCGCAGTGCTCACTGCATTGACCCACAGCGGTTTGGCTGTGACTGAATACACCGCGCTTCAAATCAAGCAGGCCATTGTGGGGCATGGCAAAGCCAACAAGGAACAGGTGCAGGAAATGGTCAAGCGCTTGCTGAAACTGCCTGCCCACCCCTCAGCGGATGCCGCAGACGCACTGGCCGCCGCACTGACCCATGCACAAAGCAGCAAACTGCTTGACGCATTGGCAGCCAAAGACCTGCCCACCAGCATTTTCAAAACCCGCACCCGAAAGGGCCGTACCAGCTGGAAATGAAGTCGCTTGTCGTATAATCGAATTCAGTTTACTGTGAATATGAACAGTGTGGAGAAACTGCAATGATTGGTCGCCTGAAAGGCACTTTGCTGGAAAAAAATGCGCCGTGGATATTGATTGATGTCCAGGGCGTGGGGTATGAACTGCAAGTGCCGATGAGCACGCTGTTCAACCTGCCAGAACTCAATGCCGTGTGCACCCTGCTCACCCACCTCGTTGTTAGGGAAGACGCGCACACCCTGTACGGATTTCAAAACGCCGCAGAAAAAAATCTGTTCAAAACACTGATCAAGGTGTCCGGTATTGGCCCGCGCACTGCACTGGCCATTTTGTCCTCCATCTCCACCCAGGAATTTTTGCTGGCGGTACAAAGCCAGGAAACAGGCAGGCTTGTGAAAATCCCGGGCATTGGGAAAAAAACGGCGGAACGTTTGCTGCTCGAATTGAAAGGCCAGATCGTGGCCTTGGGCGGTACAGCCAATATTGCTGAGGGCATGCCTATACCAGTGGCCAGCCAAAGTGACATTGTGCAGGCACTGTGTGCACTCGGCTATTCTGACAAGGAAGCCACCCTCGCCTGCAAAGGCTTGCCTGAAGGCACCAGTGTCACCGATGGCCTGAAGCTGGCCTTGCGCAACCTGTCCAAAGGCTAAAGGCAAACCCACATGATTGAACCCGATCGCCTGATCAGCCCGACCAAAACCACACCCGCTGAAGAAGCTTTTGAACGCGCATTGCGCCCAAAGCACCTGGACGAGTACGTGGGGCAGCAAAAAATTCGCGATCAACTTGATATTTTCATTGCCGCTGCAAAAGGCCGCAACGAAGCACTGGATCACGTGCTGCTTTTCGGCCCGCCTGGTTTGGGTAAAACAACTCTGGCCCACATTCTGGCCCGCGAAATGGGCGTGAACTTGCGCCAAACCTCTGGCCCCGTGCTGGAACGCCCAGGCGACCTGGCTGCCTTGCTCACCAACCTTGAAGCCAAAGATGTGCTGTTCATCGATGAAATTCACCGCTTGTCCCCGGTGGTCGAAGAAATTCTGTACCCGGCGCTTGAAGACTACCAAATCGACATCATGATTGGCGAAGGACCAGCTGCACGCAGTGTGAAGCTCGACTTGCAGCCTTTCACCCTGGTGGGAGCCACCACCCGCGCGGGCATGTTGACCAACCCGCTTCGCGACCGGTTTGGTATTGTGTCGCGGCTTGAGTTTTACACACCAGAAGAATTGTCCCGCATCGTGGCCCGTTCAGCGAATTTGCTGGACACGCCAGCCGAGGCCTCGGGTTGCCTCGAGATTGCGCGACGCTCCCGCGGCACCCCGCGAATTGCCAACCGACTGCTGCGCCGGGTTCGTGATTACGCCCAAGTGAAAGCCAACGGTGTGATTACCGCGGAGGTGGCCGATGCCGCACTGACCATGCTGGATGTGGACAAAGTGGGCCTTGACCCCATGGACCGCAGGCTGCTTGAAACCATCATCCACAAATTTGGTGGTGGGCCGGTTGGCCTTGAAAGCGTGGCCGCTGCGATTGGTGAAGAAAAAGACACCATTGAAGACGTGCTGGAGCCCTATCTGATTCAGCAGGGTTACATTCAACGCACCCCACGGGGGCGAATTGCCACGCTGAACACTTATGCCCATTTCGGGCTGACTGCGCCGGCGAGTTTGGCGGGCACGCATGCAGCGAATTTGCAGCAAGGTGATTTGCTTTAACACTAAGTCTGCTTGATGGTCTCCCCGGCGTGACTTACCCGTTGCGCGAGTTGAACCTGGCCTCTGTTCAGGCCTCCCCAGCGTACCTTGCCCGATCCCGCACGAAAAACCGCTGATCCCTTTTGAACCCAGCCACTGCTCACCAAGCCTCGGCAAAAAACATGGCCGCGGCTTGGTGGTGCCTTTTAGGCACACGCAGTGGGCTAGGTCAAAAAGGGGCGGTTTTCCTGAATGTGCGGAACAGGCAAGCGCACTGCCGGGAAGGCCGATCAGCAGCGTGTTGATGCGGGCAGAGGGTTCAAAGCCACACCTGTGGAGACCCCACCAGCTCAGGTTCTTCAACGAGTACGGCCAACTCACCGCTGGTGAAGCCTAATCAGCGCAGCAAGCCGCCTCGCCACCGGCACCAACCCGTCACAGTTGCTGCCGACTCAGCGCGATTAAACACTGGCAGGTTTAAGCCCAATCAGCAGCGAGACTCCAATTGCTTCGCCATTCAAGAAAACCTGCCCGTTTGAATTCACATGCAACGTTCGGCTGCAAGCCGACAACACACTCGACCATCTGTTTTGTCGAGTGTGTTAAGTCAATGTGAATATCAAAAAGGGAAAACCAGGTTTTCAGGCGCGCGATTGGAGTTCACGCTGAGTGGGGTGAAACGAACAGGCGGTGTATTCAAATCCGCACTGGGTGGGCTTTAAGCCGTGTGGGCCCAAAAACCCCACCTGGCGTTAGTCAACTCAAGCCTTGCGGGCAGCAGTCTTGCGCGCTGCCGGCTTGGCTTTAACTGCAGCCGCTGCTGGCTCGGAAGCCTTGCTTTGCCACTTCACCCCAAGCACCGATTCAAGCTCTTCAAGCGCCTCACCGGTGTACACCGACAAACGCTGCATGGATGGCAATGCATCGTGGTCACCCGTGAACGCCACGTTGAACTGCCCGGAATAACTCACCACAGTGATATTCAAGGCCTGCCCATGCGGAATCAGTGAAATCGGATAAAACTGTTCCAGCCTGCAACCCGAGAAATACAGATCCTGGGAGGGACCGGGCACGTTCGAAATTACCGTGTTGAAAATTGGTCGGGTCAAGCCACCCAGCCCGGAAACCAGCTGCAACATCATCGGCGCCATCAACATGATGGTGTAGTTGTTGATAGCCTCTTTGGGCATGGCCTGCAAATTGGTCTTGGCCAATTGCGTGGAACGGTGAATTTCATTCAACCGCACCAAGGGATCGCTCTCGGTGGTGTACAGGTTGGCAATGATGAAACTGATGGCATTGCCGCCGTCCAGGTCATCTGCCGGGCGAACAGACACAGGCAAACCAGCCGTAAGCGATTCCGCAGGCAGCGCGTCCCGTTCCAGCAGATAACGGCGAATTGAACTAGAGCAAATTGCCAGAAAAATATCATTCACACTGACCTTGGCCGCATCTGCCACAGCGCGAACGCGCTCCAGCGGATAGGTTTGGGTAGCCAGGCGACGCGCGCCCCCCACCCTTCTGTTCACAATCGAACGGGGGCCTGAGAACGGAGTCGCCAGGGCCGGGTCGGTCGGCTTGACAGCCTCACGCACCAAATCCATCAGCGCGCGCCCCGCTGCAGGCAGGGACTGACCGCTCAGCTTGGCAGCCTCCCAGGCCTCACGGGCCTGGTCCGCAAAATGTTGCGGCTCGGTGCTCTTTTTCTTGCGACTGACCGTGCCAACCGACCAAGGCGCTGGCAAGCCCATGCTTTCCTTGGCCGACTTGCCAAAAATTCGTTCCATCAGGCGCATACCGCCCACACCATCCATTAGCGAGTGGTGCATCTTGGTGTACAGCGCGAAGCGGTTGCCATACAACCCTTCAATCAGGTGCATTTCCCACAGCGGTTTGCGGAAGTCCAGTGGGTGAGAGTGCAAACGCGAAATCAAGGTACCCAACTCGCGCTCTCCGCCGGGTGCTGGCAAGGCGCTGTGACGGAAATGGTAATCCAGGTCAATCTTGTCAGCCTCAATCCACTTTGGCATCAAAGTCAACAAGCGTGGACTGGACAAGCGATAGTTGAAGGGGGGCGCGAACTCCACGGAAGCACGCAGCATTTGAACAATTCGTGCAATGGCCTGCTGGGATGTTTCGCCCTCAGGCACTGTGAAAATCGCCATGCTGCCCACATGCATGGGCGCTTCTTTGGATTCAACATACAACCAGGATGCATCCAGCAAAGGGATATTTTTTGCCATCTCTGTAGTCTCCGCTTCTCTTTGTAATTGATATAGTCGGTTAATCATTGGGTTGCGGCAGGACCCTTCAACCCCGAGGGGCAGTTCCTCTCCTGCTTACAATACCGTTAGCATACTAGACCTAGGTGGTGTCATGACATTCAAGTTTTCCCTGCGCGTGTATTTTGAAGATACTGATGCTGGTGGCATCGTGTATTACGGCAACTACCTCAAGTTCATGGAAAGGGCTCGAAGCGAGTGGTTCCTACAAGAAAGTATCGGCATGAAATCGCTCATGAATGACCATCAAATGGTCTTCGTTGTCAGCCGGACAGAGTTGAACTACCTGCGGTCTGCTAAACTTGAGGATGTACTTGAAATATCAGTGGAACTTGCTGAACTTAAGCGTGTTTCGGCTGTCTTCAAGCAAACAGTAACGCGCAATGGCGAGGTCCTTTGCGAGGGAAAAACCAAGGTGGGCTGTGTCAATACGCAAACCTTGAAACCCAGTGCAATACCACCCGCTGTTTTCGCTCAACTCAACCAATTGATGCTTTAGTGCGTTACTCGGAACAAATCATTTTCCTTACCGCGGATTGTTAATGGATATCTCTACCGACATGTCGTTCATTTCCCTGATCGCAGAGGCCAGCCTGGTTGTCCAGTTGGTCATGCTGATTCTGGTCATGATTTCTCTTGCTTCCTGGGCCACCATTTTCAAGAAATGGGCTGTGCTCAAACGCACCAAGCAACAAGCTGACAAATTCGAAGAAGAGTTCTGGTCCGGAGGCGACTTGAACACGCTGTTTCAACGTGCGGGAATGCGCCGAAATGAAGCCGGCCCACTTGAGCGAATTTTTGAAGCCGGCATGAGCGAATTTCTTCGCGCCCGCGACAAGAAAGGTTTGACCGACTATTCCTTGATTATTGACGGGGCACGTCGCGCCATGAAAGCCGCCTTCCAGCGCGAAAACGAAATCCTGGAACGCAACCTGCCGTTTTTGGCTTCTGCCGGTTCAGTCAGCCCCTATATCGGCCTGTTTGGTACTGTGTGGGGCATCATGCACGCGTTTGTAGGCCTGGCCAACGTGCAGCAAGCCACGCTGGCTTCGGTTGCACCGGGTATTGCCGAAGCGTTGATCGCGACAGCAATTGGCTTGTTTGCCGCCATTCCGGCGGT
>JAIXTE010000154.1 GCA_027484315.1 Burkholderiales bacterium | reverse complement strand
TACTGGTGGCGTCTTGGTGTTGCTGTACTGCCTTGAACCCAGACTGATCAAGCAGCCCGACAGTGCGCCCCAGCACTTTGAGTTCGCGCGAGAATGCCTGCAGGAGTTGGCCGCTGCTTTGCCCGACCATGTGCCCCTGTTTCTGGCCAAAGCCAACATGCCGGTGGCGCTGCAAACCCTCTTGATGTCAGGTGTCGAGCATCTTTCGGTTTACAGCCACGAGGAGACCGGAAATTGGGCCAGTTTTGAGCGCGACAAAGAGGTGATGCGCTGGTGCAAGGCCAGGGGTGTGGATTGGCAGGAATTCCCCTGCAATGCCGTGGTACGCCGCCTGAAAAATCGAGATGAATGGGGCAAGTTGTGGCTGGAAACCATGCGCAAACCGGTGTTGCCTGTTCCCGATTTCACGCAGTTGCCTCAGGCGCTGCGATTTGATTTTCCAGATTCCTTGCATGCCAACTTGCAAGACAACGGCTTGCCCTGTGAAATTCTAAACACCACGTCGTGGCCCACATGGGCAAAATTCGAGCATTTCTACAGCCGGCACCAAGCCGATAAGCCGCAACGCCAGCGCGGCGGGCGACTTCAAGCGCAAGCTTGCCTTGCCGAGTTTCTCAGTGAACGCGGCATGAACTACCGCTTTGAAATGTCCAGCCCCTTGAGCGCTGAATCCGCATGCTCGCGTATTTCACCGTACCTGGCGTTTGGGGTGATTTCCATTCGTGAAATTCTGGAGATGTTAAGCAGGGCCCGTGAGCAAATCGCGCAAAGCGAACTTGCACCCAAAGCCCAGTCTCAGTGGAAGCAATCATTCAAGTCGTTTGAAAGCCGTTTGCATTGGCATTGCCATTTCATTCAGAAACTGGAAAGCGAACCCGAGCTGGAGTATCGATCGGCACACCGCGGCTTGAATGGCATGCGCAATGGGGGTGAACAGACCACCGAGGAGAAACACAAGCTGGCCACCTGGATTGAAGGTCGCACAGGCTACCCCATGGTGGACGCCTGCATGCGCATGCTGAAAGCCACAGGCTGGGTCAACTTCCGCATGCGCGCCATGCTGGTGGCATTTGCTTCTTACCAATTGTGGCTCGACTGGCGGCACACTGCGCCCCTGTTGGCACAGGAATTCCTGGATTACGAGCCCGGCATTCACTACCCGCAGTTTCAAATGCAATCAGGGGTAACGGGTATCAATACCCTGCGGATTTACAACCCCGTGAAGCAGGCCAAAGACCACGATCCGCAAGGCGTCTTTATTCGCCGCTGGGTGCCTGAACTGAAAGATATTCCCGACGAATGGATTGGTGAGCCCTGGAATACGCCTTTACTGATTCAACACGAGTGCAACTGCCTGATAGGGACCCACTACCCCTGGCCTGTGGTGAACCCCGACACCGCCATTTCCCAAGCCCGTGCCAACATCACCGAATTTCGTCAAAGCAAGGGGTTTGTTGAAGAATCCAGGCGGGTGTATCAGAAACATGGTTCGAGAAACCCGAACCGGAATGGCACCGTGAAAACCAGATCGATCAAAACAGGTCAAGGCAAGCTAAAGGAAAAAGCGGATCAACCCGTGGTGCAGGACGACCCGCAACAAAGCCTGTTTTAGCACGCTCAACAACTTTAATAAATGGCGCAAACAAACAGCTTCAATAAATCGGTGAACCCAGGTTCAGCTGTTGCAGAATGGTTGTCGATATTTCTTCAATCGATTTGCTGGTAGAACTTAACCAGCTAATGCCCTCGCGACGCATCATGAATTCCGCAGCCTTGATTTCCTGCCTGCAGTTTTCAAGCGAAGCATATTTGCTGCCTGGTCTGCGTTCGTTGCGAATTTCACTCAAACGTTCGGGTGAAATTGACAGGCCGAAAATTTTGTCCTTGAACGGGGGCAGGGCAGTTGGCAGTTCACCTCGCTCAAAGTCCTCCGGGATCAAAGGGTAGTTGGCTGCCTTGATCCCATATTGCATGGCCAGATAAAGGCTGGTCGGTGTTTTTCCTGATCGGGAAACTCCCACCAAAATCACATCGGCTGCCTGCAGGTCTTTGTGGGTTTGGCCATCGTCATGTGCCAAAGTGTAATTGATGGCCTCAATACGGTTCTTGTATTGCTCGTTGTCTGCAATGGTGTGAGAACGACCGATGCGATGCGTGCTCTTGATGTTCAGCTCTTTTTCCATTGGTTCAACAAAGGTCAGGAACAGGTCCATGAACACGCCATCAGCCTGTTTCACAACATTGTTGATGACGGAGTTGACCAAGGTGCTGAACACGATTGGCTTCTGACCATCGTATTTTGCAATGTCGTTGATTTTCTGGCGGGCCGAAATTGCCTTCACTTCTGAATCAATAAACGGAATTCGAATCTGCTTGAAACGGATACCCTCAAACTGAGAAAGCACTGAGTGGCCAAGGGTTTCAGCGGTAATGCCGGTGCCATCGGAGACAAAAACCACCGTGCGTTCCTGGCTTGCGTTTTCTGACATGAATCAATCCTGTGTGTAGCGCTGGCAAAAGGTCGGGTAACAGTTACAATCATAAAAAGAAATCAGGGGAAATAGTCGATGCGCGTGCACCCAAATCGCCGCATTCACTATTTCTTTTGAACTACAAGGTGAATCAATGTCAACAAATCATGGAGTTAGCCCAACCGCTCTCGTTGCGCCATTCGAGAAGCTTCGAATGGAAGATGTGGAAACGGTGGGCGGAAAAAACTCGTCCCTGGGCGAGATGATCTCCCAGCTTGCAGAAACAGGAGTGCGAGTGCCCGGTGGATTTGCTACTACCGCGCACGCTTTTCGCGAGTTTTTGAAAGCAAATAATCTTGTCGAGCGTATCAATTCAAAACTGGATGCCCTGAATGTGGACGATGTTCGTGCACTGACCCAGGCTGGAGCTGAAATTCGCCAGTGGGTAGTTGACGCCCCACTGCCTGCAGATCTTGAACAGGAAATTCGCACCTTCTACGCCGACATGATGGCGCAAAGTGGCGGCGACATTTCTGTGGCCGTGCGTTCTTCCGCTACTGCTGAAGACTTGCCAGATGCGTCATTTGCTGGTCAGCAGGAATCGTTTTTGAACGTGACCGGTATTGACGATGTGCTGGAAAAAATCAAGGAAGTGTTTGCATCCCTGTACAACGACCGTGCTATTTCTTATCGCGTGCACAAGGGTTTTGCCCACGCAGAAGTGGCCTTGAGCGCTGGCGTGCAGCGCATGGTTCGTTCCGACAAGGGTTCATCTGGCGTCATGTTCACACTCGACACCGAAAGCGGATTTGACCAAGTTGTATTCATTACCTCCAGCTATGGTTTGGGTGAAACAGTGGTGCAGGGTGCCGTGAACCCTGACGAATTCTACGTATTCAAGCCAACCCTGGCAGACGGTAAGTACCCCATTATTCGCCGCCAAATCGGATCGAAACTGATCAAGATGGAATTCGATCTTCAAAAGGAAACCGGCAAAAGCGTACGCACCGTGGATGTACCGGCGGAATTGCGCAACCGCTATTCCTTGAATGACGATGATGTGATCGAGCTGGCCAAGTACGCCATGATCATCGAGAAGCACTATGGCCGACCCATGGACATTGAATGGGGCAAAGACGGCATCGATGGCAAGCTTTACATTTTGCAAGCCCGCCCTGAAACCGTGAACTCCCAAAAAGGCAATGATGTCCAGTTGCGCTACAAGCTGAAAGGCAACTCCGCCATTCTCAGTTCAGGCCGTGCGATTGGACAGAAAATTGGCTCAGGTTCTGTGCGGGTGATCAATGATTCATCCGAGATGGACCGTGTGCAGGCTGGCGACATTCTGGTGACCGACATGACCGACCCCAACTGGGAACCGGTCATGAAGCGAGCCGCTGCCATTGTCACCAACCGCGGCGGTCGCACTTGCCATGCGGCCATTATTGCCCGTGAATTGGGTATTCCTGCTGTGGTGGGTTGTGGCGATGCGACCGACAAATTGACAGAAGGCATGCTGGTCACGGTCAGCTGTTCGGAAGGCGACACCGGCTATATTTACGAAGGCCTGCTGGAAACTGAAATCAGTGAAGTTCAGCGCGGCGAGCTGCCTGAGATTCCAGTCAAGATCATGATGAACGTGGGCAACCCCCAACTGGCCTTTGAATTTTGCCAACTGCCCAACAAGGGCGTGGGTTTGGCTCGCTTGGAATTCATTATCAACAACGCCATCGGCATTCACCCCAAGGCGATTCTTGACTACCCCAATGTCGACCCTGACCTGAAAAAAGCGGTTGAAAGTGTGGCCCGTGGCCACGCAAGCCCGGTTGCGTTTTTCGTGGACAAATTGGCTGAAGGTGTTGCCACCATTGCGGCGGCTTTTTATCCCAAGCCAGTCATCGTGCGCATGTCTGATTTCAAATCCAACGAATACCGCAAGCTGATCGGTGGCAGCCGCTATGAACCAGAAGAGGAAAACCCGATGCTGGGCTTCCGTGGTGCCGCACGTTACATTTCAGAAGAATTTGCAGAATGCTTTGAAATGGAATGCCTGGCTTTGAAACGTGTACGTGAACAGATGGGTCTGGACAACGTACAGATCATGATCCCGTTCGTTCGCACGCTGAATCAGGCCGCCAAAGTGGTGGACCTGTTGGCACGCAATGGTTTGAAGCGTGGCGAGAAAGGGCTGAAGCTGATCATGATGTGTGAAGTGCCGTCCAACGCGGTATTGGCTGATCAGTTCCTCGAGTATTTTGACGGGTTTTCAATCGGCTCCAACGACCTGACCCAGCTTACCCTGGGCCTGGACCGTGATTCAGGCCTTGAAATTCTGGCGGCTGACTTTGATGAACGTGACCCAGCTGTGCGTGCCCTGTTGAGCAAAGCCATTGAGGCTTGCAAATCCAAAGGCAAGTACGTGGGTATTTGCGGGCAGGGGCCTTCTGATCACCCGGACTTTGCTTTGTGGCTGGCCGGAGAGGGCATTGAATCCATTTCGTTGAACCCTGACACAGTCATCGACACCTGGCAAAAACTGGCTGACCGGTTCAAGAAAAGCTGATCAGCCATTACGGAGCAACACCATTGAGCAATTTTTCACTGTGGCTGGTTTTGGCGGGCATTTTATTAATTGCTGAAATCACGACTGGCACTTTTTATTTGCTCATGGTGTCGCTAGGGGCGGCTGTCGGTGCGCTGATGGCCTACCTGGGGTACGGACTTGAAATTCAAATTGCTGCCGCGGCCGTACTGGCCGTGGCAGGCAGCCTTCTGCTACGCAATCGGTCCATCAATCGAAGCAAAACAGACAAGCAACACGATGTACTCGACATCGGCAACAAGCTTCAAGTGACAAGCTGGGATGCCAATGGCCGAGCCAGTGTTCAATATCGCGGCGCAACGTGGGCGGCTGAAAGCGTTGACAGCACGCCCGTCACAGGCCTGCATCAAATTGTTGATGTTCAGGGCAATATTCTGAAAGTCAAAAGCGTGTCTACTCACGCATAAAAACGGTTGTGCCTTGTCCCAAGGCTTGCCGATCAAAGGAGAGTTTCCATGGAAGTTTCAATTGTCATATTGATTCTGGCAATCGTATTCGTCAGCCAAGCCTTGCGGATTGTGCCACAGCAAAGTGCCTGGGTTGTTGAGCGCCTTGGCAAGTACGACCGCACCCTGCAGGCGGGCCTGAACTTCCTGGTGCCGTTTATTGAGCGGGTGTCCTACAAACATTCATTGAAAGAAATCCCGCTGGATGTGCCCAGCCAGGTGTGCATCACCAAGGACAACACCCAGCTTCAAGTGGACGGCATTCTGTATTTTCAAGTCACAGACGCCATGAGGGCCAGCTACGGCTCCAGCGACTACATCAGCGCGATTACCCAGTTGGCCCAAACGACGCTGCGTTCAATCATTGGTCGCATGGAACTGGATAAAACCTTTGAAGAACGCGACATGATCAACGCAGCCATTGTGAATGCCTTGGATGAAGCGGCCTTGAACTGGGGCGTCAAGGTATTGCGATATGAAATCAAGGATTTGACGCCGCCTCGTGAGATTTTACTTTCAATGCAGGCGCAAATTACGGCTGAACGTGAAAAGCGTGCTTTGATTGCCGCCTCCGAAGGTCGCAAGCAGGAACAGATCAACATTGCAAACGGTGAACGGGAATCAGCGATTGCCCGTTCTGAAGGTGATCGTATCGCAGCCATTAACCGCGCGCAGGGTGAGGCGGGGGCAATCAAGGAAATCGCGGATGCCACTGCGGAAGCCTTGCGCAAAGTGGCCTCAGCCGTGGCCGAGCCGGGAGGCATGGAAGCCGTGAACCTGCGGGTTGCAGAGCAATATGTGGAGGCGTTTTCCGGAGTGGCCAAGGCAGGTACCACCCTGATTTTGCCGGGTGACCTCAGCAACCTGGGATCCATGGTTGCTGCAGCCATGCAGGTGGTAAAACAGGGCAAATAGTGCTGAAGCGCGGGTGCTTGTCTAAAGGGAACCAATGTTTCTGTGGCGACACAGAGACATGTAAAAGTCCACTTTATAAGTCTTCCTGCGCCATGAAAGAAACTGTCAACTTCAGCGCTTCAATCGACAAAACGTTGTTGAAGCGCGCCAAAATTGTTGCCGCCAAGCTCGGCGTGCCCATCAATGTCCTGATCAGTCATCAGTTGACGCATTTCATTGAAAAACATGAAAACGCCGAGGCGCAGGGCAATGAGAATTTCCAGATGCTCGCTGAATTCTCGCTTGGTCTGCGGTCTGCAACTTCCACGATGACATCACTTTCGATTGCTTCTCATGCAGAGCTAAACAGCTTGCTAAAAGCAGCCAAACTGCCCAAGCCCACGCTACCTGAGCCCATCGTTGATCAAATGGTGGACGACCTCCGTGCGCTCGCGCTGGAATAAGCTGAAGGAGAAGCAAAGTGGACATCAAGCCTGAACACATTATCTTGATCCCCGACAGCGGCCCCTTGCTGGAACTGCTGCGCAGCGATAGCCTGGACCAGCTTTTTGTGCCCTTCGCGTCACTGGCGGTGCCAGATGCAGTGCTTCATGAATTGTTGCGAAGCGCGAAAGAGGAGGGCCATGCCATCGCAGTGTGGGTGAAAGTCAACAACATTCCTATTTTTGACACCCGAACTTTCGCGCATGGGCAATGCAAGGAATTACAAGAGTCAAATCTTCCGCAAGGTGCAGTGGTGGACCTGTGCTTGCAGGAAATCATGAACGAAATCAACCTGTCGGCTGGAAAGACCGCTGGAATTTTCCTGCTGGAAGAGCACAAGTGCATCGGCAAGCAGACGTTTTTCGCGGGCGGGAACTGCAAAAATGTGAGCCTGAAAGCATTCCGGAAGTTTCTTGCCGGGATGACGGTGCCAGAACCACAGGCAGCTCATGACGCCCCATCCAAGGTCGAACCGGAAGCAGTTGTGTCTCTGAAAGAAAAGCGCTCATCGAAAACGAAAAGACCTTCAAAATCCGTGCCGCTCGAAGAGACTGCGCAGAAGGCTCAGGATTCCACTCAAAACGTTACGCTGGATGTCACCCTAGGCGGCCACAACGAATCAACAAAGGTTGTCGCCCCGGAATCACCTGGCCTGGGGAGCGGTTTCCTGACTGCCATGGAGGCGGCAAACCCGAAGTTGATTGAAAAGCGTCTTCGTGAATTGGCTGGTCAAACCACCAGCGTCAGTCGAAAAACAATTGAAGCATTCAAGGCCCGGGCAATCAGCAAATCGCCCGCAGACCTGAAACCGGTGCCCGACTCCCAGGCTGTGGAACAATTCCGGAAAAGCCTGATGTGATATCAAGCTGGCATAGCCAGTCTAAGGGGTCAGGTGCGGTGTACCTTCATCAGCCGTTCCTGTTCTCGTTTCCAGTCTTTGTCTTTCAACGTGTCGCGTTTGTCATGCTGCTTTTTGCCTTTCGCCAGGGCCATGTCCACTTTGATTCGACCATTCTTGTAATGCAGGTTCAAGGGCACAAGGGAATAGCCCTTCTGTTCCACCTTGCCAATAAGCCGGTTGATTTCCTTCTTGTGCATCAACAGCTTGCGCGTGCGTGTGTTCACTGGCCGCACGTGAGTGGACGCACTGTTCAAAGGCGAAATGTGCGCATTGAGCAACCAGAGTTCGCCGTTGCGAACCACGATGTGGCTTTCCTTGATTTGAGCGCGGCCATCCCGTATGGATTTGACCTCCCAGCCCTCCAGTACAATACCTGCCTCGTACTTCTCTTCGATGAAGTAATCAAAACCCGCTTTTTTGTTGTCAATAATGCTCATGAATTCTGTGAATACGTCCCTTGGATGCGGCGCTGCGTGAAAAACGCTAAAATGGAGAGTTTAATCCTTTCTCCCCGCGGGAAACAAACCCAGTAGCGTTCATGGCCATTGTAGAAAAGTCAGTCCTGGTTCATTTTTCAGTGCAACAGATGTTTGATCTGGTGCGGACTGTCGATGACTACCCCCAGTTTTTACCCTGGTGTGGTGCCGGTCATGTTGAGCAAGTCGATGAAAATCTCGAACGTGCCACAGTTGAAATAGCGTTCAAGGGTGTGAAGCAGAGCTTTTGCACACTGAACAGGCTTAGGCCCCACGAAGAAATACACATGAGTTTGGTGGAAGGGCCTTTTGCTCATCTGGAGGGCACCTGGAGTTTTCTGGAACTCACAGCCGATGCATGCAAGGTCAATTTTCGCCTGGAATATGAATTTTCTAGCAAAGTGCTCGAACAATTGGTCGGCCCTGTATTCAGCAGTGTGGCCAACAGCTTTGTGGATTGTTTCATCAATCGTGCAGAAACCTTGCATGGAACCGGGGCAGGCCAGTGATCCAGATTGAGTGGCTGGAACTGAGGCCCAAGGATGCGGGTGTGTTGACCACACTTCCCGAAGTTCTGCAATTGCCACCTCAAAGCTCGGTTGGGCAGGCGCTACTTACAATTGGTCTTGATCCCGTTCGGATCCAAAACCTTCTGGAGCAGCGTGCCGTGGCGGTTTATGGGATGTACGCGACCGAGAACACGATATTGCACGACGGGGACCGACTGGAAATTCTCGATGGTCTGAAATTTGACCCGATGGACAGTCGGCGCAGGCGGGCCCAGCACAAAGTATTGACCAAACGTCAGAAAGAGCTCGCCCGCTATGAGCGACGGAGCCGCAAGCAGGGTAAAACACCGCTTTAAACCCAAATTCCATGGTTTTTCTGTTTGTCAGGTAAATCAGGTATGCCGTGGATCCTTTATAATTCGCTTTTGCGCAAGGAGAAATTGCATGCGTGTCACGCAGAAAGCGTTAACGTTTGATGATGTATTGCTGGTTCCTGCGTTCTCAGACGTTCTTCCAAAAGACACATCCCTGTCGACCCAACTGACCCGAAACATCAGTTTGAACATCCCTCTGGTGTCAGCCGCCATGGACACGGTCACTGAAGCCCGACTGGCCATTGCCATGGCCCAGGAAGGTGGTATTGGTATTGTTCACAAGAACCTGACTGCAATGCAGCAAGCGGCCGAAGTGGCCAAAGTAAAACGACATGAATCTGGGGTACTCCGCGACCCGATCACCATCGAACCTGAACTGACGGTTCGCCAGGTTATCGCGCTGACCCAGTTGCACAAGATTTCGGGCCTGCCCGTTGTAAAAAACGGCAAGGTTGTGGGCATTGTGACCAACCGCGATCTGCGCTTCGAAACCAAGCTGGATCAGCCTGTTTCCAACGTGATGACGCCTCGGGAACGCCTGGTTACAGTCACTGAAGATTCCAGCCTTGAGCAGGCCAAAACCCTGATGCACAAACACCGCCTGGAGCGCGTGTTGGTCATGGGTGCGGACAACACCTTGAAAGGCTTGATCACAGTCAAGGACATTCAGAAAGCCACAGAACACCCTTTTGCAAGCAAAGACGTACATGGGAAGTTGCGTGTAGGTGCCGCTGTGGGTGTGGGTGAAGGCACTGAAGACCGTGTCGAAAAACTGGTCGCAGCAGGTGTGGACGTGATCGTGGTGGACACCGCACACGGACACAGCAAGGGCGTACTCGAACGCGTTCGCTGGGTAAAGCAGAATTATCCGCAAATTGATGTCATTGGCGGCAATATCGCAACCGCGAGCGCAGCCTTGGCCCTGATGGAACACGGTGCAGACGGGGTTAAAGTGGGCATTGGCCCAGGTTCAATTTGCACCACGCGTATTGTGGCGGGTGTGGGTGTGCCCCAGATCAGCGCCATTGCCAATGTAGCAAAAGCCCTGCAAGGCACAGGCGTGCCCGTGATTGCAGACGGTGGCATTCGTTATTCGGGCGACATTTCCAAAGCGCTGGCTGCTGGTGCAAGCAGCGTCATGATGGGTGGTATGTTTGCCGGTACGGAAGAAGCGCCTGGCGAAGTAGTGCTGTTCCAGGGCCGCAGCTACAAGGCTTATCGCGGCATGGGGTCTTTGGGTGCAATGACCCAAGGGTCTGCAGACCGCTATTTCCAGGATCCTGCCAACAACGCTGACAAGCTGGTTCCAGAGGGCATTGAAGGCCGCGTGCCTTACAAGGGCTCGGTTCTGGCGATTATTTTCCAGTTGGTGGGCGGTGTTCGCTCATCCATGGGGTATGTGGGTTGCAAGTCGATCGCTGAGATGCACGAGAAATCCGAGTTCGTGGAAATCTCATCAGCGGGCATTCGCGAGTCACATGTCCATGATGTACAAATCACCAAAGAAGCACCCAACTACCACGTGGATTAAGTCCTTCTGAGAGCCGGTTCGCATGCAAAAACCAGTACTGCCGATCAATGAAGACGAAAGAAGCCGTGCCATTCAGAAACTGGGAATGATTTATTCCCCTTCTGAGGCACGCTTTGACCGCATCACGCGCCTCGCTTGCCGACACTTTGACACCGATTCAGCCCTGCTCACCATCGTCTACAAGGAAACCCAGTGGTTTAAATCGCTTCAGGGCCTGAGTGTCTGTTCAACAGATCGGGAAATATCGTTTTGTGGTCACGCCATTTTGAACGAAGACGAGCCTCTGGTTGTTGAAAATGCGCTTCAGGATTCGCGCTTCGTCGACAATCCCCTGGTGCTGGAAGGCCCGAAAATCCGCTTTTATGCAGGTCAACCAGTCAAAGATCCCTTCGGTGTAGTAATTGGCACCTTGTGCTTAATTGACAGCTTGCCACGGTCCTTTTCAAAGGAAGACAGGCAGGATCTTCGGGATTTTGCCCGTCTGGTTGAAGCCGAAATTGCCCAACCAGCCGACGACAGCGTGCTGTCGAGGTTTGTGTTTTCTCTGACCGAAAACCAGAGATCACTGTTGATTGACCCGATTATTGGTTCGTGGAACAGGCGCGGGCTTGAAGCATTGCTGCAGCTCGAATTGCAACACGCGTCCCGAAAAAACGAAAACGTCAGCCTTATCTGGGTCAAGTTAAGTTCTTTTGATCTGTTGCTGAACAGGTTTGGGCACGAACGAATCGTTGATTTCAGCAAGTTCACTGCTTCGATCATTAGGGACAACCTACCCAAAGGTGCAGGCATCGGTTCTCTGGGTGCAGACTCGTTTGTTGCGGTGTGTTCCGGAATGCCCGCAGACCTTGTCAGTCGCCTGATCGAACAGCTCAAACTGCAATTTAGCCAACTGACACTTGAAACACATGGCGTCAAGGCGTTGGTAGACGTTGAAATACGCTATTTGACTTTGTCAGGGCAGGACCTGAAAGGGACTGCGGTTCAAGTGATCGACAAACTTCTGACGCTGGCTTGAACGCCTGCAGCTTAACCTTTCTACAACTTTTTAGAATTTCAAAGACAAACCTTCATGAATCATCAAAAGATATTGGTACTTGATTTCGGGTCGCAAGTGACTCAGCTGATCGCCCGGCGAGTTCGTGAATGTGGTGTTTTCTGTGAAATTTTGCCTTGCGATGTGGATCCTCAGCGCATCAAGGAATACGGCGCCAGCGGCATTGTGCTGTCTGGCAGTCACCAGTCCGCTTATGAAGAAAGCACGGACAAGGCACCTGCGCTGGTGTTTGAACTGGGTGTGCCAGTTCTCGGTATTTGCTACGGCATGCAAACAATGGCCATGCAACTGGGCGGTAAAGTGGAAGCGGGTACAGTGCGTGAGTTTGGTCATGCACAAATTCGGGCCCATGGCCACACCCGCCTGTTTGATGGCCTGCAGGATGAAACCAATGAGCAGGGCCACGGTCTGTTGAACGTGTGGATGAGCCACGGCGACAAGGTGACTGAGCTGCCCCCCAACTTCAAGTTGATGGCGTCGACACCTTCCTGCCCAATTGCCGGTATGGCCGACGAAGCGCGTGGTTTTTATGCGGTGCAGTTTCACCCGGAAGTAACCCACACCAAAAAAGGCAAGGATATTTTGGCCCGCTTTGTGCGCGAAATTTGTGGTTGCAAGGGTGATTGGTCCATGCCCAGCTTTGTTGATGAAGCTGTGGAAAGAATTCGCGCCCAGGTGGGCACAGATGAAGTCATTCTTGGTTTATCCGGTGGTGTTGATTCATCCGTGGCTGCAGCACTGATACACAAAGCCATTGGTGACCAGTTGACCTGCGTATTTGTTGACCATGGTTTGTTGCGCTACAAGGAAGGCGAGCAGGTCATGGAGACCTTTGCCAAGCACTTGGGTGTGCGCGTGGTGCATGTCAATGCCACCGAAGAATTCATGGGTCAATTGAAGGGCGTGACCGATCCGGAAGCCAAACGAAAGATTATTGGCAAGGCGTTCGTGGATGTGTTTCAGCGTGAAGCAGGCACACGTGCAAATGCGCGTTGGTTGGCACAAGGCACCATCTATCCCGATGTGATCGAATCGGCCGGCGCCAAGACAGGCAAGGCCACCAGCATCAAGAGCCATCACAACGTGGGCGGCTTGCCGGACACCTTGAACCTGAAGTTGCTTGAGCCGCTGCGCGATTTGTTCAAGGATGAAGTGCGCAAGCTGGGTGTGGAACTTGGGCTTGACCCTGAAATGGTGTATCGCCATCCATTCCCGGGCCCAGGCTTGGGCGTTCGTATTCTGGGTGAAGTCAAAGCGGAATACGCTGAAATTCTGCAACGCGCCGATGCTGTGTTTATCGAGGAATTGCGCAATACCAAGGCAACCGCAAAAGATGCCGCGGCCGAGTTGTGCACCGAGGACCAGGTGGGTAAATCCTGGTACGACCTGACCAGCCAGGCCTTTGCCGTGTTCTTGCCGGTGAAGTCGGTGGGTGTGATGGGCGATGGGCGAACCTATGAGTACGTGGTGGCGATTCGTGCAGTTCAAACCCAGGATTTCATGACTGCGCATTGGGCGCACTTGCCTTATTCGCTGCTGGGTCGTGTTTCAAACCGCATCATCAACGAGGTGAAAGGTGTGAACCGGGTGGTCTATGATGTATCCGGAAAACCACCAGCCACGATTGAATGGGAGTAATCTGCCCTTATGCGGGCTAGCGTACAGCCGAATATTCAGTTGAGAGTAAGGTAGGGCGAAGCACCTGAACACAGGTGATATTTTGCAACCTGGCTCACTTGATGCTGAACTGGAGGTTGCGTTGAAAAAGTTTCCTGTGGTTTGCATTGGCGGTTCTGCTGGCGGTCTTGATTCCTATATCCGGCTGTTGCAGAACTTTCCATGTGACATGGGTGTGGCCATTGTTATCGTGAATCACATCACGAAAGTCCCCACACAACTTCATGAAGTACTGCCGCGCTTCACCACGATGCCAGTGCACTTGATCACAGAAAACCTGAGGATTGAACCAAACCGCGTCTTCATTATTCCGGCCAATCGGGATTTGCATGTCGAGAATGGAGAGTTCAATCTCGAGCCCATTTCCAAGCCACATGGCTGGCCAGATGTTATTACGGTTTTTTTGCGCTCACTCGCCAAACACTGGGACGGCACTCTGATTGCCGTTATTGTTTCTGGCTACGATGGTGACGGTGCTGAGGCCCTGTGTGAAATAAGAAGCATGGGCGGTATTACTTTTGCGCAAATACCGGCCACAGCAAAGCAGCCTGATATGCCAAATAGCGCGATTGCCAGCGGTTGCATCGATCTGATTTTGTCGCCGGAAGAAATAGCCAAGGAGATCGCGCGGATCGCTTGTGCGAATTAAGTACGACAAACAGCATATCTTCGACTTGCCACACAAAGAGAAATTGCCCCCGCCCCAATAAAACGCCTGATTAAACTCGCCTGAGGTTTGCCCTAATTCCCCAATAAAAATCCACGTGCCAACATCATTCTGAAATTAAATTGTTTGTGCCGCCCGGCATGAAGCAAGGCAACGACAAATCAACATGGAGACCCCATGGCAGAAGTGGTGTTGGAAACAAAAGCGCTGACCAAGGAATTCAAGGGGTTCACGGCCGTCAGTGATGTCAATCTGAAAGTACAAAAAGGACATATCCACGCGTTAATTGGCCCCAATGGTGCCGGTAAAACAACGTGCTTTAACTTGTTGACCAAATTCCTCACGCCGACCTCGGGTCAAATCCTGTTCAACGGCCAAGACATCACCCGCGCCAAGCCTGCTCAAATTGCACGACTGGGCATCATTCGATCCTTCCAGATTTCCGCAGTGTTTCCGCACCTCACAGTGCTTGAAAACGTGCGAATTGGCTTGCAACGGTCGATGGGCAATTCATTTCATTTCTGGAAAAGCGAGAAGTCACTTTCCGTGCTGAACAACAAAGCCATGGAATTGCTGGTCCTGGTTGATCTGGAAAAGTTTGCCGACACATTGACCGTTGACTTGCCGTACGGGCGAAAACGCGCACTTGAAATTGCCACCACGCTGGGCATGGAGCCTGAACTGATGTTGCTCGATGAGCCCACGCAGGGCATGGGGCATGAAGACGTGGATCGGGTGACCCAGCTGATCAAGAAAGTGTCGGTTGGCCGAACCATTCTGATGGTGGAGCACAACATGAATGTGGTGGCTGGCATCTGCGACAGAATTTCAGTGCTACAGCGCGGCGCCATGCTGGCCGAAGGCAGCTATGCAGAAGTATCCGCCAACCCAGCAGTGATGGAAGCTTACATGGGCTCAAGCACCGCAATGTTGGAGGGAGCGCACGCATGACAGCCACCGCACTGGAGATCACAGGCCTGAATGCCTGGTATGGCGAATCACATATTCTTCACGACTTGAGTTTGAGTGTAAAAAGCGGCGAAGTGGTTACCCTGCTTGGCAGGAATGGGGCAGGGCGTACCAGCACACTGCGGGCCGTCATGGGGTTAACAGGTGCGCGCAAGGGCTCGGTCAAAATCAATGGGGTAGAGGCCATCAACATGCCTACCCACAAGATTGCGCACCTTGGTGTGGGGTACTGCCCCGAGGAACGAGGAATTTTTTCTTCCCTGTCCGCAGAAGAAAACCTGATGCTGCCGCCCTTTGTTTCCAAAACCGACAAGGGAATGAGCATCACCGAAATTTACGACATGTTCCCCAACCTGGCCGAACGAAAAAAAAGTCAGGGAACCCGCTTGTCGGGCGGTGAGCAACAAATGCTGGCCGTTGCACGAATTCTGAGAACCGGGGCCAAGCTGCTGCTTCTGGATGAAATTTCCGAAGGGCTGGCCCCAGTGATTGTTCAAGCACTGGCCAAGATGATTACTACCCTGAAAGCAAAGGGTTACACCATCGTGATGGTGGAGCAAAACTTCCGCTTTGCGGCACCCTTGGCCGACCGGTTTTACGTGGTGGAACATGGGCAAATTGTTGAAGCGTTTGCCGCATCAGAACTGAATGAAAAAATGCCTGTGCTGCATTCGCTGCTGGGCGTATAAAAAAACCAACCTTTCCAGAGGATTGGCCTTAAACCAAAGGAGAAGATGATGAAACTTAAACCAATTGCAACCGGATTGATGGCGATTTTTGCGCTTGCTGCAGGTTCCGCGCAGGCACAGTTCTCTAATGACACCATCAAGATTGGTGTGATCACTGACATGTCTGGCCTGTATGCCGACATCGACGGGCCTGGCGGTGTGGAAGCAGCAAGAATGGCCATTGCAGACTTTGGTGGTACGGTCAATGGCAAGAAAATCGAGCTGGTTTTTGCAGACCATCAGAACAAGGCCGACATTGCAGCGAGCAAGGCACGCGAATGGTTTGACCGGGAAGGCGTGGACATGCTGATTTCCGGTACCAACTCGGGCACCGCACTGGCCATGGCCAAGGTTGCGGCAGAAAAGCAGAAACCCAATTTTGTAATTGGCGCGGGCACAGCCCGCATTACCAACGAGGAATGCAACCCCTACAGCATTCACTACGCCTATGACACGGTTGCAATGGCCAAAGGCACCGGTTCTGCAGTGGTAAAGCAGGGCGGTAAAAGCTGGTACTTCCTGACTGCAGATTATGCCTTCGGTACCTCGCTTGAAAACGACACGACCGCTGTGGTGAAAGCCAATGGCGGCACAGTGAAAGGTGCAGTGCGTCACCCTCTGTCTGCCTCGGATTTCTCATCGTTCATGTTGCAGGCCCAGTCCTCTGGAGCCCAAATTCTGGGTCTGGCCAATGCAGGTGGTGACACGGTCAATTCCATCAAGGCCGCCAACGAATTTGGAGTCACAGGCACGATGAAACTGGCAGGGCTCTTGATGTTCATCAACGATGTTCACGCCCTCGGTTTGGGCCAGACCAAGGGCATGTACCTGACTGACAGCTGGTACTGGGATCAAAGCGATGAATCCCGCAAATGGTCACAACGCTACTTCGAAAAAATGAAAAAGATGCCGAGCAGTTTGCAGGCGGCTGATTACTCTGCAACCCTGCAATATTTGAATGCCGTGAAAGCCGCTGGTACGGACGATGGCGCCAAAGTGATGGACGCACTTCGCAAGCAAAAGGTGAATGACATGTATGCCAAGAACGGCTATTACCGCGCAGATGGCAGCATGATTCACGACATGTTCCTGATGCAGGTGAAAGACCCCAAGGAATCCAAAAAGCCCTGGGACTACCTGAAGGTTGTTCAAGCCATTTCCGGTGAACAGGCCTTCACCACCAAAGCGGAAACCAAGTGCGCTTTGTGGAAGTAAATCGCCATGTAGTGGACCCTCTTTGCCGTGTGGGAAAGAGGGGCTGATCACGCACTCCTCATGGATCTCTCTTCATGGAAATTTTTGGCATTCCCTTGCAGGCCTTTTTGGGGCAGCTGCTGCTGGGCCTTGTAAACGGCTCGTTCTACGCCATGCTGTCTTTGGGGCTGGCTGTTATTTTTGGCCTGCTCAACGTGATCAATTTTGCGCATGGCGCGCTGTACATGATGGGCGCATTCCTGGCCTGGATGGGCATGGCGTATTTCAACCTGAATTACTGGGTAATGCTGGTTCTCGCTCCACTTCTGGTGGGGGCTTTTGGAATTCTCATTGAAAAAACAATGCTGCGCTGGCTTTATAAGCTGGACCACCTGTATGGCTTGTTGTTGACCTTTGGAATCACCTTGATGCTGGAAGGCATATTCCGGTCGGTGTATGGCGTTTCCGGTCAACCCTATTCTGTACCCGAAGCACTGCAGGGTGCCACCAACCTGGGATTCATGATTTTGCCCAACTATCGGGCTTGGGTGGTTGTGGCCTCTTTGGTGGTCTGCTTGGCTACGTGGTTGATCATTGAGAAAACAAAGCTGGGTGCCCTGTTGCGTGCAGGCACGGAGAACCCCAGGCTAGTAGAGGCTTTCGGTGTGAATGTGCCCTTGATGGTTACCCTGACCTACGGTTTTGGTGTGGCACTGGCCGCGTTTGCCGGTGTACTGGCGGCACCGGTGATTCAAATTTCTCCTTTGATGGGGTCTAACCTGATCATCACGGTGTTTGCAGTGGTAGTCATCGGTGGAATGGGTTCGATTCTGGGTGCGATTGTCACCGGTTTAAGCTTGGGGGTGATAGAAGGTTTAACCCGTGTGTTTTATCCTGAACTGTCTGCAACAGTGGTGTTCATCATCATGGCCGTTGTGCTCATGATTCGGCCAGCCGGTCTGTTTGGTCGTGAGAAGTAAAAGGAGCCCCACATGATGAAAAAAAATACAATTCTTGCCCTGTTGGCGCTGCTTGTGGCAGTTGCAGCGCCCTTCGTGATGTATCCAGTGCTGCTGATGAAATTGCTTTGTTTTGCACTGTTTGCATGTGCCTTCAATTTGTTGATCGGTTACACCGGCTTGCTGTCATTTGGACATGCTGCGTTTCTGGGTGGGGCGGGGTACATCGCGGGTTATGTGATTCGCGACCTCGGTTTGCCTTTTGAAATTGGTCTTCTTGCCGGGGTTGCGTTTGCAGCCTTTGTTGGTCTGATTATGGGTATGCTGGCCATTCGCAGGCAGGGTATTTATTTCACGATGATCACCTTGGCACTGGCCCAAATGTTGTACTTCATTTTTCTGCAAGCGCCCTTTACTGGTGGGGAAGATGGCCTGCAAGGCATACCACGTGGCACCCTTCTGGGTGTGATTGACTTGAGCAACGACCTCACCTTGTACTTTGTGGTGCTGGCTATATGCCTGGCTGCCTATGCCTTGATTGTGCGCACCGTGCATTCACCCTTCGGGCAGGTGCTTAAAGCCATCAAAGAAAATGAGCCTCGAGCCATTTCATTGGGCTATGACGTGGACAAGTACAAGCTCCTGGTGTTTGTACTTTCAGCAGCGTTGTCGGGCCTTGCTGGCGCAACCAAGGCATCCGTACTTGGATTTGAAACCCTGACTGACGTGCATTGGAGCATGTCGGGCCTGGTGGTGTTGATGACACTGGTGGGTGGATTGGGCACGTTGGCTGGACCAATTGTGGGTGCCATTGTCATCATTGCCCTGGAAAACCGTATCGGCGAATTTGGTGCGTGGATGGCTGTGACCACGCAAATTGACTGGTTCCGCTCATTGGGGGAACAAGTGACGATCGTGACTGGGTTCATTTTCATCGTCGTAGTGTTGGCATTTCGCAAAGGCATTGTGGGCGAGGTGATTGCCTGGAATGAAAGGCGTGCACTGAAGACCAAGTGATGTAAACCAGCAGCGCTGGTTTACCGGCATCGCGAGACAGCAGATCGAGATCACGCGCCAGTTTTTTGTGTCAAACTGGCGCGATTGATTCGCACCTTAAATTCGCACCTTATTGCGCATGGCTTCCAGCAATACCAACACCAAGTTTCCCGTAACAGCGCATGTGGCCCAGGCTGAAGATTTCCGCTGGATGAAACTTGCTCTGGACCAGGCGGAGAATGCGGCGGAAGCTGGCGAGGTACCCATTGGCGCCGTGATTGTTGCAAACGGACAATTGATGGCCAGTGCGCACAATGCGCCAATTTCCAGAATGGATGCCTGCGCGCATGCGGAAATTCAGGCAATTCAGCAGGCATGTCAAGCCAGCGGCAACTACCGCCTTGGTTCGCAGGCCACTCTCTATGTCACCTTGCAGCCATGCCTGATGTGCCTTGGCGCAATATTGCACGCCCGAATCGGCAGGGTGGTGGTGGGTTGTTCCCAGTCCCGTTACAACGACAATCTGGAAAATGCCTTGCAGTTGTTTGAACAGTCGCAAGCCTGGCACCCCTGCCAGTTCGAAACAGACTGTATGACTGCCGAATGCGAAAGCGTGTTGACTCAGTTTTTCAAAGCGCACCGCAAGCAAAGAGAAGAAGCCGTGCGCGACCTGGCAAGCCTGATGAACCTGCCCAACGTCAATAAAAATACGGTGGAAATACTTGCACAACTGGGGTTCCGGAAATCGGAACACATTTTGCAGCGAGGATTGGACGAGGTAGCCAGTGAATTGAAAGTTCACAGTGCCAAACTGCTTGCTGCTCAAGAACATCAGCAGGCCGCCATTCTGGCCAGTTTGTGCGATTATTTAAACGGTGAGCCTGTTCGGTCGTGGAAGCAGTATTTGTAATGTTGGAGACCTTGTGGCCAAAGCGCTGAATCAAATCGTGATGTTTTCACCCAGCGGTGCGCTGATGGACGAGGCACTGCTGGACCGTGCTTCAGCGCAGTTGGTTTCGCTTGGTTTCAACGTTGAGGAAATGCCAGAAGCCCGTTTGCGGGTGCAGCGTTTCGCTGGTGATGAAGTGGCGCGCTCGAGCAGTATTGAACAGGCGTTTTCACGGCCTGATCCTGCGGTGCTACTGGCCACGCGCGGTGGCTATGGTTTAAGCCGTTTGCTGACTGAACTGAACTTGCCAGAACTGGCTCGGCAATTGAATACCAATGAACATCTGTTGTGCGGGCACAGTGATGTGACCAGCCTGCAGCTGGCCTTGCTCCACGCCGGGGCACGGCCCGACATGCTGTTGCACGGGCCCATGGCCTGCTTTGATTTCGGACCCGAACAAGGTGCAGACCCGGTAACTACCGAGCACTTCCTGCGCGCGGTGCATGAAAAACAGGTTGATATTCAATGGTTGGCTGAACGTCTTGACTCGCATCAGCCACAAAACTGCTTTCAGGTGCAAGGCCCAGTGTGGGGCGGCAACCTGACACTGCTTTGCAGCCTGTTGGGCACACCCTGGATGCCCACCGTACGCGGTGGAATGCTGGTGCTGGAAGACGTGAATGAGCCCGCCTACAAGATTGAACGCATGCTGCTGCAATTGCTGCATGCAGGGGTGTTGGCCCAACAAAACGCGATTTTGCTGGGAAATTTTTGTGAACCCAAACCTGGGTCTCATGACAACGGATACACCTTGAAAAGCGCAGCCGAGTTTGTTCAACAACAATTGGGGGTCGCTGTGCCAGTGTTGATGAACTTTCAATTTGGACATTGCACACCGAAAGCCTGCTGGTTTCAGGGTGGGGAAGGGCGCTTGCAGGTCAATGCTGACATGTCTGCACAGTTGACGCAAAACCTGCGCTAGAGGCGGCTTACAACGCACCTGCGTAATCGGCATGTATAATGCCACCTTCGTTAAAAATCACTGAATTTTCCAACACTTATGCTCACCGCAGCCAATATCACCATGCAGTTCGGCGCCAAGCCGCTTTTCGAAAACATCAATGCCAAGTTTGGCGATGGCAACCGTTACGGTTTGATTGGCGCAAATGGCTGCGGCAAATCCACTTTCATGAAGATTCTGGGCGGCGACCTGGAACCCAGCAGTGGCAATGTGGATATTGAGCGCCACATGCGTCTGGGCAAGTTGAGTCAGGATCAGTTTGCTTTTGAAGAATTCCGGGTACTGGATGTGGTCATGATGGGTCACAAGGAAATGTGGGCTGCGATGACCGAGCGCGATGCACTGTACGCCAATCCGGATGCGACCGATGACGACTACATGCGAGCGGCCGACCTGGAAGCGGTGTACGCAGAGTTTGGTGGCTATGAGGCTGAATCCCGCGCTGGTGAATTGTTGTTGGGTGCAGGCATTCCGCTGGAAAACCACAATGGCCTGATGAGTGAAATTGCACCAGGCTGGAAACTGCGCGTGTTGCTGGCCCAGGCACTGTTTTCAAAGCCTGATGTATTGCTGCTGGATGAACCAACCAACAACCTGGACATCAACACCATTGCCTGGCTTGAAAACGTACTGAACCAGTACGAAAGCACGATGATCATCATCAGCCACGACCGTCACTTCCTGAACGAAGTGTGCACCCACATGGCCGACCTGGATT
>JAIXTE010000098.1 GCA_027484315.1 Burkholderiales bacterium | reverse complement strand
TGAAAAGCCGGTGACAAGCCGCCCAGCAAGGTTGCCAGAACGCCGAACCCGCCAAACAGCAGCGCATCCATCACTGTCAATGGCACGCCATCCTGCGCAGCCTGAAAATAACCGGCACCCAGATCCACACCCAGGGTGTGCACCACAGCCGTGGCCAGCCCCCAACCCATGGCCACACCCAGCGTGCCGCCCACCAGCCCACAGCAGGTGGATTCAAATAGAACCTGTGTGCGCAATGGCGATGCACGTGCGCCCAAAGCCGCGAGAAGTGCCCACTGGCGTGAACGCTGTGCCACAGCCAGCATTTGCGTGGAAAAGGTCAGAAAACCGCCGGTCAGCAAGGCTACCATGGCCAGAATGGACAGGTTTGCGCGATAAGCCTGTGACACACTGGCCCCGCGTGTGCCTTGTTCACTGGGCGTTTCCAGCCGGCCCAGTGCATTGAATTGGGCAGCGTACCTGGCCTGAAATGCTGCCGGGCTTGTGCCTTCCTGCAGTTTCAAGTCCACGCGGGAAATCTGGCCCATGGTGCCCAGCCGCCATTGCACGGCAGCAATGTCTGCAACGGCCAGCAATTGGCCTGCACCCGCTGCAGGCACACTGCCTGCAATTTGCCATTCCCCAGTCTCGCCGTTTTGAAGGGTGCTCAATGTTGTGCTCCCTGTGGGAAGCATTTCACGCAAGGCAGGGCTTGCAAACACATTGCCGCTGTTGAGCAAGGGGATGTCCCCCTGTGTGCTGTTTTCCTGGGTCTTGCTGTCAAGCTGGCCGATGAAATTGGGTGTCACTGCGGCCGCAGTGAATACGTCAAGCCCCAGCCAGCGAACCGGCTTTTCCTGTCCCTGTACTGCAACTTGCAGGTCGATCACTGGTGAGGCCACGGCCACCTCCGGCAGCGTAACCAAGGTGTCCAAAACTGTTTCAGGCAGAAGGCTGCTGTGCGGCAGCAATTGCAGGTCGGCTTGCCCTGAAAACTGTCGTACCCCGTTGTTGAACTGGTCCAGTGCTTGTTTGTGGATCAAATGCACGGCAAAGCCCAAACCCACGCCCACAGCGATGGACAGGGTGGCGATCAGCCATTTCACAGGCTGATCCCGCAGGGCACCCGAAAACAGTTGCAGCTTCAGCAGCAAGGCGGGTGACAGGCTGGGCAAGCGCTTAGTTGGCAGATGCATGCTTTAAACCTTGTTCGCCGGCCGCAGTTCCGCCAATTGGTGATCGCTCAGGTTCAGGATGTGATTCAAGTGACTGGCCGCTTTGGCCGAGTGGGTCACCATGACCAGCGAGCACCCTTGCGCACCGCATGCAGACAGCAACACCTGAAGTACACGCTCGGCGTTGTCTTCATCCAGGTTGCCCGTGGGTTCGTCGGCCAGTATCAAAGGTGGGTTCAACGCCAGTGCCCTTGCAATGGCCACCCGCTGTTGCTCACCACCCGACATTTCCCGTGGAAAGCTGCCCGCCTTGTGCGCCATTCCGACCTGTTCAAGCAGATGGCGGCAGCGTGTTGTGTCAGGCTTTTTATTGGCCAGTAAAAATGGCAGCTCAATGTTTTGTTGGGCGGTCAGGTGGGGCATCAGGTAATAGGCCTGAAACACCAGGCCAATGTGTTGCAGGCGCATGGCTGCAACAGCATTGCTGCTCAAGTTGTGAACGGCCTTTCCTGCCCAGAACACCTCGCCACTGTCTGGCTGATCCAGACCCGCCATCAGGTGAAGCAGGGTGGATTTGCCAGAACCCGATTCACCCACAACAGCGAGCGACTGGCCTTGAAACAGTTGAAGATTGACCCCGGTGAACAGTTTTACGCCACCGAGTGATTTTGAAACCCCCGCCAGTGCGAGGGTTGTTTGATTTGCTTGCTGTGGGTTCACCCGAATACCGCCTTGTGGTGAAACGTTTAAGGAATGCGAATTCCTTATTCTGCCATGCCGCCTACTACGGTGCTGTAGCCAGCGTCCACATAAGTAATTTCAGCTGTAATGCCACGTGCCAAATCCGACAACATGAAGGCAGCCGTGTTGCCCACATCGTCAATGGTGACATTGCGGCGCAGTGGTGCAGCCTCTTCAACTGCATGCAGGATTTTGCTGAAGCCCTTGATACCCGCTGCTGCCAGAGTTTTGATAGGGCCTGCGGAAATGCCGTTGACCCGAATGCCCTTGGGGCCCAGTGATTCAGCCAGGTAGCGCACGGATGCTTCCAGCGAGGCCTTGGCCAAACCCATGGTGTTGTAGTTGGGCACCATGCGCTCTGCACCCAGGTAGCTCAATGTCAGCAGTGCGCCTTCTCGGCCCTGCATCATCGGGTAGGCCGCTTTGGCCAGGGCAGGGAAGCTGTATGCTGAAATGTCGTGCGCAATGCGGAAGGCTTCGCGGGAAATACCTTCCAGGAAATCACCCGCAATCGCTTCACGTGGAGCAAAGCCGATGGCGTGCACCAGGCCATCCAGTCCATCCCATTGTTTGGCCAGTTCTGTGAACAGGCTTTCAATTTGCGCGTCTTCAGCCACATCCAGAGGGAAAACCAGTTTCGAATCAAATTCGGCCGCCATGTCGGTAACCCGGTCAATGAATCGCTCGGTCTGGTAGGTGAAGGCCAGTTCTGCACCCTGTGCATGGCAGGCTTTCGCGATGCCGTAGGCGATGGAACGGTTTGACAGCAGGCCCGTGATGAGAATTTTTTTACCGGCTAGGAATCCCAATTTGAATTGCTCCTGAGAATGTTTTATAGGTTTTCAGTTTGTGCCTATTATAGGCAATTCAAAGGGCATGGGTTTCTCAAAGCGCTTCAAGCGCCCGGTTGGGTGCTATCTGCGCTTTACTTTCTGTTTTTAGCTTTCAGTCCTGCAAAGTTTGTTTGCGACCTGTCAGTTGCGGAGCTGCGCTTGCAGTGTAGGCAATTGGAGCCAGGTAACCCTGAAACTGGCTGGCGCAGTTTTCCCAGGTAAATGTGCTGGCATGTTGCCGCGGCAGGTCGCGTTCAATCTTCAGTGCAGCCATTGCGGCCTTTTTCAAATTCCAGTCCAGTACCCCTGCGCCAGACTGCCCCACCACATCCAGCGGCCCATTCACTGGAAAGGCCGCAACCGGGCAACCGCTGGCCATGGCCTCAAGCAATACGAGGCCAAAAGTATCTGTCAGGCTTGGGAACACGAATACATCCGCGCGTTTGTAAATTTCGGACAGTGCTGCGTGATTCAACATGCCAAACCACCGTACCTCCGGAAACTGCTTCTCCAGCGCTTTTCTGGCTGGCCCATCGCCAGCAATCCATTTCTCACCCGGCAATTCCAGTGACAAAAACCCTTCCAGGTTTTTTTCTACGGCCACTCGCCCGGCGTAAAGAAACACCGGTTTTTCCACGCTGCAGGCATTCAGGCGACGAAGCAGTTCAACCTGCTGCGCGTCGTCTGATTTCAGTTCGCAAGGGCTGTAACTCAGATGCTTACTTGCAGGCGATTTCTCCGGATTGAACCGCTTCAGGTCCACACCGCGTTGCCACAACACACAGTTGTTCAGCCCACGACTTTTCAAGGTTTCAATCACAGATTGCGTAGGTACCATCACCGCCCTCGAGGGCTTGTGAAACCAGCGAAGCAGCGCCGCTGTAAAGCGGATTGGAATACCCGAACGCGCTTTCACATATTCGGGAAACTGGGTGTGGTAAGCCGTGGTAAAAGGCAACCCGGCGTACTTAGCCAGCAGGCGCATGCTCAAGCCAATTGGCCCTTCGGTCACAATGTGAACAGCCTGTGGCCTGAATTCACGCAGCTCACGCCGCAAGCGGCCAAATGGCCACACCGCAAGCCGAATTTCAGGGTAGGTGGGGCAGGGTATTGTCTTGAACAAGCCGGGGTGAATTACCCGGACTTCGTGGCCCTGTGCGATTAGCCTGTTCACCACCTGGCTGAGTGTTTGCACCACGCCGTTGACCTGCGGCGCCCATGCGTCTGTTGCGATCAATATACGCATGTCGGTTTACTCCACGGAGGCGTGTTCAAGCGCCTTTTGTTTGCGGGCTGGCAGGTCGCGGTGGGGCCAGTGCACAATTTCCAGTTTTCCGCAGGGGTGTTCAACCAGTGCAGTCAGGCTTTCAACCCAATCGCCATCGTTGCAATACAGCAAGCCGTCGACCTGCTTGATCTCGGCTTTGTGGATGTGGCCACACACCACGCCGTCGTAGCCTCGATGTTTGGCTTCATGAATCAGGGCGTGCTCGAATTCCAGAATGAAATTCACTGCATTTTTTACCTGCTGTTTCAGGAACTGCGACAGTGACCAATATGGGTAACCCAGTTTGATTCGAACATTGTTCAACATCCGGTTCAGGGTCAGCGCAAAGGTGTACAGCGTGTCGCCCAAGTAAGCCAGCCATTTGGCGTAACGCACCACCTGGTCAAATTCATCGCCGTGTACTACCCATAGGCGTTTGCCATCGGCTGTCACATGCACCGCACTGTCAAGAATCGGTATTTCGCCGAAAGTCATGCCGGCGAACTGCCTTGCGGCTTCGTCGTGGTTACCGGGGATGAACACAACTTGTGTGCCTTTGCGCGCCTTGCGCAACACCTTCTGGATTACATCGTTGTGGCTTTGCGGCCAGAACCAGTTCTTGCGCAGTTGCCAACCGTCAATGATGTCGCCCACCAGGTAAAGCGTGTCGCTTTCATTGTGTTTGAGAAAGTGGAGCAGGGCGTCGGCCTGGCACCCGGCAGTGCCCAGGTGGATGTCTGAAATCCAGATGGTGCGGTATCGGTTGGAGCCTTGTTCCTCGTCAAAAGGATCAATGGGTTCCGTCGATTGGGGGTTGGCGAGCTCACCGGAGTTTTCTTCGCGGCTCGCTTTGGAAAACAGTTGCTCTGCAAATTGCTGCTTGAAGTTCAACTGGTTCGGGCGCATTTTCAATGTCCATGTTTTTGTCATGGAACCGATTAGACGCGCCCGATTTGACCGGCATGTGACAGAGAGATGACTCTTTTTTGACAAAGAGCCAAAGCGGGTGCTTGCTTATCTCGCCCGCGTGGTCTCAAGGCTCTTGGGAAGCCACCAGGTGAACCCATACAGCAGGGTTTTTGACACGACTTCCATGGTGGGCAGGTTCTTGCCGCGCAAACGCAAAAACGCGATTGGCAGTTCCAGCGTGTGGGCCACCAGCAACAAAGCCGCCAGCACCAGCAGGAAAGGCATGACAAGGCTGATCAATAAATATGCGGGTACAACAATCCAGAAGCCGTTCATGACTTTGCGCATGGATTCAAACGACTGGGGGCTGACTTTAATGGCCATGGTTATCCTTGGGTGGTTGAAGTAAAGCGGTTGTAGTAAATACAAGGCTTGAAAACAGCGAATATGACAATAGTTCTTGTCAGAAATGTTGTCAAGCGCATTTGGACTTGCCCCCGTGGCCGAGCTGGTGTATATTTCGCACTCTTCTTTAGGACCGTAGCTCAGCTGGTTAGAGCGCTGCCTTGACATGGCAGAGGTCGCTGGTTCGATTCCAGTCGGTCCTACCACCCCCATACATCAATTCCCCAGTTTGTTGACCTCAAGATCTGTGTGACAGCGCACCGAACTTCTCCGTCCGTTTGTTTATCGTGGTTTTGGCTTCCCTGAAGCTGCCCTTTCGCCTTCTGCGACCTGGGCACAAAACGACGGAGAATATTGCATGAACAATCAAACACCAGCCGGTACCGGAAAAAACCAAAGCCAAAACAAGAATCAGAACCAGGCCAAGGGAAATACCAACACGGATACATCCGACGGCGATCATTGGAAAGCCAAAATCAATGGCGCAAAACAGCAATGGAGCAAACTTCAGCAAGAAGAGCTTGTCGCCACAGCTGGCGATAGCGATCAGCTTTCCAGCCTGGTGCAAAAACGCTATTCCATGAACAAGGCAGATGCAGACAAGCAAGTGGAAGCTTTTTTCAGCAAACACTAATCCATTCACATACGGGTGAAACACAATGAAGATTGCTATCTCAAGCTTAATCATGGGCGCTGGCATTCTTGCCGCGTGCGCCACCACGCCTTCCCCCCCGGGAAGGTCTTTTGTGGCAGCCCAAGTGGCTGTAGCCAATGCCGAAAAATTGCCTGTATTCACCTACGGCAATCAGGAATTGACCGTCGCCCGCCAAAAGCTGGAAGCCTCTCGACTTGCTGCCTTGGACGGAAAGTCCGAGCTGGCAGAAATGTTGGCTGTTGAATCGCAAGTAAGCGCCGACCTGGCGGTTGCCAAAACCTCGTTGGGCAAGGTCAATGCCACAAGCGAAGACATGCGAAACCAGAACAAAGCCCTGCAACAGGAAATGCGTCGCAATTTAAAGGCCACACCATGAACAACTTCCCCCGTTACACAATATTGGGCGCACTGGTCATCGGCTTGTTTTCAGCTTGCGCATCGCCCCCGGAAGCTACCGACCGGCAGATCGAATTGCGCAACAAGCTTGCAGCACTGCAAAACGACCCGGTGCTAAGCCGATATTCACCACAGGCAAGGACAGAAGCTGAATCGGCAGTGGCGCGGATGAACCAACCACAAGCCAGCCTCCAGGACCGAACGCACAATGAATTTATTGCCTACCACAAAATTGAAATCGCCGAAGTGAAGGCGCGTGAGGCCCATTTGCTGGAGCGTCAGAACGCCATGTCCGATGAAACAGCCGCGGCCCGTTTGGCGTCTCGCACGGCTGAGGCAGATGACGCCAACCGCCGTGCGGCAGCCTTGAAGACCGAATTGGCGGCCATGAATGCAAAGCCCAGCCCGCGCGGCATGTTGGTGACTCTGGGCGATGTGCTGTTCTCTACTGGGCAATCCACCCTCAGCCCGAATGCAGATGTAAATCTGGATAAGCTGTTGAACTTCCTGAACAACAACCCCGAAAGTCGTTTGGCTATAGAAGGTCACACCGACAGTGTGGGTGCAGGCGAAGCCAATCTGGCCTTGTCGCAAAGCCGAGCTTTCGCGGTGAGCAGCTATCTGGAGGCCAAGGGAGTTTCCCGCAAGCGGATGAGTGTTCAAGGCCTGGGTGAGAATGCGCCAGTGGCCAGCAATGACAGTGCTGCAGGGCGCCAGTTGAACCGACGTGTTGAGGCCACCATTCTCGATTGAGCGCATCACCACATTGTTAGAGACCCAAGAAAAAACCCCTGAGTCACCTTCAAGAGGCTCAGGGGTTTTTTTTGTAGCGGATCTTTGATCCCCCGCTTTCAGTTCTCTCTGTGTTGAACACCCGAACCGGACCTGACCCACAGGACAGGAACGACCTGCACAATATTCTCTACATAAACAAATTTACGCAGCTCGGTGGCAATTTTGTTCAGGTGGTCCAGTTCAATTTCCGAGTCCACAAAACCGCTCAGGGTAACAACCTGGCCGAATGTATTCACATTGACAATGGAGTCGAACAACAGTGGCTCACCCAGCAAGATTGTCTTGACCGTGTTGTTGAGCGTAATGTCGTCTGCAATCATGTGTTGAAAGTCTTCGTACAACACCACGTTGCCCGAGTGAAAGAATTTTCTTTTTTCCATCATTTTCTCCAATGCCAAAAACAGATATCACTTCATGCGCATGTCATTTTTTACGGATTCCACGCCTTTGACCGATCGAGTCAACTCCACAGCCTTGTTCATGTCTTCCTTGGAGTTGATAAAACCGCTGAGTTGCACTTCGCCCTTGAAGGTTTCGACATTGATTTCCGAGGCTTTCAGGGTTGAATCATTGAAAATGGCTGCCTTAACCCGGGTGGTAATGACCGAGTCGTCAATGTATTCACCCGTGCTGCTTTTGCCTTGTCCAGAGGCGCAAGCCACCATGAAAAGCAGAGAACAAATGCCCAATATGCGAACAGCGTGTTTGTTTTTAATCATGTGGTGTGGTCCTTTAAAAGATGGATGGGAGTCAATCAAGCGCGAAATTTGGACAGCAGAAAGCCAACCAGCAGCCCGGCTGCACCTACAGCCAATACAGACTTGAAGGGTGACCCCAAGATGTAGTCACGGCCAATGTTTTCCACTTCGCGTCCTTTCGTGGCCAATACGTTTTCAATATCTGGCCATTTGTTGCTGGTGATGTTGCTGCTGTTGTTGCCGATAGAGTGATCTGGATGAGTGGGTAGCTTTTCCATGAGTAACTTCCTTTTGGTTGTGAATAAGAAACTTCAGGGTAAATCTCTGTAGTGGCGGCGTCTGTTCGTTCTCGTACGGAAAGCTCGCCGTCTGCTTTCAAGGCGCAGAGGTAACCATGTCACTGTGCGCGCGATCTTTCGCCTCCGGCTGTGGCAACAAGCGCTCGAATTCGGTTTTCACAACTTGATAGCATTCGCAAACACGCGCTTCCAGGCGCGGCCGGTCCAATACCTCGATGCGGCCGCGGGCATACTGGATCAAGCCTTCGCGTTGCAAACGGCCAGCGGCTTCGGTTACTCCTTCACGGCGCACACCGAGCATGTTGGCGATCAATTCCTGCGTCATGTTCAGGGTGTTTCCTTCAAGCCGGTCCAGGCTTAAAAGCAACCAGCGGCAAAGTTGTTGTTCAACTGAGTGATGTCGGTTACAAACTGCTGTTTGCGTCATCTGGGTAATCAGTGCCTGGGTGTAACGCAACAGCAACTGCTGGGTTGCCCCACCCAGATGAAATTCTGAAAGCAGAATTTGCGGCTTTAAGCGGTATCCCAGGCCCTTGCTTTGAACCACTGCCCGGCTGGGCGTGGTATTACCGCCCATGAACAGGGCGATGCCCAGAATGCCTTCATTGCCAACCACTGCAATTTCAGCGGAAGAGCCGTTTTCAAGGACATACAGCAGTGAAATGATTGCCGTGGTGGGAAAGTACACATGGCGCAGTTGGTCACCGGATTCGTATAGAACCTGGCCCAGCTCCAGTTCAACAGGAACCAGAGACTGTGCAATGCGCGAATATGCTTCTTTTGGCAATGCGTTTAGCAATTGATTGCAGCATGGATTGGTCATCGTGCCCCACGTTCTGAAAGTTTGGCCCAAGCCTGAATAATCAAAGCCGGATGGGTGAATACTTGAAACAATAGTGCAAGTGTTTGATGTTGCTGAGTACGGTAACGTACATACCCCGTGGGTTCGTTGACCTGACAATTCCGTTCTGGGCTGAAATGTCGGTCTTTAAACCAGAAAGGAGCCCGTTTGATGACACACGATCAAAAAAGCAACAAGCAAGACAAAAAGAAGCCTTTGAGTACGCCGAAAGAGAAAAAAGTAGCCAAGAAACTGAAAAAGGACATCAAGGATGGCATTCACAAACCCAAAATTCCTTGATTGATCATGCTTTTGATCAGAATCAACAGCCCGCGAATGTTCAGGCAAGCTTCGAGAGGCTAAAATACAGGGTTGAGAAAAATTTGAGCTGTATCTGGACCTGTTGTTTTGGATCCAAAAGCTTATTCCACCTAAGGGAAGTACTTATGCCAGTTATCCGCCTGCCTGACGGATCCGAACGTGTTTTCGATCACCCTGTGACCGTGGCCCAAGTGGCTGCAAGCATTGGCCCTGGCCTGGCCAAAGCCGCATTGGCAGGTACGGTGAATGGCGTGCTGGTGGATACTTCCTACACAATGACTGCGGACAGCAACCTGGCCATCGTCACTGAAAAAGACGAGGCAGGGCTGGACACCATCCGCCATTCCACCGCGCATTTGCTGGCTTATGCCGTGAAGGAATTGTTTCCGACTGCACAGGTCACCATTGGCCCCGTGATCGAAGACGGTTTTTTCTACGATTTCTCCTATGAACGTCCTTTCACCCCTGAAGACCTGGAAGCCATCGAAAAGAAGATGACTGAGCTTGCAAGGCTCGATGAAGTCGTGACCCGCGAAGAATGGGTACGCGACGACGCCGTTCAGTTTTTCAAAGACCAGGGTGAGCACTACAAGGCGGAAATCATTGCCAGCATTCCCAGCAATGAAAACATTTCCCTGTACCGCGAAGGCAAGTTCATTGACCTGTGCCGCGGCCCTC
>JAIXTE010000080.1 GCA_027484315.1 Burkholderiales bacterium | reverse complement strand
CTTGCTCACGGGCCTTCATGGCCAGCTTGATGTCTTCAAGAATTTTTGCTTTCAGTGACATAAACAATTACATCAACTGATTAATACATCTTCTTGGGCAACATCTGGCTGCGCAGGCGCTTGTAGTGACGCTTTACAGCTGCTGCTTTCATGCGCTTGCGCTCAGCAGTTGGCTTTTCGTAGAACTCGCGTGAGCGCAGTTCAGTCAGCAGACCAGTTTTTTCAATAGTGCGCTTGAAGCGACGCAGTGCAACTTCAAATGGCTCGTTTTCTTTAACGCGAACGTTTGGCATAAGGCTCCAATCGATTGTTCGTAAATTGTTTGTGGTTAGAAACCCCGTCACTCTAAACCGCTGATTTTACAAAGTAATTTTGAAAAACCGAATGCGCAGGAGCAAAGAGTTACCGCCAAGAATCTGGCAAAGACGAAGATACTACCATGGCAAAGAAGATTTCCTCAAGAGGTTTCAATTATTTTTGACCCAATATGGCAAGCGCTGCGGTGGTTCCACTGGCCCAGGCCCACTGGAAGTTGTACCCACCCAGCCAACCGGTTACATCCACCACTTCGCCAATAAAATACAGGCCGGGTGTTTTGCGGGATTCCAGGGTTTTAGGCTGCAAATCGGTGGTACTGACGCCACCACGCATCACCTCGGCTTTTTTGTATCCTTCCGTGCCACTGGGCACCACCTGCCAGGTGGCCAGCGCCTGCGCCAAAGGCCCCAATTGCTTTTTGCCCAGCTCAGCCACTTTGCGCCCTGCCACAGCCTGCAACTCGGGCTTGTTCAGCCAAGCCTGCACCAGCCGCTTGGGCCAATGGGGCACTTGGGCCGCAAACCAGTTGTCAACATTGGCACGGGCCCCTACCGTGGCTTGCAGCAATTCGGTTTGTAGTTGGGCAGCATCCACGGGCTTGCCACACAGGTTCAGGGTGATAGGCTTGCCCGGGTTCCAATACGTGGACGCCTGCAACACGGCCGGGCCACTGAGGCCCCGGTGGGTGAACAACAAGTCTTCATCAAACCACGGCGCCTGGGACTCACTGCCGCGGCTTGACACAGGCAAGGCCACGCCGGCCAACTCGACAAAGGGTTCCCACAGTACAGAATCAAAGGTTAACGGGACCAGCGCAGGGCGTTGATCCACCAGTGAATGCCCAAACTGCTTGGCCAGTTTCATGCCGAAATCGGTGGCGCCAATTTTAGGTACGGGTAAGCCCCCGGTGGCAACCACGAGGTGGCGTGCCTGAAGAGGGCCTGCAGTGGTTGCCAATTTGAACTGGGTGCCATCGTGCTCAACGGCGCTTACGCTGTGTGGCCTAAACCACTTGACCTTGCCTGCATTGCATTCGGCAGCCAGCATGTCGATGATGTCATCGCTTTTTCGGTCGCAGAACAACTGGCCCTTGTGCTTTTCGTGAAAAGGGATGTTGTACTGCTTTACCAGTGAAATAAAATCTGCCGGCGTGTAGCGGGCCAGCGCTGCGCGCGCAAAACGTGGATTTTCGGAAATGAAGTTTTCCTCTGACACATTCACATTGGTGAAGTTGCAGCGCCCACCCCCGCTGATGCGGATTTTCTCGGCCAGCTTTTCACTGTGATCCAGCAACGCCACACGCAAACCACCCTGCCCGGCCTTTGCGGCACACATCAAACCTGCGGCGCCTGCGCCAATTACAACAACATCAAACTGCTGCATGGCGTACTGCTTCAATGGCGGCAAGCTGGCGGGCAAAACCGTGGGGCATTTCCTGGGGGTTGTTCAACCAGACCTCGATCAGGCGTGCGGTTGACTCTGCGTCAATTTCGGGATTCGGGTCGGGTTGTTCGGTGAACAGGCTTTCCGGTTCAGCGATGCACCAGGTACTACCTGCCTTGACACCATCCATGCGGGGTGCGCGGTAAGGGGCGGCCACTGGTTCGCCTTCATGCCCACGTAATACTAGGGCCGTTTGGCCCATTGCACACAACACGTCGCGTTGCAGGTGCCAGAATTCGGGGTGCGTGTAACTGGTGACCAGAAGGGCATTGCTGAACGCACTGGGCATCATCAGCTTGACCAGTGTATGGGTGCAACTGCGCACACCCAGAATTTTCCGGGTTTGCAACAACGCTTCAATGCGTGGGTAGATGTGCGCCATGGGCAGGTACACGGGTGCCGGGTGCGCCAAATCAACCTCACCCCAATTCAAGTGGGAGAATACCTGAGCACTGGTGACACGGCCGGTGAAGTCATTTTCCAGGCCATGCACCAACACCGGGTAACCCTGCTGCGCCAGCAAACCAGCCAACAAAGGGGTGAAATTCGGTTTGCGCCGCGCGCCGTTGTAACTGGGTATAACCACCACTGGCTTGTCGTTGTTGATCGACTGGCTATTCAAGGCCTGCAAGGTGTAAAAATGGGGAGAATCGCTTTCAGTGGGCCAATGCTCGGCGATCGCATCCAGGAAACCGATCAGCTCATCGTGGCTTTCGCCCTTGACGCGCAGTGCGATCAGCACAGCGCCCAACTCGAACTCTGACACCTCACCACGCAGGATGGCACCGTACAGGGCCTTGGCTTGTTCACGGGACAAGCCGCGAGCGCCATCTTTTCCGCGGCCAATTTCCTTGATGAACGGTGCGCAGGAAAAAGGCTCTGTATGAACAGGTTTGATCATGGCGCTGAATTGGAGCCTAAGTTGAAACTAAGGCGCTATTGTAACAAGGCTGGACTGTGCGCGAATGAGTTTGCGAATTTCAGGTACGCAGGAACCACATTGGGTCCCACATTTCAAGCTGGCTTGAAGACTGGCCAGTTGTTCTGCTTCACTGGAACCCGGTTCTTTGGCGCAAGCGATGGCAAGCCCAGCCTCCATGGCCTGCCGTGAAACGCCGATACAATTGCACACCATTTGCACAGCTTGGGTTTGTACGCCCGGCGGCTGACTGGCTGGGGCCAGCAGAAAACTGCGCCAGGGCATCACGTCCAGTTGCGAATCAAAACAATTGCGCAGCCAACCTTCAGATTCAATGTTGCCCGCAAGCAATACCTTGGTGAGGGTGGCTGTTTGTTCTGTCCCTGTTGCGCACACCGCTGTGTGTACAGACAAGCCAATACGACGGCGCACACCGGTTTTCGGGTCGGAATACACCATGACGTCACTGCCATCGCATTCAAACAAGGCTTGCAGGCGGTCAATCACGTCCTTGGCGGGTGCTTCTGCGCAGGCCGCACGGAACAAAACACCGGCTTGTTCACGCCCAACAGGCACGCAGACCGCTGCATCAAATTCCGGGTACAGGGCACGGGCCTGCTGCCACAGGCTAAGCCACTTTTTGCTGTGAACAAACACGATAACCTGCCAAGGCAAGTGCACACGCTGAATGTTGACTGCGGAATGTTTCAATTCCGGTTGTTTTGAATACGGGTCAAAAGCCTCGGTAGTGAGTGCATTCACACCGCCCACACCGGCCTTGCCACCAAAAAATTCAGGGCCCCAGTGCATGGGCAGCACAGCCTGGTTGCGTGCCACCGACTCATCGGCTTTTGCACGCAAGGTAATGGTGGCGCGGCGGGACTTCACCGACACCCAACTGTTGGGTGTCAGGCTTAGCCGTTTGAAATCGGCCGGGTGCAGGCAAATGACAGGCTCTGCTTCATGCGAAAAAAATTCGGCCAGCGTGCCGGTTCGGCTTGCACCGTGCCATTGGTCACGCAAACGCCCTGTGTTCAGGCGCCAGGGAAAGCGCGCGTCGGCTTCTTCGGCCACAGCTTCATATGGGGCGAACACGAATTTTGCCCGGCCTGTGGCTGTGGGGTAGACCCCATCTTCGTACAGGCGGGCTTTGCCTTGGGCTTCACCTTCAGGCATGGGCCACTGTTGCGGCCCGATTGTCTCCAACACCGCATAACTTAAACCAGTAATGTCCAGATCACGGCCCCGCGTGGTTTCGCGGTGCTCGTTGAAAATTTCTTCAACCGTGCTGTAGTGCAAAAAAGCTTTGCCCGCAGCAGCCGGTTGGGAACCTTCAATGTTTGGGCTATCAATTTGTGGACAATCGAGGCGCGGGCTTTCCACGCCCAGCTTGAGCAATTCCTGCTCAAGCCGTTGGGCAAAATCCACCACAATTTGCCAGTCGTTTTTCGATTCGCAATAAGCAGGCATGGCAGGCCGCACGCGGCTGATTCGCCGCTCGCTGTTGGTGACCGTGCCTTCCTTTTCACCCCAGGTGGTAGCGGGCAGCAGCACATCAGCGTACTGCACAGTGGCCGGTGTCAAATAGGCATCTTGCACAACAACCAGTTCGGCGTTTTGCAAGGCACGCGCCACTTTTTGCGAATTGGGCAGTGAATGGGCGGGGTTGGTACAAGCCACCCAAACAGCCTTGATTTTGCCCTGCTCCAGTTGGTCAAACATTTCAACTGCGCTGGAACCGGATGTGCTGCTGATTTGCTTCACACCCCAGAAGGCCGCTACTTCCGCCACGTGGGCTGGGTTGTTCAATTCGCGGTGCGCAGGCAACAAGGTAGACAGGCCACCCACTTCGCGACCGCCCATGGCATTGGGCTGGCCTGTCAGTGAAAACGGGCCTGCACCTTCCCGGCCAATATGACCGGTCGCCAGGTGCAGTGCAATCAATGCCGTGTTCTTGTCGGTTCCCGTGGTGGCCTGGTTCAACCCTTGGCAGTACAGGGAGAGTGTCCTGCTGCTTTGGGCGAACCAGGTGGCGGCTGTAACAATATCCGCCTCGGGAACCCCGCACACACTGGCCGCAAGGCGCGGTGTGTAATCGGCCAGGCCTTTGACCATGGCGTCAAAGCCTTCGGTGTGTTTGTTGATGGTGGCCATGTCCAGCCAGCCGTTTTGCATCATCACGTGCAGCATGGCGTTGAACAACATCACATCCGTGCCGGGCTGTATTTTCAAATGCAAGTCGGCCATGGCTGCTGTGTCAGTAACACGTGGGTCCACCACAATCAGCTTGTGACCCGGCATCGCGGCACGCGCTACTTCAAGCCTGCGGTAGGCCACTGGGTGCGCATACGCCATGTTGGAACCTGCAATGAACACGCAATCTGCCAAGGCCAAATCATCGTAATTGCAAGGCGGTGCATCTGCACCGAGCGTGCGCTTGTAACCACTGACCGCACTGCTCATGCAAAGGCGGGAATTGGTGTCGATGTTATTGGTACCAATGAGCCCCTTGGCGAGCTTGTTGAACACGTAATAGTCTTCAGTCAGCAACTGGCCGCTGATGTAGAACCCGACACTGTCTGGCCCGTAAGTGGCAATCAGCCTTGCAAATTCTTTTGCGGTGAAATCAAGCGCCGTGTTCCAGTCCGTGGGTGCGACGGGCTGGTCGCGCTGAATGCGCAACAGGGGCTGGCTTGCGCGCACCTGGCCATACACATTTTCAGTGGCGGTTTCCGCCAGCTTGCTGCCTTTGCTGCACAGCTTGCCCCAGTTGGCCGGGTGTGTTTCATCGCCTTTCACATCAATGATTTTTCCGGCTTGCGTGCGCACCACTACACCACAACCCACGCCGCAATACGGGCAGGTTGTCTTGGTGCTTTGAATGGGCTGCAGCAATTCGGTCATTGAAATGGCTTTATAAAACTTGGGGCGCTAATTAAACACAGTGATTTTTAAACACCGTGATTTTCAAATACCGTGGCTTTTCACTTCGCTGGTTTTCAGGTGCACGCGGCCGTCAATCACTTGTACAGCAAACTTGGCAGTGCAACCTTCATCAGGTTCACGGGCGCAGCCATCAGCCAAACCGATTTGCCAGTTGTGCAAGGGGCAGGTCACGGTGGTGCCATGAACAATTCCCTGACTCAAGGGGCCTTTCTTGTGTGGGCACTCATCCAGAAGTGCAAACACCTGCTGCTCGCTGTTGCGGAAAATTGCAATGTCCTGCCCAACGGGGCGGCGCACGATTCTTGACCCCAGCACGGGGATGTCTTCCACCGCGCAAATGTTGATCCATTCCATCTGAATTTCCTTCTGTTCCTCAAGTAATGAAGCCGACATTAGACCACCTCCGCCAGTGTGATAGGAATGAACTGGCGCAAATCAACCTGCGCTTGTTCAGGCTTGTGCCATGGGTCTTCTTCAATAGCCAGCGCAGCTTGTAGCTCGGCCCACAGCGCATCGCGGTTGGCCACATCGTCAATCACCCGTGCCTTGACATGATCCAGCCCCACACGCGCCAGGTAATGCACCGTGCGCTCCAGGTACCAGGCTTCCTTGCGGTACAACTGCAAAAATGCACCGCTGACAGCCAGCACCTCATCGGAAGTTTTAACCCGGCACAAGAACTGGGCCACTTCGGTCTTGATACCGCCGTTGCCGCCGACATAAATTTCCCAACCCGAGTCCACACCAATCACGCCGACATCCTTGATGCCGCTTTCCGCGCAGTTGCGCGGGCAACCCGACACGGCAAGTTTCACCTTGTGCGGCGCGTACATTTTGAACAGGGCATGTTCAAGGTCTTTGCCCATCTGTGTGCTGTCTTGCGTGCCAAAGCGGCACCATTCGCTGCCCACGCATGTTTTTACAGTTCGCAGGCCCTTGGCATAGGCATGGCCACAAGGCATGTCGAGGTCTTTCCACACGGCCTGCAAATCTTCTTTCTTCACGCCCAGCAAATCAATGCGCTGGCCGCCAGTTACCTTCACAGTGGGTATGTTGAACTTGTCGACCACGTCTGCAATGCGGCGCAATTCGGCTGCCGTGGTTTCACCACCCCACATGCGGGGCACCACCGAATAGGTTTTGTCTTTCTGAATGTTGGCGTGTGCACGCTCATTGATGAAGCGGCTTTGTGGATCATCCACCGCCTCGCCAGGCCAGGAACTGATCAGGTAATAATTCACCGCCGGGCGGCAGCTTGCGCAACCATTGGGGGTGCGCCAGTTCATGGTGGAAAACACTTCTTCCTTGGTCAACAGGTGGTGTTTGAACACCATGTCGCGCACAGCCTGGTGGCCATGGTCGGTGCAACCACACATGGGCTTGGTTTTTGGTGTTGCAGAATAATCTGCACCTGCAGTGCTCATCAAGATCTGTTCACACAAGCCCGTGCAGGAACCACAGGATGCACTGGCCTTGGTGTGCTTGCGCACTTCTTCAATGGTGAACAAACCTTTGGTCTTGATGGCTTGAACAATGGTGCCCTTGCACACGCCATTGCAACCGCACACTTCATCCGTATCGGCCATTTTGCTGGCCTGACTTTGGCCTTCATGCCCAGTGTCGCCAATGTTGTTCTGGCCGAACATCAGCTTGTCGCGAATTTCACCAACAGCCTTTCCTTCGCGCATCAGCTTGAAGTACCAGGAACCGTCTGCCGTGTCGCCGTACAGGCAGGCCCCCACCAGCTTGTCTTCCTTGATGACCAACTTCTTGTACACACCACCAATCGGGTCGGAAAGCAGCAATTCTTCGCACCCCTCGCCGCCCATGAAATTGCCTGCGGAGAACAAATCCACGCCGGTGACTTTCAGCTTGGTGGAGGTGACCGAACCTTCATAACGGCCAATGCCAAATTGCGCCAAATGGTTGGCACATACCTTGGCCTGCTCGAACAAGGGTGCGACCAAACCGTAAGCAATACCCCTGTGGCTGGCACATTCGCCGACTGAGTAAATTTTCGGGTCGGTAATGGTTTGCAGTGTGTCGCTGACCACCACGCCGCGGTTGCAGTGCAGGCCACTGCTGGCAGCCAGTTTGTCATTGGGGCGAATGCCCACCGCCATCACCACCAGGTCGGCGTCGTGAACTTCGCCATCCGTGAATTCGATTTTTGAAACACGGCCATCGTCACCGGCATGCAAGGCCTTGGTATTCTTGGCCAGCAAAAACTTCAGACCCTTGCTTTCGAGACTTTTCTGCAACAAGCCAGCAGCAACGGGGTCCAGCTGCCGTTCCATCAACCAGGTGGGCAGGTGCACCACAGACACGTCCATACCCTGCAAAGCCAAGCCATTGGCCGCTTCCAGACCCAGCAGGCCACCGCCAATCACCACTGCTTTCTTGTATTGTTTGGCAGCACCGAGCATGGCTTCGGTGTCTGCAATGTCGCGGTAGCCAATCACGCCTGGCAAGTTTGAACCGGGTACTGGCAAAATGAATGAATTCGAGCCGGTTGCCAGCAATAGGCGATCGTATTCAGCGGTGGTGCCATCGACACATTTCACCAACCTTTTTACACGATCAATCTCGGTGACTTCGCGCCCCACGTGCAAGGTAATGTTGTTGCTGGTGTACCAGTCCCAGTCGTTCAGCACGATTTCTTCGAACTTCTGCTCTCCAGCCAGCACAGGCGAAAGCATGATTCGGTTGTAATTGGGATGCGGTTCTGCGCCAAACACCGTGATGTCGTACAGTTCAGGCGCGAGCTTGATCAGCTCTTCCACCACTCGGATACCGGCCATGCCGTTACCCACCACCACCAGTTTCTGTTTTTTGACGGACATCAGCATGTCTTCAATCCCAATTAACCAAAAAAAAACGGCACCCGGCTGCACGAAGCAGCACGGACACCGTTGTCCAACCCCCTTGGCCGCTAAAAAAACAACCTTGGGAGACCTGTCAATCCACCTGCAGATCGCCGCCGTTGACGACCTACGCCCGAAGTAAATGCAAGTGCCGTGCCAGCCTGTTACAGATGAATTTGCACAGTTTTGGCTGCTTTTTAACCCGAAAAACTGAATAAAAACGAAACCACGCACCATTAAAAAGCACCCCTACGGTGCAGTGCACAAAAGAAGGATTCGCATGGGAACGCCTGGGTGGTTTAAAATGCGGCCTTACCTCATTCCGGCAGTGTGAAGTGACCTCTCCAAAAATTGTGCTTGGCTTCGAAAGCTCTTGTGATGAAACAGGCGTGGCCCTGTGCACCACGAACGGCCGTATTCTGGGGCAGGCACTTTATTCGCAAATTGCCATGCACAAGGATTACGGCGGCGTGGTGCCTGAACTGGCTTCCCGCGACCACATTCGCCGCCTGATTCCCCTGATGAATGACACCTTTGAGCAGGCTGGCATTGGCCTCGCCCAAGTGGATGCAATTGCCGTAACCACCGGCCCCGGCCTGCCCGGTGCGCTGATGGCGGGTTGCGCCTTTGCCTACAGCCTGGCCATGGGGTTGGATCTGCCGGTTATTCCCGTTCACCACCTGGAAGGACATTTGCTGTCTCCCCTGTTATCAACCAATCCACCTGAATTTCCATTCACTGCCTTGCTGGTCAGTGGTGGCCACAGCCAGTTGATGGGTGTTGAGGGGCTGGGAAAATACAAGTTGCTGGGTGAAACACTGGACGACGCTGCCGGTGAGGCTTTCGACAAAACTGCAAAGATGATCGGCCTGCCCTACCCCGGCGGCCCCGCGTTGTCGAAACTGGCGGAAAGCGGTAACCCCGAACGATTCAAGCTGCCCCGGCCCATGCTGCACAGTGGCGACTTCATGTTCAGTTTTTCTGGCCTGAAAACCGCCGTACTCACCACGGCCATGAAATTGGCGGGTGTGAACCAACCTGCTGAGGGCATGGCCATCAGCGAAACCGATAAAGCTGACTTGGCAGCCAGCTTTCAGGCCGCCATTGTGGAAACCCTGGTGAAAAAAGCCTTGGCCGCTTGCCTGAACATGGACCACAAGCGCCTGGTAGTGGCCGGTGGTGTAGGCGCCAATAAACTACTGCGCGAACAATTGGTGAAGGCCGCCAACAAACGCGGCATCGACGTGTACTTCCCCGAACTCAGCCTGTGCACCGACAACGGTGCCATGATTGCTTTTGCTGGCGCCATGCAGGTGCGTGAACACCCCGACCTGCTGGCGAGCCGCAATTACAGCATGAATACCCGCCCGCGTTGCGAGTTGGCCAAAGCCTGAGGAATACGTCAGGTGTTCAACTGGTGCACCTGTTTTGCCACCTCCGAAGTGAGCGAAATGTCTTGGGGCACTGTGACCGGGGTGATGTGCAGGCGGCGCCGCTCCACAGCCGAAGCAGGGGTGATCTCGACCAAAGTGGCGGCAACGGTTTTTATTTCCCCTTCAGGGGGTATGGCACTCAAGCCCACCGGTACACCGTGTTGAACAACGGTGTGCCCCACCCCACCCGCCAACTCGGCATTTTGAATAACCTCGGACACATCGAAAAGTGCCTTCAGCGCCAGTTCCGGTGTCGCATAACTGGACGCCCCCACCCTCGTGGTATGTCCAGGCACTGGCTGGCCAAGGCTGCCCGTGCCGTCCTCACCGTTGAAACGCGCCTTCAACTGCGACGGTGCCAAACCCACATGCCGGTTCCACATTCTGTTGAACAAGGCCTCATGCAAACACAGTTGCTTGCAGACATACTGGCGAGCAGCCAGAATGACTGAATCCGACAACTGGTGGCGCGCTACCTTGCTGGCCAGTTCAGCCAGCTTGGCTTCATGAGCCTGCTCAAGGCTTTGCGACTCGATTTCAACCAGCGAAAGCCGTTCTTCCAGCACCGCAAGCTTCGCGCGCATCTCATCCAGCCGGTTGGCATCCACCTCCTTGAGCAAACGTGGAGCCGGTTTTTTGTTCAGTGTGTCAATTTCTTCTTTCAGCTTCTTGCCTTGGCCGTATTTCAAGCGATGTTCCAGCGAGCCGATTAATTCCTTGCGCTGGGTCAGCTCGGATCGAAGCTGTCGAATCTCGGATTCAAGCCCGGCTTTTTCAATCCGCTTCTGTTCAAGCTGGTTGACCAAGTCGACAGATACCCGGCTTGCTTCCGCCATGCTGGGCAACCGAAGGGTTTGCAGCACCTGATTGCGTTTCTCCCCAAGTATTTCAGCAGGCGCATGCTGGGCCAGGTAAGTCAGAAATTGCTGTACCGAACCCGATAAAGCCTGCGCACCTGCAGCCTGGTTGCCAGCACGCCACTGCCTGAAGAGGTTGCGTTCAATGCCGGTAAAAGCACTGTGCTGGCTTTCAAGTTGCTGCGCTGTTTTTGCGTACACCTTGTTTGAATTGCGCTGTACGGTATCTGAAAACGAGGTCCACCGGCCGATCTTCTGGCTGGCCGCCTTTTCTATTCCCACGGTCAGCAAACCATACGCTGCGCAGATGAATACGCCCTGCAAAACCTCAGTCAATACATTCTGCTGCGAGAACTTGCCATTGAAATAGGCCTGCGCAATGGTGCTGACAAAGACACTGCTTGCCAGTATGAAAGCCGCTGCATGGGCGGTATCGAACGCGCCCCTGATCAGGCGCTTCCGCGCGTCCATCCTTGCATTCAACTCTCCCAGGAAGTCAGCCTGAATACCTTTGAAAGCTGCTGAAAACTCTTCCACCGACTGGCATGCCAGCAATGCACCCGAGGTGCGCTGCAGATGGCGGTTCAGCATGCGCTCAATTTCATCGCCGAAGTTGGCAGACAATTGAAGATCGCAGCCGGCCATAAGACGGTTCTTGTATTTTTGCCCGTTCTCGGTTCCCAGCTTGCCGGTCTTTTCAAAAAACCTTTCCACTTTGTCCAGCACATGACCGCAGTCGATTGCAGACTCGTCCATGTTGAACAACTTGCCCAGTTTCTCATGCTGCTTTTCCAGCTCGTCGATCTGCCCGTCAACTTTTTGGGCCGAACCCTGCCGCTGGTCGATCTGCTGTTGCAATGGTGCCAAGGAAGTCTTGGTTTGCGTCCATTCAGTGCGCATTTCATTCAGGGCATTCCTGAGCGTTTGTTTTTCGTTGCGCACCCGCTCGGCCTCGCGGGGTGCGTTTTCACACTCGGCAATTTCGCGCTGCAATCTGGCCACCGCAGCTTGAACCTGCGCCCTTTTTCCCAACAGGGCGCGGCGGCTTTGCTCGACACGCGCCAGGTCGGCATGGTGATGGCTTACTACCTGCAACTGCTTGCAATACAGTTCCGCCAGGCGGCTGGTGGCCTCACGCACCTTCACTGGTTCAAAGGCGGTGTGTGATGATTGCCCGCGTGAAATCGAGGTATCAGACCCCGAGGAGTTGACTGCGCGCACGAATTCCACCTGTTCACATAAAAAATTTAGGTGGTAAAAATAGAATGACGGTTCCCGAATATAACTTGGTTAACCCAACACTCGGGCAAGCACCAATGCCAAATTTCACCAGAAATAGGTATGCTTGAAAACTGTCAAAAAGTAGTCCAAAGGTAGTCCCATGAATGCGCCCACCGAAGAATTTGCATTGAATGCCGCCCAAAGGGCTGAGGTTATTGCTGGTTTGAACCAGATCCTGCCCCCCCATGCTGTGCTGCACGAGGTGGAAGACACCAAGCCTTATGAATGCGATGGCCTGAGCCTTTTTCGACAACTGCCCATGGTGGTGGCCCTGCCTGACACTGAAGGACAGGTCATCGACATCCTGAAACTGGCGAATCGCCTGAATGTGCCAGTGGTGGCGCGTGGCGCAGGCACAGGGCTTTCAGGCGGTGCACAGCCCCACAAGAACGGCATTTTGCTGGGAATGGCCAAGTTCAACAAGATTTTGAAAGTGGACGTGCAATCGCGTTCTGCAGTGGTACAGCCGGGCGTGCGCAACCTGGCCATTTCTGAAGCAGTGGCCCAGCACCAGCTGTATTACGCGCCCGACCCCTCCAGCCAGATTGCCTGCACCATTGGCGGCAACGTGGCGGAAAACAGCGGCGGCGTGCATTGCCTGAAATACGGCCTGACCGTGCACAACGTACTGAAGGTGCGCGCCATTACCATTGAAGGCGAAATTGTAGAATTTGGCTCCGAAGCGCCTGATGCGCCCGGGCTTGAGTTGATGAACCTGGTCATCGGTTCTGAAGGCATGCTGGCCGTAGTCACGGAAGTGACTGTGAAACTTGTGCCCAAGCCAGCACTGGCCCAAGTGATCATGGCCAGTTTTGATGATGTCGCGAACGCCGGCAATGCAGTGGCCGCCGTGATCGCAGCCGGTATCATTCCGGCCGGTCTGGAGATGATGGACAAGCGCGCCACACAAATGGTCGAGCCCTTCGTGAAAGCCGGCTACGACACCGAGGCAGAAGCGATTTTGCTGCTGGAAAGCGATGGCACCATTGAAGAAGTGGCCGAGGAAATTGCAGAAATGACCCGGGTGCTGAATGGCTGTGGAGCCACGGCCATCAAGGTGTCGCAAAGCGAGGCCGAACGCCTGAAATTCTGGGCGGGTCGCAAGAATGCCTTCCCGGCTGCCGGCCGTGTGTCACCCGACTACTACTGCATGGACGGCACCATTCCACGCCGCAGCCTGGCCCATGTGTTGAATGCCATCACCGAGATGGAAAAGAAGTACGACATGCGCTGCGCCAATGTGTTTCACGCCGGCGACGGCAATTTGCACCCGCTGATTCTGTTCGATGCCAACAAGTCAGAGGAAATCAAGCGCGCCGAAGACTTTGGTGCTGAAATTCTGGAACTGTGCGTCGAAGTGGGCGGCACGGTGACCGGCGAACACGGCGTGGGCATCGAGAAAATCAACCAGATGTGTGTGCAGTTTTCCCGGGCTGAACTGGATGCATTTTTCGCAGTGAAGAAAGCATTCGATGAGCCGGGCCTGCTCAACCCGGGCAAGGCCATTCCCACCCTGCACCGCTGTGCCGAATACGGGCGCATGCACATACACGGTGGCCAAGTTCCTTTTGCCGACCTGCCCCGCTTTTAAAAGAACGAGACCATGAGCGATTTTCTCGACGACCTGTGCAAGCGGGTAGAGCTTGCTGCACGCAACAACACCCCACTGCGCGCGGTGGGCGGCGGCACCAAGAACTTTTACGGTGGGCCCCTTCAAGGCGATGCAGTGGACATGCGCCAGTGGGCAGGCATTGTGGAATACGAGCCAACAGAGCTTGTCATTACCGTGAAGCCCGGAACCCCGCTGGCAGAAGTGGAAGCGGCACTGGCTGCGCAAAAGCAGGAACTGGCATTCGAGCCACCGCGCCTGGGTGGTGCAGGCAACGCGGCAGGCGGAACCATTGGTGGTGCAATTGTTTCCGGCTTGGCAGGTCCCGCCCGCTTAAGCCGCGGCGGCGTGAAAGACTACGTGCTGGGCTGCACCCTGCTGGATGGCAAAGGCCAGCTGCTGCACTTTGGCGGCGTGGTCATGAAAAACGTGGCGGGCTACGACGTTTCAAGGGTTATACCCGGCAGCATGGGCACGCTGGGCATTGTCACAGAGCTTTCCATCAAGGTGATGCCAGTGGCATCGGCTGAAGCCTCACTGCAATTTGAAATGGACGTGAACAGGGCCATTGCCCAAAGCAATGAGTGGCTTTCCAAGCCCCTGCCTATTTCCGCCACTTTTTTTGAAAATGGCAAACTGACCGTGCGCCTGCGGGGCACCAGCGCCGCTGTTCAAGCTGCGCTCAAGAACATGGGCGGGCAGGAACTGGCAACGGAACAGGCACATGCCTTCTGGACCAGCGTGCGCGACCAGCAGCATGAGTTTTTCAACGCCGAAGGCGACCTGTGGCGCATGGCTGTGCCTCCCACCACTGTGGATTTGGCTTTGCGTGGCCAAAGCGTGCATGAATGGGGCAGTGGTCTGCGTTGGTTGCGTACGGACGCCACATTCACCGGCGAACAGATTCGCGCGGTGGCCAAGCGCGTGGGCGGCCATGCCACCCTGTACCGCACGGCCAATGAAGCTGCGCGCCTGCAGGCATTCCAGCAACCCGATGCGGTCATGTTGAAACTGCAACGCCGCCTGAAAGAACAATTTGACCCGGCTGGTGTGTTCAGCATCAACCGCCTGTCTCCAATTTTGTAAGCAGACCGCCATGGATACCCAACTCGCCGACTGGATCAAAGACACCCCCGATGGCAAAGCCGCCGACGCGATTTTGCGCAAGTGCGTGCACTGCGGTTTTTGCACGGCCACCTGCCCGACCTATCAGATTCTGGGCGATGAACTGGACAGCCCGCGCGGCCGAATTTACCTGATCAAGCAGGTGCTGGAAGGCAAGCAGGTCACACGCAAAACCCAGCAACACCTGGACCGCTGCCTGACCTGTCGCAACTGCGAAACCACCTGCCCATCAGGTGTGAAATATGGCCAGTTGATCGACATTGGCCGCAAGATTGTGGACGAGCGTGTTGAACGCCCCATGGCTGAAAAGCTGACCCGCGAAAGCCTGAAAATGCTCATGACCAACCGCCCCATGTTCACGGCAGGCATGGCCATGGGCAAAGCGGTGCGCGGCATTTTGCCAGAAAGCATCAAGAAAAAGGTACCGGCAAAGCGCGTCACCCTGCCCTTTGCAAACACCCAGCACACACGCAAGGTGATTTTGCTCAAGGGTTGTGTACAGCCAGCCATGATGCCGTCCATTGACACTGCCACCTCGGTGATTCTGGATGCACTGGGTATTCAAAGCATGGTGGTTCAGGAATCGGGTTGCTGTGGTGCGGTGAAGTTTCACCTGAACGACCACGCGGGCGGCCTGGCGCAAATGAAAACCAACATCGATGCCTGGCATTCGTTACTGGTTTCAGGTGAAGCTGAAGCGCTTGTCATGAACGCATCAGGTTGTGGGGTCACCGTGCGCGAATACGCCCACCATTTTGAAAACGACCCGGTGTATGCAGCCAAAGCCGCATTGGTCAGCGAAAAAACTTTGGACATTGGTGAATTCATCACAAGGCAAAATGCCGAAGGGCTGGCCCGCCTCGGTACGCAGGTTAAAGCGGCCATTGAACAGCAACGCATTCCAGGCAGCATTGCCTTTCACCCGCCCTGTACCTTGCAACACGGCCAACAAATCAAGGGCGTGATTGAGAATGTGCTGACCACGTTGGGTTTCCAACTGACCCCAGTGGCTGATTCACATTTGTGCTGTGGCTCCGCTGGCACGTATTCAGTGTTGCAACCAGAATTGTCAAAAGAACTGAAAAAGCGCAAGCTGGCCAACTTGATGGCGGGAAAACCGCAAGCCATTGCTTCGGCCAACATTGGCTGCCTTGGGCACCTTGAAAGTGATGCCACAGTGGACGTTCGCCACTGGGTGGAGTGGGTTGCGCAGGCGATTTGAAATGGGTTGATACGTAAGAGTGGGAACCGAAAGGTAGCCAAGGCCACTTAGGGCTTCCTAAGAAAACCACTTTTACTGTCAATCAAAATGAACCCAAATTCCATTCAGACTGTCCCTGACATTCAGGCCATGTCGCGCAGCCTCAGTTCGCTGTCAACCGATGAAAATCCGCGCCCAACCAAGCGTGCTGCGGTTGACATTGCGCAAACCCTGTCACAACAAACACCCACACAACAACTTGTTTCGAAATGCCAGGCAATCGAACAAGACATGCCGGGTGGAGTTCAGGTGGGCAGCCGCAAATCACTGTCCAAATACCTGGTTGACAACAAACTGAGCAATCCGCACACACTGAGCGACAAACACCGACAACTGTGTGCATGGACTCTGCTTGAACATGTGGCGCGTGCAGATCAGCACAGCGACACCGCTTCCAGCTTGGTACACAGCTACATTCAGCCGGGTGAGTTTGGCAATTTCATGCAAATCGCCAAAGCAGCAACGCCGCGCGCCCGACAAAACAAGGGCTAAACCTTACTTCCTGCAAATAACCTGTTTTCTGCTGTAATACCCCGGGTGTGAAGGCACAACAGGCATCATCATGTCTGCACCGTCGATGCTGCGCAGCACGTCCTCGGTGCAGGCTGACATGCCCAATTGGGCCAGCCACTTGGTGGCTGCTTCGTCGGCGTCCAGTTCAAACTGCCGGTTCACGGCGTGCAACTTTTCCATGGTGGCGGGCTTGCTTTCAATCACATCAAAAGCCATGTCCGGCGTTGGCATGCCCGCCAGTTCCATGGCCTTGATTCCCAGTTTTTTTTGATGTTCCAGGTATACATGGGCGTATTCGTGCGCAATCACGAACAGCACACCGTCAGCGGTCAACCTGTTCAGAAAGTCCGGGTCCATGGTCAGCAAAGCGCCATCGATCCGATCGGTGATGTAGGCCTTGCTCCAGGTTTTGGTCAACTCCACCCGAATTTTCATGGACGGTACAGCCCGGCCCAATTGCACAATGGCGTCGTCCACATCGCCGCGGCTGGCAGCCCATGTAGAAGGTGTGAAACCTGGCAGTACGAAAAGAGAAAACAAGGTAAACACTTGGGCCAGCACATTGCGACTAAAACCTGACATGGGAACTGCTCTCCTGCTGCTTGATCACCACCTGCTACTTGAACAAGAATAATCCAAACGGGCTCAAGGTGCCAAACGCACCATGTTCCAGTCATCCCCTTGACGGCGATAAGCCAGGCGATCGTGCAACCTTGAAGAACGTCCCTGCCAGAATTCGAAAAAATCGGGCACCAGGCGGTAACCACCCCAGAATGGCGGGCGCGTTTGCGGGTCACCCTGTTGCTCAGCCTGTGCCTGCTTCACACGGTTTTCAAGCACGCTGCGCGATTCAATCACCTGGCTTTGGGGCGACGCCCACGCACCCAGACGGCTGCCTGCAGGGCGGGAAAGGTAATACGCATCCGATTCTTCAGCCGTACATTTTTCGATGCGACCCTCAATGCGAACCTGCCGTTCCAGTTCAGTCCAGTGGAACAACAATGCGGCGTGGGGGTTCTGGGCCAGTTCCTGCCCCTTGCGGCTTTCATAGTTCGTGAAAAAGGTAATGCCCTTGTCGTCCAGCCCCTTGATCAACACAATGCGTGCCGATGGACGGCCTTGTTCATTCACCGTGGCCAATGTCATGGCATTCGGTTCTGGCAGGTCGGCATTCAGGGCCTGATCAAACCACAGCTTGAAAAATTCAAATGGATTGGCGAGCGCGTCTGCCTCGTCCAAAGTGGCCTGAGTGTAATCTTTGCGAAGATCGGCGATTGACATGTGAGCTGACTCCCTGGTGCTGCTAAAGGTATGATGAGCCTTATTTTCACACGCGGCCAGCCCCTTGATGACCAGCAATGCCGATCTGATCGATGAATTCTCTACCAACCTTTGGCTGGAAGAAGGCCTGGCGCAAGCCACACTGCAAGCCTACCGCAGTGACCTTGAACAATTGGCGGAATGGCTGGAAAAGAAAGTGGGTGAAAGCCTGCTGAGCGCCAATAGCGAACAATTGAAAAACCACGTGCACGACCTGATTGAACTCAAGCCCAGCAGCCTGAACCGAAAAATCAGCAGCACCAAGCGTTTTTACCTGTGGCTAAACACCAGCCGCAAGCGCGAGGACAACCCCGCGCAGCAACTTCACAGCGCCAAACAAGGTCTGCGAATACCCAAGGTGCTGAGCGAACAGCAAATGCTGGGCCTGTTGGCCGCCCCCGATGTCAGCAATGCGGCCGGTCAACGCGACAAAGCCATGCTTGAATTCATGTATGCCAGCGGCCTGCGCGTCAGCGAACTGGTGAACATGCCGCTGCGCGCCATTGACCTGAATGCAGGCGCTGTGAAAGTACTGGGCAAAGGCAACAAGGAACGGCTGGTGCCCATGGGCGAACCCGCCCGGCTGGCCATTCAGCTTTACTTGCAACAGGCCCGTGGTGAACTGCTGAAGGGAAGAACAAGCGACTTTCTGTTTGTCACCCACTTTGGCACGCCGATGACCCGGCAAGGCTTCTGGAAAAACATCAAGCGGCTTGCTCTGGTGGCGGGTATTCACAGCCCCATCAGTCCGCATGTGTTGCGCCATGCCTTTGCCACCCACCTGGTCAACCACGGTGCAGATTTGCGGGTCGTTCAGCTTCTGTTGGGCCATGCAGACATTGGCACCACACAAATTTACACCCATGTGGCCAAAGAACACTTGCAAAAGCTGCTGAACAGCGGCCACCCCATGGCAAAATAAGCCCATTCACAAAAACAAGGAGACAGCTGTGCTCAATTTCATCGCGGCCCTGGTCGTGGCTTACCTGATTGGTTCGGTTTCGTTTGCAGTGGTAGTGTCCAGATTTTCTGGCCTTGCTGACCCCCGCACCTATGGATCCAAAAACCCGGGTGCCACCAATGTACTGCGCAGCGGCAACAAGAAAGCAGCCATTCTGACCCTGCTGGGCGATGCCCTGAAAGGCACGCTGGCTGTTGCACTGGCCTTTCATTTTCAAGACCAGTTGGGTTTGACACGCAGCGACATTGCCTGGGTGGGCCTTGCCGCGTTTATCGGCCACCTTTACCCGGTGTTTTTCAAGTTTGAAGGTGGCAAAGGCGTAGCCACTGCCTTGGGCGTGTTGATCGGGCTGAACTGGGCCTTGGGCTTGGCCACAGCCGTTACCTGGGTGGTTATAGCCTACTTTTTCCGCTATTCATCGCTGGCTGCGTTGATCGCAAGCCTGTTTGCCGTGTTCTACAACGTGTTGCTGTTTGGCATTAACGGTCAGGCTGCGGCCGTGGCCATTATGTCGGCTTTGCTGATTTACCGGCACAAGCAAAATATTGCCAATCTGATTGCCGGGAAGGAAAGCAAGATTGGGCAGAAAAGCAAATAAGGGGATTTGCTTTTTTAATAACGAGTCCAAGGACCTCATCAAGTATGTGAGTGGATAAAGACTCAACTCAATCTTGATATGGGCCTTGGCTGCGAAGATGTTCCTTTATTTTATCTTCAGCCTCATCTATTGCCTTGGGTAGCCAATCAGCCAATCTTTTCGGTGCGTCATTCCAATCCGTTTGAAGTTCGGCCCTTAGTTTATTTAACTCTTTGTCCATTATGCTTTCCAAGTAAGCTGGATTTAAGCGTTTGCTGAGAACTTCACCGAGAGCACTTTTGAATTGCGCCATGCGCAACTTCCGCTGATCTTGCACCTGTTTTTCTACGTAGCTATTCCATGCCTTGAGTAAAATTTCGTCATTGGAAACCCGTTCATTCACAATGTCCTCAAGCTTGGGCTTTTGGTCATTATCATAGTACTCCAGCAATACTTTCTTGATTACATCGCCAAGAGCCGCCTTCAATTCTTCTACATCATTAAACTCTTTAAGAACAAGTTGCATTGACTGCAAAACCTCCCCTTCAAAATCTTCATAGATTTGCCTTGCCCGTGGCGTGGAGGATTCACTGACGTCATCTCCAAAAATGGGGGGCTCTAGGTCTGGGTTGGCAAGTTGTACTTGAGTTTTACCAGCAAATCTTGTTTTGGCCTCACTGAAGATCACTTTTAACCATTCACTTAAATCCGCTTTTGCATTTTCAAGCTCTGGGATTTTTTCTGCCAAATCTTTTTTTATCTCGTCAGCCGTTAAACCTGTGTAGTGGCCCCAAGCTTCGATAAATGCTTCATCCCTGAAAAGATAAGGCCCAAATCTTTCAGTGAGATTTTGCTCTCTGCCAACAGTTATTTTTTCAGCGATGAATCGATCCAAACATTTATGAACAGCAGACCTGGCAGGTCCAACATCACCGCCCTCCACAAGAATCTCATTCGCGAATTCCAAATCAACTTGGTCATGTAGATGTTGAGAATTGAACGTGGCGAATTTATCCTCCTTCTCCAAAAAGGCGGCTTCATCACCAATATCCGCTTCGTCCTTATCCGTTTCAACTTCGCTAGCAGCATTTTTATCACCAGCGGACTTTGCTGTGGTTAAAAATATTTCCTGTCCTTCTGTTTTAGCAGGTGTGTCCAATGGGTCAAGGGCTGGAGGTTGTTCAGCGCCTGTCTTAGGATTGTGAGTGGGTTCCATATCCTCAGGCATATTTACCAAAACATCTACATCAGGATCCATACTCAATTTCACAGTAAAGTGGGTTTGATCGCTCTCTTGACCTTTGGAATCTAACGGAACCGAGTCTTCGACATCGGGATCGGGTTTGTATTCGTTGGCTTTTGTACCAACTTCTTTAAAGCCAGCGTTGTCCTCTGCTTTCCCAGCGTATTCACTTTGAACTTCGCTTAAGTCCACAGTCGGTGATTGAGTTGTGTTCGATGGGTCAAGAGCTAAAGGTTGTTCCACGCTTGTATCAGGGTCGTGGGTGGGTTCCGTATCCTCTGGCATTTCCCCTGATACACGTCCATCAGAACCCCCATTCAAATTCACAGTAAAGCGGTTTTGAGCGTCCTCTTGTACATTTTCAAGATTCCCAAGCGTTTTTGAAGAATCTGCTGCAAACCATTTCTCTGTTGTTGTGTGTGAATCTTCTAGGATTTTGATGCTTTCTTCATCCAAGTGGGGTAGCGCTGCTGGCAACAGCGATTCATCAAGTTCTGGAGAAGAGACATCAGAATAAACTGATTCGGTATCGGAAAACTCTTCAAGATCGTACTCCTCCGGTGTCGAATTGCTTTCCGCACCTGGACCATTTGAGCTTATTGAATCTTCTGCGTTTGCTTCTTTCAACTGGGAGCTAAGTGAGGCTTCCTTGCTGACACTCACAACACCAGCTTTTTTTATAATCTCCGGGATACTAGAAGGCGTGCGGGTAGGGAGTTTTCTTAGTTTTTTTTTTCGGCTTCGTTGATGGCGGCCGTGCTCCCTGACAGTTCTGGCGCTGTCCTTTGTGGCACTGGCCGTTCTGTCGCTCTATTCACGGAAAGACCGGCGTTCGCAATATCATCTCCAACTTCGTTGGCTTGTATTTCAGAATGATTATGGCTTGATATACCTGCGTTCGCACGAGGATCAAGTTGGGCAGAAGATGATGATGATGATGATGAATCAGGAACGCCGCTTGAATTTAAACCGGCAACAAACGAATCGTTAGCAACAGCTGAAGGATTAAAAATAGAACCAGTATTCAACGACACCAACAAATTGCCATCTACATCATTGGATGAAGGAAATGAACCGAGCTGCCCGTCGGCTTCATTTCGCACTGAATTATTCGAGGTGCCAGAGTTGCTACTATTGTTTATATCTTGAGTGCGCGGATCAGGATCGACAAAGCTTTGAGGGGAAGGGGTGCTGTGACCGTTGTTTAACTCAATAGAATTTCTTTGCCCCTGGGTCGAACTACGTCGCAGATCAGGCCCACGATTGTCCGGACCAACCGATGAACTTGATTCACCGTCAGTATGTGCGTTATTTCCACCTGTACCCAATACTTCAACTGGCAGGACATCTTGAGCTACATTTTGACTGTCCTCCTCCTTTGCATTTTCCAAGACCTCCGGATTCCACAATAAGGGTCTAAAGTACCTATTTAGATTTACGACAGAGTCAGCGGGTAGTAGGTTGCTGCCTCGCGCCTGTTGAATGCCTGGATCTGCCTGTTGAACGCCTGTATCCAGCAGACACTCTTGGTTCAACACCAAGAGGAGCAAATTACCCATGTGTTGGCGTTGCTGTACGGTCACTGGAGACAAGGATTGCCGCGTGAAGTCGGCGATGCAGTCAATCACTTGCGAACCCAGTGTCCCGTGCTCCCATTCTCCCCGTTCCCCTTTTTTACCTTCGTTTCCAAGCAGTCGACTTTCAAACTGCGTTTTGCTTAGAACAGACTCGCGGCTTTGGTCCCCAATCGTGTTGTACAAGCTGTCCACTTCGACATTCGACAACTTAGTACGAAATGTATCTGCACTCACCGCTGACAAAACCAATTCAGCCATTCGCATCATGTCCTGCATACTCAGGTTTTCCTGATTAAAACCAATGTGGTCCAAAGCTGGATAAGTTATAAATGATCTGTCCGCAGACACCTCAAAAGGTAGCGCATTGCCTTCTTGCCTTGGGGCAATGTTTCTCCACAAGGCTTGGCGGTGGGCCATCTGAACCTTAAAAGCCCCGTCCGCAGGGCGGGAAACATTCCCCCCCCCCGTACCGTCATTCCTGGTAAACCCCGTCAACCGCTTTTTACCAGTGCCATCGGCTCTGTCATACACTTTTTGTTCAATCGAATTTTTTGATTCTTTCCTGTTGAACCACCCCTTGGTCATCAGCCCGCCGCGTGACTTATCGGACATTCGTGTCCGATTGGAAGCAACATTGATTGACCGTTTAACAAGATTGTCATGCACATTCAGGTCAACCCCCACGTTAAACAATTGCGCCTTGAACAAGCTATTCAGGTAACCTTTATCCTCTTCACTCTCAGCACGTCCTTTAACCGCGCTCACCAAAGACGCTGCTTGCTCCTCCACTAATCTTTCAGCATGTGGGTTGCTCATTTTGTAGTTCAGCACCTTGCGACCTTCGTCCTTTTCCACCTCGACCTGTTGGGCCACCCGCTTCATCGCCGTCTCAGGGGAAATGCTTTCATCCAGATTCAAAATTTCCCGATTCAAGGGCTGCAGGCTCGCAAAGATACTCTGCGCCAATCCGCGCAAGCGGAATAACAAACCAGTTCGACAATACCAGCCAAAGTTGGCATTGGTATCGGGGAAAGCCACCTTCAGATCTTTCTTCTTGTCGGCATATTTTGCCTGGGGAGCGGACTCGAACACCAATCGGCTGGCCTTCTGGTGTGAAGCGTCATGCGACCAACCACCCTTTTTGCTCAACACGGATTTTGACACCAGACTATCGGCAAGGTTTTCTACCTGGTCTTGGGTAATGGTGGCCGGATTGCAGCCTGCACCCTGTTTCAAACACAACATGAAGTGCGCCAAAAAGTCATTTTGCAAATGTGACTTATCGGAGTCGTTATTGCCAACAAACACCGAACGAAGAAAATGGCCCACGCTGTTGCGCATGGCCTTTTCTATTTCGGGAGGGGTAAAACGCTGATCAAATCGGATGTGTAGATCTGTTAAAGTCGCTTTGAACCTCTCACAAACCCAGACTTTCTCAGGTTGCTCCAGGTCACTGGCATACCCGTCTTTCAGCAAACTGAATGCTTGATCAAGCACAGAAGGCTGTTGAACGGTTTCGAGCTCTCTGGCTTGCCCCCCATCCTGCCAATCTGACAATTCACGGAGTATTGCGTTACAAAAATCATTTGCTCGGCGATTGAGTTGCATGTCGCTGACAAGCGACATGTTTCGAAACAAATGCTCATTAAGAAATTTCGACACTTGGCCAAATTGAGCGCTGTTCTGTACATCAGTTTGACCTCGTGGAATACTTCGTGACAATGTGTCTGGCATTTTAAATAGTGCCTGTGTCGCGCCGATCATTGTTTTACCGTCTGCGCTGAATGCACCACCATTCAGCAGCGCAACTGCGTGGTTTCGTAAATCCACACCCGATTTGTCGCGTAACGAATTGATTTGTATCGGTGCGCGGGGAATGGATTTGATTACGTGTGTAGCAAAAGTATTGGCATTAATGCCTGCCACATCAAACAGTTTCCTGACCGACTGTGGACCCAGTGCAGGCAACGGCACCGATGCGTCTGGAATGTTCACGTCCTGGCCGTTGGCCGGGGGTTGGTCGACATTGAACATGCGGGCCAGCAACAATTTCACTTTTTCGTGTGACTGAGCACACAAGGCGCCTTTGATTGCTTCCTTCATCAGACGACCCGCGGAGGAGTTATAAAAACGCTTCTCATCTTCTACCGACATGCTGCCCGCCTGAAACGCGGTCTGATCGGCTGCATCATCCCCGAGCGGTATGCCATTTGAACTGGTAGCACCGTCATTCACTGCTGAACGACGCCGCTGCGTGTGCGATGCACCACTTGGGCCAGCATCGCCACCGCCATCCGCTATTTGACGCTGCTGCTGGTTTTTTGGAGAAAAATAAAATTTCAACACCGCATCGCTTAAATGATCAAGCTCGACATGCTTGCCAGTAAGCAAATTCAGGGTTTGGGTCGTACTGACAATCATTTTGCCGAATCGCAGGGCCTGACCACCATCTTTATGTTTTTCTGCCATGACCAGAAAGCGGGCCAAGTCGCGAACCGCTTCCTTGAGCTCAAAAAAGTCCGTGTGCTTTACATTGTGGCTAAGTTCGGCAAGATTCGCCTTGAGCACCTCAATGGATGGCACTTCGCTGAGTTGGCATGGTGTAGGGGGCATTTGTGGTCTTTCAAAATTAAACGATGGAACTGATCGAACAGATTTCGCACTGCTTACTAAAACCTAGCCTGTCTGTCTGTCTTCGATACGATGAGCAAGCTCCGCGAATTCTTTCGGGTCCTCCCCTTCTCTTAACACCCATCCACCAACATTCAGTTCCTTGTCTTCCAACTTTGTGGGTGGATCAACCTTGTCGCGTGAGGTGGAATTTTGAGAAGTTGAAGCGGGATCGTGGCGGCGTTTATCTTCATTAGTCGTTGCCTTCGTCGGCACTGCTTTCTTGTTTTCAGCGTTTGCGTCTACCGCAGGCTGAGCCGAAGCGGATTTGTTTTTCCTGTGCTCAAGCGGAGATAGATTCGACAACTTATTCATGCGAGACAGGCGATTTTTGAGAAAAAGATCTCCAATTCGCGCCTCAATTTCATCCGATGAAATGTCAGTACGCCTTGAAGTGCCGGCAACCTGATCATTCGGGTCATCTTCATCAGCAAGCACTTTCGAATCAGGTTTTTTAGAGTCATTCAAAGAAACAAGATAAGCCTTATGGTCGACCTTTAAGGCTTGTTTGATCGTTGGTATTGTCTCAGGATTTCTTTTTTGCAATTTGATTGCCAGACTCAGCAAATCTTTGATTCGGCGGGTGTCAACACCTTTAAATTGATTAGACTCGTTTTGCAACACCGCTTTAACAGTGCCAATGACATGTGTCAACAAATCGTCATCGGGTTTCTCAGGGGCTTCTATGCCGATACCACCGTTGTTGATGACATCTGCCAAGATATCACTGAGGTTGTTGGCAATCTCACCCACCGCGTTCGCCATTGTTTTTTGTACCGTGACATCAGGAAACTCGGCAGATTCGGCAGATTCGATATGAATTCGCGAATATTCAGGACAAAGTTCGGCTTTGAGCGGGGTAGGAGCAGGGTTAGGGGCAACTGCTGAACCTGGTGGCATGCGATAACTCCCATTTCGTGAGGGGCGCAGAAGGAAATGAATGCGCCCCCATTGTAATTACGTGGTGCTTCAGCGAAATCAGTTCCTTTTTTCTTCATTTCATGGAACTGACTCCGTTCTGCAGACAACTGATTAGGCCGGTTGAATTTCCGACTGCCGGTTGCCACTTTGCCCAGCCCTGTTCGTGCCGTCCATAGGCACTGAACGCGTGAAAATCCACTCTGCGGTATCTGCCAGGAAAACCATCCAGTCATCAAGGTAACCGGGCCTTCTTTCGGACGTCAGATTCGGGATATCGTCTGCCAGCCCATCATTCATTGCCGCATAAAAATCAGCATCGCTGCGCAGTTCGCTTTTCAACTTGTCCAAAAACGGCGCCTTCTCAACGATTCCGGCTTTTGCAATTGCCACAAAAGCCTTGTTCACCGCCTTGGTTGCTGCTTCGCAGACCATGAACATCGATTCGTCATCCCGGATGAGACGGTCAGCCGGTTCCTCACCCCTTAACTCATTCACCAGCTTGTGCCTCAAATTAACAATCAAGGTCTCCTTGAACGGGTCCGCTTGCCTGGACACTTTGGTTTTCTGTATGGCAACTGGTAATTCAAGGCGCGCTTGTCGCTTGACCATCAGTGTGAGCAAATTGCCCATCATCTGGTGTTCTTTCAAACTCACCGGCTTTCCGGGTTTTGAATTCAGTCGGGCCATCAAATCTATGACCTGGGAACCCAGGGTGCCGTAAGTTTTTTCGCCTCCCCGCGTGATACGACCCGGCCCCAGCGCAGCGCGAAACTGGTTGGCATTCAGGGGCATGGGTTGGTCCTCCTGCATGCCGCTTTGCCGATACAGGCTTCGAATGTCAGAATCCGACAGAGAACTGCGCACCACGTCTGCCCCCACGGCAGACATCACGAGCTTGCCCATCTGGACTAGTTGATCAGTATTCAGGTTGTTTTGAGCGAATCCAATTTGATGAAGCAGGTTGAAATGAATCGGCTTGTTGCTGTCAGGCACCACGAACAGCCGATCACCCGCCACAAAATAAGGCTTGATTTTGTTCCACAGCGCTTGCTGGCTAGCCAGGTAGGTTAAAAAAACCTTGTCACTTGTCTTGCTGAATTGCTTTGGGTGATCGGCCAGGGCCGACAAGCGCTTACCACCGCGCCCATCCAGTCGGCTCACTGCCTTTTGTTCCAGGGATTTTTTTGGCCCCATGAATGGCAATGTTCTTGCCATCAAACCCCCATGGGCCTGGGCCGCCAAGCGAAAACCACCTGCGGACTGATTGGCCCCCTGCCTGATCGCTTGGTGATACAGGTGCTTGTCAATGCCGCTGTTGTCCAGTTGGGCCAGAAACATAGCATTCAGCGATTTGTCACCTTGCAAAAACGTGTGGGGGCTAAGGGCTGCTTTAAGTTGCAGGTCTGCTTCCCTGTTGACACGCGTATAATCTTTGCCTATGTTGAATTTGACAGCCAAGGCTGGTGGGGCACTGTCCTTTTCGATCACATCCACTTTCACACCGGGAGTGTCATTGGCAGCATGCCGTAACCTTAAAGGGGCCGAAAGTGGTTTGCCAAACCAGGAGAAATTCTTTGCCAGTTCTGACAAGCGTGAACCTTCACTGCTGCGGGACCCGATCAAGCGGGCCGGGTTGGCCTTGGGCAACAATTCTGCCAGCCTGGACAGGTTATTTGGATTTGAAATGTATAACGCTTCCTCCCCCCAACCATTCGAACTCAGGCTGGAGGCTGACTCCGCGTCGTCGCGGCTGCTGCGGCCACTTTGACTCGATGAAGAACTTGCTTCCAGAATGGAACGCATGACTTCAGCATCAAACCTGTCTGCATTTTCCTCCAAACAGCGATTGACGAGCGAAGAAAACTGGTTGGCTGGGTTGCCATGGCCGTCACCAGTGGGGCCTGCTTGGTTTTCTTTAAGCCAGTCCCGAATGTGGTAAGTGATTGCGAGATCAATCTGTCCGCTTTCGAATTTGCCGCGAAGGTTGTACTGCAACATTTCCCGGTCGTGATGAAAAGCCCGCTGCAGCTCAGGTATGGGTGATGGAGAAAGGCCTTGACCAAGCAACAGATTAAAAGTGGCAATGTTTTTTTCGTTTAGCCCCAAATTGCCCACAGGGCCATGGGTGTTACTCAAAAGTCGCCAAAGAGAATATATTTCCGGATGGGTATCAAAAGCCAGCAAATTGGCAGGAACTTGACCCGGATCGTTTGAAAGAAAGGGATCTGCGGGTCTTGCGGCTGAAATGTGTGGCCCTAGGGACTCAGAGGAATCAAACGAGATGGAGTCAAAACTGGCAGATCGGGTAGTTGCCTCACTTCTTTCGTCGTTTACGCGAGAATTGCGAAAGCCTGCGCTGGCCAGGCCTTCGTGAGCCACTGTCATTCCACCAAGACTGCCTTCACTGGTCAGGCTTTCAAGGGCCACGCTTGCCTCATCGGGCGTCGAGAACAATCCAACCGACTCTGTGTCCTCACTCGGCCTGCCATTCAAATCCAGAAACACCTGATCGAGAAACTGCTGCTTCAAAGCCTGTTTCTTCTCAGGCGCGCAGTTCATCAGGTTTGCCTTAGTCCACAACCGAACATTTTTTTGAATAGCCTGCTGAATTTGCTGATCAGGGAATTGATAACCATGGGCATGGTACAAATTGGCGCAATCAGCCAGGAAAAGGTTTTGCAAACCAGGGGTTTGAAAATCAGGTCGATTGTTGTCGGACAGCAGATCAAAACACAGGGCATCAAAATCAACTTCCTGCAAGTTTTTTCCTTGCCAATACTCTTTCCAAAGACGGGCTTGAAAAAAAGCATCCAACGCCTTTCCCGCGGGGGTTTTGCTGGTACCGGCCAATTCGCGGTCATCCCCTACAAAAACATCCCGCTGAAATTTGATGGCTAACTCGGCAATTAGCGGGTAAGCATCTTGCGGTAGCAGAATATATTGGCGTTCTGTTTGCACAGGACCACCGGGAGCGGCGGGAGCGCTGTTCTCCGGCGGGAGCAAGTCTTGATTCAATTCACCGTTTGAGATGGGCTGGGGCGAAGAATTCTTCCAGGCCTGGCTTAAACTGGATGAGATGCTTTTGATTGCATTTTTTAAAAAGGCACCTGATGTTCTTCGCCCACTGCTGCTTCGGGAGTGTTCGCTTACCTGAACGGAGTGTTCGCTTCCCTGAACGGAATGTTCACTTCCCTGAACAGAGTGTTCACTTTCTTCAACGGATTGATTGTCCTCTTCAATAATTGAATCGAGTCGCTGTTCATTAACAGGCAATTCGATAAGAGCTCTGACCATGGCGATTCCATCTTCACAAAAACTGTTTTCATGGGCTGTTTAAAAAACAGCGACAAACTGAGTAACCACCCAGTGATGTCGGTTCCTGAAAACTTGAATATGTGAAGTGGATTTAACTTGTTACCAACGCACCTTGTTATTGCCGAGATTGATAAAAATCCGCCATGGCCTGCGTGGTGTACCCCGCTTTTTTGCCCTTGAGCTTGCCAATTTCTTGCGGGCTGCCCTGTGCAACCAACTGGCCACCGCCTGAACCTGCTTCCGGGCCCATGTCGATGACCCAGTCCGCTTGGGCAGTCAAGTCCAGGTCGTGTTCAATCACCACCACGGTGTGGCCTGCGTCCACCAGCCTGTGAAGCACGGCAATCAGCTTTTCCACGTCGTTCATGTGCAGGCCAACCGTGGGTTCATCCAGCACATACAGAGTGGGCGGGCTCATTTGCACACCCGCCTTGTTTTCCCGCACCTTCACCAACTCGGTGACCAGCTTGATGCGTTGGGCCTCACCGCCGCTCAGGGTGGGGCTGGGCTGGCCAATGGTGAGGTAGCCCAGGCCCACATCGTTGAGCAATTGCAGGGCTTGCGCAATGGCGGGGTGGGCATCAAAAAACGGCGCTGCTTCTGAACAACTCATGTTCAGAATTTCTGCGGCTGTTTTGTCGCGCCAGGTTACCTGTAGCGTTTCCGGGTTGAAGCGTTTTCCACGACAGGCTTCGCACACCACTTTGACATCGGGCAGGAAGTTCATTTCAATGGTTTGCATGCCCTGACCATCGCACACCGGGCAGCGGCCCGGACCTGCGTTGAAGCTGAAGCGATTGGCTGCAAAGCCGCGCATGCGGGCCTCAATGGTGTCGGCCAATACGTTGCGAATTCGGTTCCAGAAGCCGATATAGGTGGCCGGGCAACTGCGCGGTGTTTTGCCAATCGGGGTTTGATCCACTTCAAGAACACGGGCAACCCGTTCTGCGTTTTCAATGCTGTCACAGGCAAACCAGTTGTGCGTGGGTTTGCCTTTCTTGTTTTGATTGGCCACGTACTGCCGCATATTGGCCAGCAGAATGTCGCGGGCAAGCGTTGATTTTCCACTGCCTGAAACCCCGGTAATAGCAACAAGGCGGCCCAGGGGAATGTCCACATCAAGCCCGGTGATGTTGTGCAACTTTGCGCCCTTGATACTCAAGCGGGGCGTGTCTTTTTCAACCGGGCGCTTAGGTTGCAACAAGTGCGGAATGGGCTGCTTCAAATAACGGCCTGTCAGCGAATTCTTGTCTGCTTTCACTTCGGCCACGGTGCCCTGGGAAATGATTTCACCCCCCAGCTTGCCGGCGCCTGGGCCAATGTCCACCAAGCGGTCTGCGCGGTTCATGGTGTCGATGTCGTGTTCCACAATCACCAATGTGTTGCCCTTGGCGCGCAGTTCTTCCAGTGCGTCTAGCAGCCTGTGATTGTCGCGGGTGTGCAGGCCAATGGTGGGCTCGTCTAGCACGTAGCACACGCCACGCAGGTTGGTGCCCAGTTGCGAGGCCAAACGAATTCGCTGCGCTTCACCACCACTCAAGGTGGGTGCGCTGCGGTTCAGGTGCAAGTAATCAAGCCCCACCTGTTTCAGGAATTTCAAACGCCCGGCCATTTCAATTCGAATGTCTTTGGCAATGGCAGTTTCGCGTTCATCCAGTTCAAGCTGGTCTACCCACTGCAAGGCGTCGCTGACTGTTTGGTCGGCCAGTTGGGCAATGTTGCTGTTCTTGAACTTCACGGCCAATGCGGTGGGGTTCAGGCGCTGGCCGTTGCAAGCGGCGCACGCCAGGCTTTCGCGCAGTGCGTTGCCCAGGTAAGTGCCGTCATCGTTCTCGGCCACGTCTTCAGCGCTTTTGTCCTGCTCGGAAAGCCACTTGCCTTCTTCGCCGGTGGTTTCTGCATCAAAGCCTTCCACTTCTTCGCCCACGCCAAAGCAACTGGCGCACCAGCCGTGCTTGCTGTTGTAGCTGAAAAGGCGTGGGTCGAGCTCGGGGAAGCTGCGTGCACAACTGGGGCAGGCACGCTTGGTGGAATAAAAGCGAATGGAAGGTGAGTCACCATCACGTTTGACTTTGCTGCCGGGTGCTTCCACCATCACAGTGCCTTTGCCATATTCCAGCGCCAAGGCCAGTACTTCACGCAGTTCTTTCTCGCCCTTGGCTTGAATGCCCAAGGTTTTCACAGGCAGTTCGATGTGGTGTTCCTGATAGCGGGCCAGCTTGGGCCAGGGGTTGGTGGGCACGTACTCACCATCCACGCGCAAGCGGTCATAGCCACGGTCAACAGCCCACTTGGCGATTTCGTTGTAAATGCCTTTGCGACCCTGCACCAACGGGGCCAACAAGGTGATTTCCTGGCCTTTGTAATGCTGCATGATTTGCGCCAGCATGCTGTCCATGCTTTGGGGTGCAATGGGTACTTCGCAGGTGGGGCAATGCTGGGTGCCCAGCTTGACGAACATCAGGCGAAGGAAGTGATACACCTCGGTCACGGTAGCCACGGTACTTTTGCGCCCACCCCGGCTGGTGCGCTGTTCAATCGCCACGGTGGGTGGAATGCCGAAGATGGCATCCACATCGGGCTTGGCTGCGGGCTGCACAAACTGGCGTGCGTAGGCGTTCAAACTTTCAAGGTAACGGCGCTGCCCTTCTGAAAACAGAATGTCAAATGCCAACGTGGACTTGCCGCTGCCGGAAGGCCCGGTGATCACCGTCATTTTTTCACGCGGAATGGTCAGGCTGACATTTTTCAGGTTGTGTTCACGGGCATGAAGAATTTCAATGCCGTCGGTCAGGCCACGCCGCGTGTGGGCACTGTTCAAGCCATACAGTGCAGCTGCTTCTGCCACCATGTGGTCGCTGCTGTTGCTGGCCTTGTTCAAGTCGGCTGCATGCAGCAAATTGCTTTGCGTGAGGTACTGCTTGATGGCCACACCCGTGTGGCTGTTCTTGATTTTGGCCAGTTGTTCGGGGGTGCCTTGGGCCACCAGTTCGCCACCGTATTCGCCCGCTTCAGGGCCCAGGTCAATCAGCCAGTCGGCCGCGCAAATGACATCCAGGTTGTGTTCAACAATCAGCACGCTGTGCCCGGCCTCCTGCAACAGGCGCAGTGAACGCATCAGCTTGGCCACGTCATCAAAATGCAGGCCGGTGGTGGGTTCATCAAACACAAACAGGTCACCTTTTTTCGCCAGCTTCTGACCACTGGCAGAAGGCTTCAACTCGGCCAGGAACCCAGCCAGCTTCAGGCGTTGTGCTTCACCCCCGCTGAGCGTGGGTACAGGCTGGCCAAGGCGCAAATAATTCAGGCCCACCAGCGCAAGTGGCTGCAGGGTTTTCAGCAAGGCGGTGTCTTTTTCGAACAGGTCGAGTGCCTGGTCCACGGTCAGTTCCAGCACCTGGGCCATATTGAGCACCTGGCCTTTTCGTTCCAGCGTGACTTCCAAAGCCTCGGGGCGGTAGCGCGTGCCATTGCATTCGCCACAGCGCAAATACACATCGCTGAGAAACTGCATTTCAACATGTTCAAAGCCGTTGCCGCCGCACATGGGGCAACGGCCATCGCCACTGTTGAAACTGAAAAAACCGGGCTTGTAATCGCGTTCCACGGCAATTTTTGTTTTGGAAAACAGCTTGCGCAGTTCATCAAATGCACCCACGTAACTGGCGGGGTTGCTGCGCGTGGTTTTGCCAATCGGGCTTTGGTCTACAAAGGCCAGTTGGGTAATGTGTTCGACACCTTCCAATGAATCAAACTCGCCGGGAGCTTCAGTGGGTTCGCCCTTGATTTTCTTGATGGCAGGCACCAGCACGTCTTGCACCAGGGTCGACTTGCCTGAACCTGACACACCGGTGAGCACCACCAGTCGGTTCAGCGGCAGTTTGAAGTCAATGTTTTTCAGGTTGTTGGCACGCACACCAGTCAGCACAAGGTGTTCTTTCGCATCGCCCAGTGGCTTGATTTGCTCCACCACTTTCAGCTCGCCTTTCAGGTAGCGCGCGGTGAGCGAACTTGATTGTTCAATGGCAGCAGGCGCGCCATCAAACACAATGTGGCCACCTGCCTCACCGGGGCCGGGGCCAATGTCGACCAGCCTGTCGGCCTGGTTCATCAACTGCGGGTCGTGCTCAACCACCACCAGGGTGTTGCCTGCTTCTTTCAGACGCTGCATGGCCTGGGCCACTCGGGCAATGTCGCGGGGGTGCAAACCCACCGACGGCTCATCCAACACAAACAGGGTGTTGACCAGTGAACTGCCCAAGGCCGTGGTCAGGTTGATGCGCTGCACTTCACCACCGCTGAGCGTGCGGCTTTGCCGATCAAGCGTTAAATAACCCAAACCCACTTGAATCAGAAAGCCCAGGCGTGTGCGAATTTCCTGTAATACCAGGTCGCTGGCTTCATCGAGTGCGCCGGGCAGTTGCAGATTTTTGAACAGCGTGGCCACGGTCAGCAAGGGCAACTGCATGATGTCAAAAATGCTGTAAAGCGCAGTGTCGGCAGGCAGTTTCCAGAGCAGTGAATCGGGCTTCAGGCGTGAGCCATTGCAATCGGGGCACGGGGTGTAACTGCGGTACTTTGACAGCATGACGCGCACGTGCATTTTGTAGGTTTTGCTTTCCAGCCATTCGAAATAACGGGCCACGCCGTAGAACAAATTGCCTTCCCAGTTGCCATCAAAATTCGCATCGCCTTCAATCACCCACAGCTTGTGTTCTTCAGGCAAATGCTTGTAGGCAATGTTGGTGGCAATGCCGCGTTTTTTGGCAAAGCGCACCAGGTCTTTCTGGCAGCTTTTGAAGCTTTCCGTGGTCCAGGGTTTGACTGCGCCCTCTTCCAGCGATTTGTTTTCATCGGGAATCACCAGGCCATAATCAATGCCAATAACCCGGCCAAAACCACGGCAGGTGTCGCAGGCACCCAGGGGCGAATTGAAACTGAAATGGCTGGGCAAGGGGCTTGAATAATCCAGGTCGCAAGTGGCGCAGTGCAGCCCTTCGGAATAGCGCCAAGGCTCCGTGGCCTCGGTTGCACTTGCACTGTCTTCACCACTTTCAGGCAGGGCAAACACGTTGACCTTGCCCTTGCCTCGGTGCAAAGCACTGGCCACAGCATCGCTGAAGCGGCTTTCTTCAACGGCGGCAACACGGAAACGGTCTTGCACCACGTCCAGCAGTTTTTCAACCACGCTGCGGCCTTTCTTGATGGGCGTCTCGCGGTGAATGCGGGTGTAGCCTTGGGCACTCAGAAAATCTTCAATTTCCTGTGCGGTAAATTTTGCAGGCACACGCACCGGGAAGGTAACAACAAGGCGCGGGTCGTTTTGCGCAGCGGCTTTGTCGAGTATCGATTGCTTGATGCTGGCCACGGTGTCTTCACGAACCCACTGCCCGCACTGGCGGCAATGCAAATGGGCGGCACGGGCGTAAATCAGTTTCAGGTGGTCGTTGATTTCAGTCATGGTGCCCACGGTGCTGCGGGAGGTGCGCACCGGGTTGGCCTGGTCAATCGCAATGGCGGGCAATACGCCTTCGATGCTGTCTACATCGGGTTTGTCCATGCGATCCAGGAACTGGCGGGCATAGGGCGAAAACGTTTCCACGTACCGGCGCTGGCCTTCTGCGTACAGGGTGTCGAATACCAGTGAGCTTTTTCCACTACCGGAAACGCCAGTGAACACACTGATTTCACCGGTCTTGATGTCGATGTCGACGTTTTTGAGGTTGTGCTGGCGGGCGCCCTTGATTCGGATGACATTGCCAAGGTACTGGGAATTCTCGGTTTTCTTTGCTTTGCTGGTCATGGGGCGCCTGGGTAAAACTGTTGCTACAGGCTACCGATTGTACTGCGCCCGGAGTGAATTCCGGACGCAGCAATGTCCAAGCGAACCCCTGGCTTACATTCTGGACAATCGTTCCAGATTGCCTGTAATTTCCCGGTTCACGTGCCCCACACCACCGGGCAGAAAACCGCTTGCTTGGTCGATCTTGGACACAGCGCTTCGAATGGCTGGAAGTTGCCGTTGGCCCAGCTTGTGGCCGCGCTCCATGAAGTTGTCCACCTGCCTGGTGCACCAGTTCACCTTGTCGGCCAGCGGAATTCCGCCCATATTGCCCTGGTACAGGCCCTCTTGATGCCCGGCCATGTGCCGAACATCACGCACCAAGCCTGTGGACTTGGACTCCAAACCTTTCAGCGCATTCTTTGCAGACTTTAAAGAAGCAATCAAATCTTTGGTGGTGATGGATCGATGGTCGCTGTCAAATAAAACCTTGTTTCCTGACGACTTTCTGGATTCAGCAGTATGTTGCATTTCCCTGGCTGTGCTGACCAGGCTCGCCGCTGCTGCGGCAATTGGGGTCAGCGTGTTGTCGAGATTGTCCAATCGAGACCTGTTGATGCCGTGCTGTTGCTGTGGCGACAAGCCCGTGGACCTTGAACTGGCTGTGTACATGTGCAAAACCTCCTGATTCGTTCAATAGGATGTTTGCGTTACCCCTGCGCAGTGCAGGTTCCATGTAAACGAATCGAGCCGCTTATTTAAGGTTGGTTCAGCACAACCAAGGGGGGATTTCAGACCTTCTTGAACCGAATCATCACGGGGCGACGTGGACTTGTATGGGGTGAGGAGAGCGCAAGGGCTTCACTGCATGTAATACGCCTCACGAAACTGTCATTGTGGCTCGTCCATTTGTTGTTTTCGTCACGATGAATCATGAAATAGTGCCCACCGGTTGTTTCGACACCCGTATGGAAAATCAGACTGTCTGCCTGAAAGTTTTTTTTCCCATTACTGGTCTGCACTTTAAAAAGACGATCAAGATCCAATTGCTTAAAGAATTGGTGCTTACCTTGGTAGCGGATTGTGACGTAAAGCTCGTCATGATTAAACGGGTTATCATGATTAGACGGGTCAGTTTGATCAAAATCGGTTAACAGCCCACCAAAGCCACGGAGTGTTTCTGGTTGCCTGTTAGGGTCATAAAACTTGACTTGAAACTGATTTCCAATGCGCTTGGTTTCGTCTGAACCATGCTTATGTTCGAAAAAAACCGGAGCACCGAAAACATCTTGGCACTTTTCGAACAGTTCTATGGGGTCTTGCTGCTTATGTTTGTCCTCTTTCGGAAAGCATACAGTCTCGAACACATCAAGGACACGACTTAATTTATTTTCAAGTGCTTCGGAATTAATCGGCTGTTCGGTAAAGAACTTTTTCAACAATTCAAGTTGTTTGACTTTTTTGGTAATTTCTTTGGCCTTGGATTCAAGCTGCTTTTGAACTTTTCCTGCCAATTCCAATTGAGGTTGGGATGCAAGCCTTTCGCCCTTCAGTATATTTTTTAGTTCCGCTTTGCACCTCACTGCAAAATTATTTTTGTATTCGCCAAGGGCATTATCAAACTTCTCATTTTTGTAACAATCCAAATCACTCACGTGGTTGATTAACTTGTCGGCCAAGCTCTCAGGGCTGGCCATTTTGCTTTCGTACAAACGCAAGACAGATTTATAAATTTGCTCTGAACGTTCGACCAACTTGTCTTTTTCATTCTCAAGGGTAGACCTCAAATCCACATTGCTCAACTTCAGCTTAAAATTTTCAAGCGAAGGTTGCAAATGATGAGTATTTTCCATGTAGCTTTCAACGAACTCACGCAATGGTTCTACAAACGTCGCTTGAGCCTTGCGTTTTAGGGCCTCTGCTTCTTTGTAATCTTGCGTCTCAATCATGATTTTATCCGGCGAGACAAGCTCCACCACTTGTTCAATTTTTGATTCATCCACGCGGCCTGACCCGCTCTGGAACATGGCCGAAACATCTGTTGCCAATTGCTTTTTCTTTTCAAGGAGTTCAACAGCACTATCAATACGATGGACAAGCGCCTCGCCCTGGGTCAGCATTAAAAACTTCAAAGCGGAATTCATATAGCAACTGTTGCCAATACCTATAAACCCAAGGGTTTCAGCTTTTTTGATGAATGTCGGTTTCGATTCCACATTTGGATTTACACGAGAGGGGGCGACAGGTTCAGAGGTGACTTTGGTATCTTCAACAATTGGACAGGGCTTGACTCCGACATGTCCCCGAGAGGGGGCGACAGGTTCAGAGGCGACTTCAGCAACTTTGATACCTGGCTGGGTCTCGACTCCAACATTTTCACGAGATGAGTCGACAGATTTTGCGTCAGGTTGGATAAGTTCCTCCCCCGATGGCGATTTCGACTTCACTTCTGCCTTTACAGGAGAGGATTCAGCAGACTTGGGGGTAGCTGAAGCGCGCGCTTTGGCTACGTCAGCCAGATAAGTAATCAAGTGATTCTTCTGATCATTATTCTTCGACAGGTACTTCGGCCTGTGCTGTTCCAGCTTTTCAATGGCCACATCAACCTGTTGGGTAACCCACACCTTATTCAAAGAAGATGGATCATTACTTTGGTCAATGGTCCGCTTAACTTCAAGCGCAACATGCATGATGGCCACACGGCCCACACCTCGCTTGCTAAGCATTCCTTCGCTAGACTTCCCATGCAGCTGGGCGACAGTGTCCTTAATGGAGTCAGCTGTCATCAAGGACTGTCTGAAATCAGGCGCGATTTCAGTCAGCACCAATTTTTGTTCCTTCCCAGCGGTGTCACTGTAGGTGACTGTGAATTTTCGGACAGGCGGATTTTTTTCTGTAGACTCGCTCAATTTTTCACAAAAAATCAGCTGGCCGACACCCTCAATAAACTGCCCTGATTTGAGCAGGCCAGACACAGGTTGATCATTTGATTTTCCAGGATTGTAAAAAGCACAAGGCGATATGAACTGCACGATTTCTACGGGTTCATCACCCTTGTCGGCCGATTTCAGTTCTTGTGCCGCTTTGAACAGGGAAATCAGTTGCTGCGGCGCAGCTGGAGCGAGGCGGGAAACAGTAGCCCCCAAAAACTGCTTCCCATCACTGTCCAATGGAACTACGTTGGCATTGATATACTTTTTTGGCTCAACATTTCCGGCTTCCAGAAGTGGAATGGCGCTATCGGTATTCGCTGCAGCCCAGTATTCAGCGGTGTTCGCAGGTGTGCTGATAGGGGATTTGGGATCACAAAAATTGGTAAAAGGACTTTGCATGTGGTCATTGCGATTTGCACTTTCGGATAAACCAGACTTGGCTGTGAAGCAAGGATCACCGGACATGCTTGTCGCACCTACAAAGTGGATTTGAATTGTGTGGTCAATTACTCATCCCAGTTCCATAAATGTGAAACTGTCGATCCCCCAATAGCGACACAAAGTTTGGCTGCATGCAGCAAAACGTCGCAACTGTTGGCTTTTACCGCCAAGTGACACGCAGCCACAGCACGTTTAAAAAATACGCTTGTTCTTTTACCGGTGCAATTCGGATGTTCGTTCAAGGTCTTCGACAGAATGGAGCAAACCTAAACGGGGGCTTAGAGACAACTGCGTCGCAGCTCGATTGATTACACGCTCAGCCCTTTGTGCAAGGGGCAATACTGCAGTAACCAGGTCATGCGCAAACTCGCCGCGCCGACGGACTTCATTGTCAAAATGATCTTTTTGAGGGTTGATCAAGCCGGCTTCGCTGTCTGCCTTGGGGTAGCTTTTCATGAAGTATTTTGTAAAACATGTCAACTCATAGTTCGTACTTTTGCAATGATCCAGAATGGTGCTTAGGGAATCTCGAGCACCTTGAAGATTGTTCATCAAGTCCGAGCGTGCCGATGTTTGCTTTAAATCCGCTTCAAGCGAGACGGTCAATTTGGCACACGCTTTACTTGTTGCCGCAACATGGTTTACCGCATTACGTATGTCATTCAAACGGCCCAGACCTGCGACTTTGCCTGGGTTGAATTCTTCGGATGTGGAGGCACGGTTGCATGAAAAGCACGAGGTCAACATGGCAATAATCCTTTCAAGATAAAGCCTTGGGTAACACTGACCTCGATGAGGTTCCTTCAGGTCTGAAACCACCGTGGGCCTGAAAGCCCGCTGGTGACTTTTCAGTGCAATGAACTTCCCGGTTAACGCATCGACTGTGACACGTTTTCCAAATGCTCTACTGAATCAACCAAACTTACAGGAGGCGGAACATCAAGTGCCGGTTCTCTACACAATAGCCAGTATTCCGCAAAATGAGCGCTGACTGCCGTAGCAAGGGGCCTGCATTCAGCCGCCAGATTACTGCCGAATATTCCCGCCCGGCTGATGTCTTCCTGAATGCGTTCATCACGGGCCGAACTAATGCTCGTGGTGGCACCGCGATACCTGCTGTTGACCTTGCGGGTGAAATATTGCAATTCATTTTCACCGTGCTTGCACAGCCTGGCCAAGTCGCGCAAACGTTCGCGAGTTGCGCCATGTTCGAAAAAATCGACCTTGTCAAACCGCTGGAAATTGTAGGCGAGTCTTTTGAATGTACCCTGTGGAGCCATTGCAAGTTTGTGATCGCTTTGGAGCCGCAACGCATCCCTTGTGTAATCTGACGTTGTTTTGGCAAGTAGCTTGACGGCCTCCTGAAGCTCATTTAACTGGTTGACTCCTCTTGAAAAAGCGGTATTTCCGTCTTCTGGAGTGTAAGTTTGGTTGCGAGGGATACATGTACTGAACATGGCAAATAAAGTTTCCATTTGAACGCTGCGCTTGCGTGCACCTTGAACCAATACATCAAAGATCGCCTCAAGGTTGCACACAATCCTTACATGTTGTTAAGCACGCGCCTTGTCGCATCGAGCAATGGCATGCTGTCGACAGGCAATCCAATAATTCCTTTCATTCCCACAACGGTCATTTCATGGTCCTCGATCTTCGGCAGCGCACGCTGAAGCGAATCTCTTTGTTTGACCAATCGCGCATTCGCCTGCCGCTCACAGGTTGCGACCCGTGTTCTTAACGAGAACACTGACTGAAACGTATTCATCGTGTGGTCATTGACTTGAATTTGATAGTCATAACCCCGTGCATGTTTATCGAATTTGTTTGCGATTTTCCCCAAGGAGTCTGAACTCTCCTTCAACATCTTGACTACTTTATTGACGTCCAGCTCAGCGTTATCAAGTGACTCGCAAACAATGACTCTCACACCTTCACGCTTCAGGTTCTTGGCTGCTTGCAGCAACTGTTGCGCCACATTTTTCGTTTCTCTACTCAAGGAAGACAGGTTTCTGGAGTCTTCAGACTTTTCCCTCAAGGTTTGCTTGATTGTTTGCGCATGGAAAATTAACTGCGTTGAGTCAACGCTTGGATGCATTGCAATTTGATCAATCATGGCCGTAGTCCCATAACGTGAAAGGACTACTACGTGTCAAGCAACTTGGTGCGGTTCAAGCAATCGACATAGGCAACTTCGATCTGCAGAAAAGAAAATCCCGCCAGGGTTTTAAAACTGGCGGGATTTCTGCAACTGACCTACTAGGCTGATATTGGAATGTACTGCGGCTGCTTCACCCACTCTATTTTCTCGGCACCAAGCAGTTGGTGTAATTTCATTGTGTTTCTGGGTATCCAAGGATTCAGATGGGCTGCATTGGGCATTTTCTTGAGTAGCGCAGGTAGCTCGATACTCAGCTTGTAGTCGCCATCGCGGTTTTGGGCCTTGTGAATGTCTTGCAGTTTTTTGAGCAACTGGCGGTTCTTCAAGCCCAACAGTTTGTTCTTCCAACCCCACAGTTTGTTGTTCAGGTCAACCGTGCAGTCGCCGTGAAGCCGCCCATGCTCCTTAAGATAATCCGTCACCACTCGCCCAAACTCAGGCGCGGAAAGGGGAGTGTCCAGGTCGGCCAACGCGCCTTTGAGGGTCACTGCTCGTTCGGTCAAAGTGTTTGCTATGCCGGGCAGTTGGCTAAAGTCCGTCACTTCCGGTTTGCGGCCAATGATGCCTCGCACCGCTTCAGTTGCATATTTATTCTGGTGGAGTACCTTTCTCCACACCTTACGCATAACCTGCGGATCCAATTGCGTGTTCAAGCCGAACAGGTTGAGCTGTTGTCTTGCCTCATTGGCGGTTCGGAGTGCTGCTCGGGAAAAGGCTTGGGAAAGGTTGATGACGGCCACGGCCTGCGCCTCGGCTTTGGCAACCAAGGCCGGCATATTACCTTGCAGGTCTGCAAGCTGCTGCCTCAGTTCAGCCTGTCCGACATCGATACCCGCCATGCCGCGCGCAAAGGTGTTCGAGTTGATGGAACGGGTTGGGCTGGAAGCCTTGCCTTGACTGCTGCCACCATTGGGGGCCAAGGCATGCAATTGCCCGCCGGGCGTGCTGGCAATTTTTCTCAATTTAACCAGGGTGTCTAGTGTCGGAGACAGATTTAGCAGGGTTTGCGAGAGCCTAAGCTCATCAGGGCTGATATAGGACACGCCTTGGCTTGCTTGACTGGGTACGGAGTCGAGCAGGGGGAGTTCTTTTAAGTTGCCATGCTGCCTTTGAAACTCTGCCAAGACACTGGGTAAATATTTCAGTGGCGGGTTATTGCTGATGGAAAACTCTTTAAGACCCGTAAGCTTGCCGATGTCTTCAGGCAGGGTGGTTAGCAGGTTGAAGTCAAGGTTAAGGGTTTTTAGCTTGGTAAGGTTCCCAATGCTTTTAGGCAGTGTGGTCAGTTGATTGACGTTAAGGTTTAGTATTTGCAGATTGGAAAGCTCCCCAATGCTTTCAGGCAGTTCGCTCAAGAACATCTCATTCAAATCAAGTTGATCAGCCCCAGTGCGATGGGCTTCCAAAATGCGTTGTTTGGCTTCGTTTCTTCTTTCATATTTCGCCCCCTTCGTGGCCCAAGTATTCAGTTGGTATTCCAGTTGTGCCGGGCTTATTGGCACATGCGCCAGTTGTACGCCTGCCTGCGCACGACGTGTTTCAGCGTGATCGAATGAAAGGGTTTGTGGTACGTTGGTGCCTGTACGTTGTGTATGCATCGAGTATCTCCGGAATTGAGGAGAACATAGTGGCGATGCGCAAGAGCAAAGTTCCACAAAAAGGACTGACCCCAAAAAGCAGGTCGATTTGTTGCTACCGAATGGCGCTTGTTAGGCGCCATTCAAGTTCATGATTTGGAAATATACGTTGCGAAGTTTTTACTTCGCTCAACAGTTGTGCCACCTGCGCCAAGCTGCGCTTGCGCACGCCTTGGGCCAGTGTTTCAAACGCTTGCAGGCTGTCGTCCCAACCCACGCAACCATCACACCCATGATGCGGGCATCGCCTGCGGCCAACTGTTCAGCAATGTTTTCACACACGCCCACCTGGTTTTTGGGCACCTTGCTGCTGTTGCCATGGCTGGCATCAATCATGAGAGATTTTTTTCTCAAGACTTTATTGATTGTTTGTGAATGCAGGATTAATGCTGTCGAAGTGATGCCTGAATTTGCAGCAAGCTGATTAATCATGGTGTTAGCCCCCTTGGCTTGAAAGGACTACTACGTTTCAATTTCGTTGGACAGGTTCAAGCAATCAACATGAATGACCTCGATTTGCATAAAAGAAAATCCCGCCAGGTTTTTAAAACTGGCGGGATTTCTGCATTTGAACTAGAAGCTGATGTGGTTTAAATTCAAATGAGGTTCAGCATTAAGGGATTGAACACGACACAGTTCCGAAGCGGTAAACCGCGCTTGTCACATCAACAGCAAACCTGTGTCCTTCAGAGATATTTCACGTATATATCCATTTTTGAGCAGATCGAGCCTAGGGATGCTTCTTCCCTTGGAAACGATTTCCCAGCCCCAACAACTGGCTCCTTTCACTGTTGATATCGAAATTCCCTGAGGCCGTTTCACCCTTAGGACATGGCTTTTGCAGCCCTGTTTTCTCGGCATCTAGCAGTTCCTGTAGTTTCATTGTGTTTCTGGGTATCCGAGGATTCATATAGGCGGCATCAGGCATTTTCTTGAGCAGCGCAGGCAGCTCGATACACAGATTGTACGCGACACCGCGGTTTTCGACGTTGTGAATGTCTTTCAGTTTTTCAAGCAGCTTGCGGTTTTTAAAGTCCCCCTGTTTGTTGTTGAGTTTAACCGTGCCGTCGCTGTGAAGCCGCCGATGCTCCTGAAGGTAAGCGGTCACCACTCGCCCATACTCAAGCGCGGAAAGGGGAGTGTCCAGCAAATCAAATTGACGAAGGTCGGCGACTTTATGGTCGAGGGTGTCCATTCGTTCGTTCAAGGTTTTTAACTCGATTGGGTATTGGCCCATGCCCATCGCTGGTTGAAAGCCCATGCTGCCTTGCGACGCTTCAGTACCATAGTGGCTTTGGGTGAGTAAACGCCGCTCCACATTGTGCTGAATTTGCTGAGGCGATTGCTTGCTCAAGCCCACTATGCTGATCTGTTGTTTTGCCTCGCTGGCATTTCGGTCTGCCGTTTCGGCAAGGGTGCTGGCAGCCTCGGCTTTGGCCTGCAAGTCGGTAATTCGCTGCTCCAAGTTAGCAATTGCGGCATCTTTTTCCGCCATGGCGCGCGCAAAGGGGTTCGGGCTGATGGAACGGGGTGGGCTGGCAGCCCTGCCCTGGCTGCTGCCACCATTGGGGGCAAGGGCAAAGGCTTTGTGCCCCAACAACTTCCGGCCCACAACCAAGGTGTTGCTTGCGTTAGGCAGCAGCAATTCCACGCAGTAGTTACTCATGCGCTCAGCAAAATTGTCTTCATGGGCTTGGGGCATTGCACCCGCGCGCCCTTCATCCACGGGTTGTGCGCATAGCTTGTGCAGCAATAGGCTCATCAGTTCATCTGCCTTGTTTGCTGCGGGGTGTCGCGGGTTGACCAGGGGCTTGGCTTGCAGGTTCAGCCGTTGGGCTAGCTCCTCGCACTCACTGTAAAGGGCTTTTAGCTGCTTGCCCAGGCCAATCGGTTTTTGGCCGTTGTTGTTTTCTGGCAGAGCGCGCAGTTCGCTTTCCAGCCGTTCGGTGCAGTGGCTTGCCACGGTGTGGGCCACTTGCTCGAACATCACTTCGCTGTTGTTAAACCGGTCCAATAGCAACTGGCCCTTGTTGGCTTTCATTACATTATCGATCTGGTTCACCAAAGCTGCAAACCCAAAGCCAGCCAAACTCAGACCAGGCACTGGCGCAGCTTTGAACAGCGCTTGAATGGCAGTTACCCAAGGCCGGGGTTCTGCATTCATAACTTGTGAGGCCACGAACTTGTGCACAAACCAGTTGCGCAATAGCAGTTTCAGGGCTACTTGGTAAAACTGCGCACACTGCGGTATCGAAGCCAACTTTTTCGGCAAAGCGCACAGGCTGACCATGCCCTGCTGGGCTTGGGCCACGGCATTTAATTGCTCGCCCACAATATCAATTTTTTTCAAATCGGCCAGCGCACGGTTCAAATCCGGGGGCAGTTTTTGCAGGGCTTGCAACCTTGTTTCCAAAACGCTCAACCTGACCATGTCCTGCTGTGCCTGGTCCCCGGTATGCAATTGCTCGCCGTGCATGCTGGCAATGTTTTTCAAATCGGACTGTTTGCCGCTCATTAGCAAGTTTAGGGGCAGGTTTTGCCGGACACGCGGGTGGCTAAAATCGGCAGGGCCAATGTTGGACATATTTTTCAAATCGACCTGTTTTCCGCTCAATAGCAAGTTTAGGGGTAGGTTTTGCCGGGCACGCCGCAGGCGGCTAAACTCAGCAGGGCCTATATTGGGCACGCCTCGGCTTCCTTGACTGGGCACAGGGTCGCACAGGGGGAGTACTTTTAGTTCTTTATGCTTCTTTTGAAACCCTGCCAAAGCGCTGGGTAAATACTTAAGGGGGTTATAGATGACGGATAACTCTTTAAGACCTGTAAGCTCACCGATGCTCTCAGGAAGAGTGGTCAGTTTGTTGAAGCGAAGGTCAAGCGTTTGCAGATTGGTCAGCTTCTCAATGCTTTCAGACAGTGTGGTCAGTCGGTTGGATCCAAGGTAAAGCGATTGTAGATGGGTCAGATCTCCAATTCTTTCAGGTAGGGTGGTTAGTAGGTTGCAGTCAAGGTTAAGGGTTTGCAACTTGGTCAGATTCTCAATTTTTTCAGGCAGGGTGCTCAGACGGTTGACGTTAAGGTCAAGTATTTGCAGATTGGTAAGCGCCCCAATATTTTGAGGCAGAGTGGTCAGTTTGTTTTCTTCTAGATCTAATCTCTTCAGATTGGTCAGCCTCCAAATACATTCAGGCAGGGCGTTTAAGTCCAGGTAATGCAAATCAAGTCGATCAGCCCCTGTGCGGTGGGCTTCCAAAATGCGCTGTTTTGCTTCGTTTCTTTTTTCATATTTCTCCCCTCGCATGGCCCAAGTGTTCAACTGGTATTCCAGTTGTGCCGGGCTTATTGGCACATGCGCCAATTGTGCGTCTGCCTGCGCACGAGGTGTTTCAGCATGGTCGAATGAAAGGGTTTGTGGTGCGTTGGTGCCTGTACGCTGTGCATGCATTAGGTATCTCCGGAATTGAGGAGAACATAGTGGCGATGCGCAGGAACAAAGTTCCACAGAAAGAACAGACCCAAAAAAGCAGGTCGACTTGTTGGCATTGAGTGGCGCTTGTTAAGCGCCACTCAAGCTAATGCTTTGGAAATATACGTTGCGAAGTTTTCCTTCGCGGACCAGTTACACCACCTGCGCCAACCTGCGCTTGCGCACACCTTGAGCCAGCGTTTCAAGCACTTGCAGGCTGTCGTCCCAGCCCACGCAACCATCGGTAATGCTTTGGCCGTAGGTCAATGGCTTGCCGGGTTCAAGGTCTTGTCGGCCTTCCACCAAGTGGCTTTCAACCATCACGCCCATGATACGAACATCGCCTGCGGCCAACTGCTCCGCAATGTTTTCGCACACGCCCACCTGGTTCTTGGGCACCTTGCTGCTGTTGCCGTGGCTGGCGTCAATCATGATGCGTGCAGCCAAACCCGCTTTGCCAATGTCGGCCGCTGCCGCTTCAACTGAGGCAGCATCGTAGTTCGGGCCTTTGCCGCCACGCAAAATAATGTGGCAGTCTTCATTGCCGGAAGTGCTCACAATGGCGCTGCGACCTTCCTTGGTTACGCTCAGGAAATGGTGCGGGTGTTGCGCTGCCTTGATGGCGTCGACTGCAATTTTCACATTGCCATCGGTGCCGTTCTTGAAACCCCCTGGGCAGCTAAGACCCGACGACAATCCACGGTGAATCTGGCTTTCAGTGGTGCGG
>JAIXTE010000111.1 GCA_027484315.1 Burkholderiales bacterium | reverse complement strand
CGCAGTGGACGCTGAAGACAAAATCGTGGCTTACAAAAACTGGCTCGGTATTTTGAAAGGCACCCTGAAAGAAGAAGTGACCAAGGGTGGCAAAACATTCACACGCGGTTTGAACCCAGACCGCGTGTACACCGGTGCAAACGGTGAAACAGTGACCATGCATGGCCGCTCCATGCTGTTCCTGCGCAACGTGGGCCACTTGATGACCAACCCCGCCATTCTGTGGGGCGCGGACAACAAGGAAATCCCCGAAGGCATCATGGACGCCATCGTGACCACCACCATTGCCCTGCACGACCTGAAGGGCAATGGCGTGAACGGCATTCGCAACAGCCGCAAGGGTTCCGTGTACATCGTGAAGCCAAAAATGCACGGCCCTGTTGAAGTGGGCTTTGCTGCCGAGTTGTTCACCCATGTAGAAAAGCTGCTGGGCCTGCCCGACAGCACCGTGAAGCTGGGCATCATGGACGAAGAGCGCCGGACTTCCGTGAACCTGAAAGCCTGTATCGCCGCTGCAGCCAGCCGCGTTGCATTCATCAACACCGGTTTCCTGGACCGCACTGGCGACGAAATGCACACCGCCATGCACGCCGGCGCGATGATTCGCAAAGCCGACATGAAGAGCAGCGCATGGATCACATCCTACGAGCGCAACAACGTGCTGGTCGGCTTGAGCTGTGGACTGAAAGGCCGCGCACAAATCGGCAAGGGAATGTGGGCCATGCCTGACCTGATGAAGGCCATGCTGGAACAGAAAATTGGTCACCCAAAGGCCGGTGCCAACACCGCTTGGGTTCCAAGCCCAACTGCTGCAACCCTGCACGCCATGCACTACCACCAGGTGAGCGTGGCCGCTGTTCAGGCCGAGCTGGAAAAAATTGATGCCGAAGCCGAGCGCCCAGGCATTCTGGCCAACCTGTTGCAAGTGCCGGTTGCCACCAACACCAACTGGTCTGCCGCTGAAAAGCAGCAGGAACTGGACAACAACGCCCAAGGTATTCTGGGCTACGTGGTTCGTTGGGTTGACCAGGGTGTGGGTTGCTCCAAGGTGCCCGACATCAACAACGTTGGCCTGATGGAAGACCGCGCCACACTGCGCATTTCCAGCCAGCACATTGCCAACTGGTTGCACCACGGCATCGTGTCTGAAGCCCAGGTGATGGAAACCATGAAGCGCATGGCCGCAGTGGTTGACCAGCAAAACGCTGGCGACCCCGTGTACAAGCCAATGGCCGGCAACTTTGAAACATCAGCCGCTTTCAAGGCAGCCTGTGACCTCGTGTTCAAGGGCATGGAACAGCCAGCCGGTTACACCGAGCCACTGCTGCACGCATGGCGCTTGAAAGTAAAAGCAGCGTAAGCTGGTTTTGCTGAAGAAATGAAAAAGCCAGGTGCTGAAAAGTACCTGGCTTTTTTTTATGGTGAAGTAAGCGCTTATTGCGCGGTACTGCTTTGAGTATTGCGCGGCGTATTGCGTGGAGTAATGCGCCAAATCGAATTGCCCACATCGTCTGCAACAAGCAACGCACCCTTGCTGTCCACAACCACACCCACCGGGCGCCCTTGCGCATCCCCATCTGCACTCACAAAACCACTTAAAACATCCTCCGGTTTTCCGGCAGGCGTGCCATTGGTAAAGGGCACAAAAATAACCTTGTAGCCACTCCTTGGAACCCGGTTCCATGAACCGTGCTGGCCGACGAATGCACCGCCTTTGTATCGTTCGGGAAACAAATCGCCAGTGTAAAAAATCAAACCCAACGGCGCGGTGTGCGCACCCAAGGCGTAATCGGGTGCAATGGCCTTCGCAACCAAATCAGGGCGCGGTGGTTCTACACGGGTGTCCACATACTGGCCATAATAACTGTAGGGCCAACCGTAAAAAGAACCATCCTGGACCGAGGTCATGTAATCAGGAACCAGGTCATTGCCCAGTTCATCCCGCTCGTTGACCACCGTCCAAAGCGCACCGCTTTGCGGCTGCCAAGCCAAACCGTTGGGGTTGCGCAGGCCCGAGGCAAACACACGCGATTGGCCAGTGGCTGGGTTAACTTCCAGAACTGCCGCGCGGTTAAGTTCGTTTTCCATGCCGTTTTCACCCACGTTGCTGTTGGATCCAACCGTTGCATACAACAGCGAACCGTCGCGACTGGCAATGATGTTTTTGGTCCAGTGGTGATTGATTGTTCCAGCAGGCAGATCAACCACTTTGACACCGGCACTGCTGATTTGCGTGTCACCCTCGCTATAGGAAAAACGCAAAATTTTGTCAGTGTCAGCCACATAGAAATTGTTGCCAATCAGCGCCATGCCAAACGGTGAATTCAAATTCTGCAAAAAAATTGTTCGCGTTTCGGCAGTGCCATCACCATCGGCGTCGCGCAACAGGCTGATGCGGTTTGCACTGGGCACGCCCGCACCCGCCCGTTTCATGACTTGCTTCATGAACCAGCCTTTGATCCCTTTTCCATCATCCGGTTTGGGTGGCGCATTCGATTCCGCAACCAGCACATCGCCGTTGGGCAATACATACAACCAACGCGGATGATCCAGGTCAGTGGCAAACGCCTTCACCGCAAAACCTTCAGCGGCTTTGGGGGCTTCACCATCAAGCCAGCCTTTTGCAGGGGCAATGCGCACTGTGGGTATCAGGCTGGTATCTGGTGCTGGAAGGGTTGGGTTTGCGCCAAAGCTTTCGCCCTCGGGCAGTTGTTCACCGGTTCCGCAGGCGGCAATGCTGATTGTAAGTAAACCGGTCAGCAAACACAGGTGGAAATACTTCACGCGGTCAACAGGACAAGGTATGCGGGAATCGGACGCCCCCATGTTTATGTTTCTGCTCATCGATTTATTGGCTTATGGCGAAATGAATCCCGTCATGATGAACAAGCAGAAGAACATGGACTGTGCGCTAGCGCACACAAGGGTGCTATTTGACGAGCGCGATAGTGATCAGGGCCGACGCGTTCTCAAGCGCGTTGACGCTGTGAAGCACGTTACCTTGAAGGTAGATCAGTTGACCAACACGAAGAATGCTGTCAATTCCACTGGCAGAAACCGACATCACGCCTTCGATGCACTGAATCGTGACCTCGCCAGATACCGTGTGGGGAGGAAATGATTTTCCGGCCAGGAGAACCAGCCGTATGACTTCAATGTCATTGGATTTGAACAAGGCGACTGTTTTCGACTCTGCGAGCTGCTCACCGAGTGGCGAAATGTCAATGATCTGTCCGGGACTTGCGTGGGTAATTGCCATCAAATCAGTATGCGCTTAAAAACAGATTGCTGCAGGCAATTTGTATTCGCTGAAAAGCACCTGATTTTTTTGTTATAAATGCTTTACCAAGCTTTCAACGGCTTTCAGATTTCACACACAACAAAGGTGATGTTTCCACTATGAAAAAATTCCTGTTTAGCGCAGCCGTTTCGGTTTTGACACTCACTTCCTTGGCACCAATCGGTGCTGCTGCGGAAGAAATCAAACTTCCATCCGGTGTGGTTGTGGCCATTGAAGGCAAATCCACTGGTGCCCAAAAGCCCAAGAGCAATTCGGTTGTAACCGTTCACTACGAAGGCTCGCTGACCAACGGCACGGTGTTCGACAGTTCCTACAAGCGCGGCGCTTCGGCCACCTTTCCACTCAGCGGCGTGATTCCCTGCTGGACCCAAGGCGTGGCCACCATGTCAGTGGGCGACAAAGCTGTGCTGACCTGCCCGGCTGATACAGCCTACGGTGCACGCGGTGTGCCCGGAACAATTCCACCGAATTCGGTTTTAAAGTTCAAGGTTGAACTGCTCGAAATCAAGAAGTAAGACTGAGGGATTGGCTGGGGGCTAGCCAATCCCAATTCCAGGCTCATCATTAATTGGCAAAAAGTCAGATCAGGTCAAAACTGGTGCAGTTTATTGGACCACATCCAGCGCTGGCATGTAATCCGCCTCGGCCTGGTAAATCCAACGTCCGGTGTACGTCGACAACGGCCATAAAATCAGCGGCGTGATCAACATCTGTGCATACATGGCCAGCCACTGACCATCGTAGGCATCAAACATCGCGACCTTTGTGGCCTTGACCACCCAAGTGAACGGCAAGTAGGGGTGCAGAAACTGAAATACCTCCCCGCTTAGCTGAATGGGCACAATCGCACCAGAAGACGACAACTGCAGAATCAGAAACAACACCGCCATCACTTTGCCGGTATCGCCCAGCCATCGCACCAGCGCCATCACGATACTCACAAAAATGATGGAGGAGGTCAGCAGGGTAAGCACCAACAAGGCCGGGTGATTCACCTCAATGCCCATCACCACACGCACCGTGATCAGCATCACCATGACCTGTGCCAAAACAATTGCGGAAGGTATGAACATTTTGCCCACCGACTTGGCCCAGGCTCCATGTCCTTGCACCGTTACAGGCAGTTTCCGGTAATGAAAAAGAAAGGCTGTCATTACCGCACCCACCCACAGGGACAAGGGGATAAAATTCGACGCAAACGCTGAGCCATTGTTCAACACGGGCGCGGCAATCTCCACCTCGGTTTTCACGGAGGATGAAAAACCCGCCGCATCAATGACGGGAATGTCCAGCGTCATGGGCACTGCCTCATCAAGGGTTTGCAAACCCGCAGCCAACTTTCCAGCCCCTTCCTCAAGCGCATCCAGACCTGCGTCCAACCGTTGCGAGCCCGAGTTCAATTGCCCCAGGCCTTGGCTCAACTGCGCGGTGCCTGCGTCCAGCTTCACCAGCCCCGCACCATATCGGTCCAAGTCTGTCGCGGCCGGCATTTTCTGATGCATCTGTCGTACACCAGCTCCCATCTTGTCCATGCCCTCGGTCAGGCGCTGCACGCCATCGGCCAATTGCCCACTGCCCTGCACCAATTGGGCACTGCCGCTGCTGGCCCGGATCAAACCCTCGTTGAGCTTCACGGTACCCGCCTCAATCTGCCCGGCACCATCCGCAACGCGCTTGCCCCAAATCGGAATGTCTGCCGACTTCTCCTTCAACTCACGTACACCGGCAGTCAGGCGCACAGACCCATCCTGCAACTGCACAAGACCCGCATTCAGGCTTTTCTGCCCCTCATTCAAAGTTTGTGCCCCCGAGCGAAGCCTCTGCAAATCGTCTGCGCTCGGCAACTTGTCATTCATGGTTTGAATGCCCGCACCCAGTTGCTTCATACCCTCAGTAAGACGCAGGCCCCCATCCTTCAATTGCCCTGCCCCGGTCTGAATCTGCCGACCCGCCTCATCCGCTTTGCCCAGGCCCTTGTTCAATTGATGCGAGCCCTCATTGGCTTTCACCAAACCATCCCGCAACTGCTGCGCCCCTTGGTTCAGGGCCATCACGCCTTCTTTCAGTCGAGCCACTTTTTCCTTGCTGTCCAAGGCGATGTCCGACACCCGCCCCCAACGCCTCTCGTTCAGTAACTCATTCAAACGCCGTGTGATCTCCGGAGCAAACTTTTTGGCGACAGAAGCCCCGGTGTAATTGTTTCCTTCGGAGGTGTAAACCAGCAACTGACCCGCACCGCTTCGCTCGGCCCTCACAGCCTGGGTGCTGAAATTCTGGGGAATGATCAGGGCAAAATCAAATCGGCCCTGGCGCACTCCCTGGCGGGCCAAAGCCTCATCGTGCAGCTCCTGAAAACCCAGCTTCTGTTCGGCTTTCAGCTTCTCGGTCAGCGTGCGGCCGACCTCAATCACTTCACCTTTAAACTGGGTGCCTTGGTCCAGGTTCACAATGGCCACAGGCAGATTGGGCGCATTTGCCTCCGGGTTCCACATGCTGGAGATGTAAATCAGGGCATAAAGGGATGGCACAAACAAAATCCCCAACACTGAAAACCTCAACCTGGGATAGCGACGCAACAAACGCAGATCGCACAGAAGAACCTGATACACACTCGCGAGCCAACTCATGCCCCCCCCTTTTTTGTTGTTGTAATGTCTCTCCAGTTGGCTAGTGTAATGTTAAATCACTCGCATCTCATGATGAAACATCACATCCGAGACGCAACACCCTCCCTACTTTCCACCCGCAATAACCCTCAGCCCCTCAGCAATCGAAGTCGCCTTGAACTCCGGGAACCTCTGCTTGAATTTGCTGGAATCAAAAAGATTGTCCACCGCATACCTGGGCAACAATTCAGTGGTATCGCAAATGCGCTGGTTAAAAAGCCCGGCCAATACAAGCTGCCATTTTTTCACTATCGTGTAAGCAGGCTTGGTACCAAAAGCCTTGGCGGCCAGTTGCACAAACTCGCGGTAGGTCAGGCGGTTGTCGTCACAAGGCAAGTGCCAGGTTTGCCCAAAGGCATCGGGGGTATTGCCCAGCAGTGCCATGGCGCGGCTGGCATCTGGCGTGTAAATCAGGGTGCGCAGCGTGTCGTCACGCAAAAACACCCTGGCTTTTTTTCCTGCTTTCAATGGCTCAATCACGGTGGTGTTGGTGATGCTTTGCGTAAGGCCCGGGCCATAAAATTCCGGTGCGCGGCAAATCAGCGCTTCTACCCTGCCCTGCCTCATCGCATCCAACAGGTCATTGGCAATCTCTTCCCTCACTTGACCTTTCAGGCCGTGGGGTTCAAAGCGGGTAGTCTCGGTTTGCACCTCGCTGGTTTGCGGGTACATGTAAGTGTTGTCGAAAAAGACCAGCTTGGCCTTGTGCTGCTCACAGGCGGTGATCACGTTGTGCATCATCACGCGCCACTGGTCTATCCACATTTGTGTATTCATGGGCAGGCCTGCGGTGAGGTACACCACGGAAGAACCTTCCACGGCCTTTGACGTTTGCTCTGCATCGAGCAGGTCGGCTGCCACCAATTCATCGGTGCCATTGACTTGCTGGGGTTTGCGGCTCACCAGGCGAATCTTGCCTGCGGTTTTGTCGATGTTGTTGTCCGCATACTCGCGTTTCAGGCACCGTGCCAACTCCCGACCAATTTGCCCATTGGCGCCCAATACTGTTTGCATAAAACTATCCCTTTTTTATATTTTTATAAGTGTGTACGTGTTTGGTTCAGCATCAGGCCAACAACTTACAATGGCCTGAATCCTGCAGATATAAGGGCCTCGTAACCCGAAACCTGCTTAATGGTTTCAGCCCGCAATCATTTCGCTAACGCCCCACCGCCCGCCAGGCCGCTTCGGCAAACACCTCGGCATACGCAATCGGTGATTCTTTCACCCGCCCTGAAAGCCAGGCGCGGCAAAAGTTCTCTGCAGGGCCAATCAGCAGGGACGCATAGGTTTCCTTGGGCAGGGCCAGAATCAATCCGTCTTGAACGCCCTTGGCAAGCCACTTGTGCAAATCACCGTAGCGCTGCTTGTTGCGTGCATCCAAGTCTTTAGCAAAAGGGCCATTGGCCACCCCATTGCGGGCCTGAGCCAGAAACCGCGCAAGCTCCGGCTTTTCTCCAACCCACTGCATGTACGCGTGAACCAGTTGAACGATTGCCTCTTTGGGTGTGGCTGCCGATTTCATGCGCGGCTCGAACAATTTCAACTGGTCGTCAAGCGCGGCAAAACAAAGCGCAGCAACCAGCCCTTCCTTGTTGCCCAAGTGGTGGTAAATCGAACCCACGCTGCTGTTGGCCTTCGCGCGGATTGTTTCGATGGTTGTGGCTTCTATTCCCACCTCGTTGAAGCAGGCCAGCGCGCAGCTCAGTATTTCGCGCTTGTGTGCCTTGCGTGGTCCGGGTTCAACAACTTCAAAAAGGCTTGGACTGAATTTTTTCATCTGGATGGATCAAATACAGAATTGTGTTCTAGAATATTGTTCTATTAAATACGCTTTTTTGCTTTTTGGCTATCCCGCTGACTCAAACCCTTTCGGAACATCACCATGAATACACTCGCACTCTGGAAACGCTTTTCAACTCTGCCTGCCGGCAAATGGATTTTTTCACGCCTTCTGTGTTTCAAGGCGCCCTACTTCTCAAGTATTCGCCCGTATTTTAATGAGCTGCGGCCTGAGTATGCGGTAGTACGAATTTCAAAACGCCGGGCAGTGCAGAACCACATTGGCACAGTACATGCGATTGCGATGTGCAACATGGCCGAGCTGGCCGGTGGAAGCATGACGGAAGTCACCGTGCCGCCAACCCACCGCTGGATTCCGAAGGGCATGACAGTGGAGTACCTGAAAAAAGCAAACACGGACCTGGTTGCCATTGCCACCCCAGAAAGCAAACCAGACTGGTCTGTGGCCGGGGAATACCTGGTCAAAGTCGAAGTACAGGACAAACAGGCCGAGACAGTGTTTCGCGCCATCATCACCATGTGGGTGTCGCCGAAAAAATGATCGTAAATTCCGGAATGAAGCTGCGTGAATCTCGGAATGACTTTGTTTGAAAACATCCGCCCAATGCCTTTGCACGCAGCAACGGGCGGATACTCCACCCGGTTTTTATATACTGCCCACCGATATTTTAGGGCATGGGTCCAAACAGTAACCTGGCGCTCAATAGGCTTGATGTGGACGAAATGTCGATTCTGCCCTTCCCCACACAAACTGGTGGTGTAAAACCTTTCCAAGAACCATGATAATAGTTACAATAAATGCAACTTAGATTACATTTGTAGTACGCAGAGGTGCTGATGTTTGCAGAAACCACCGTAAAACCAGAAATTGACCGTCACAAGGCCACTGCAATGGTCATGCGGATGTTTGACAACTGGGAATTGTCCTCTGAGGATCGAATTGCGCTGCTTGGTCTGGCCAAGGAAAACAGGACCGCACTGAGCAAATACAAGCGCGGCGAGCCCATCGCCAATTCGCGCGACACCCTTGAGCGCCTTTCCCACCTGTTTGCGATCCACAAAAACCTGCGCCTGTTGTATCCCCAGCGGGAGGTTTGTTACGCCTGGATGCGCAAACCCAATGGCGCGTTTGAAGGGCTGAGCCCGGTGCAGGTCATTGACCGCTACGGATTTGTGGGTCTGTTGATGGTTCGATCCTATCTGGATCGCGCCCGGGGCACTTGATGGCTTCTGCATCGGAAGTATTGAGCGAGAGCACCCTCACCTCATTTTCCCAAAACGTGTACCGCAACATCGTGTCGCTGATTATTTCCGAAGACCTGTTCGACGACCTGACCGATGACCCCCAGGACTACGCCATTGCGCAGGCCATCGAATCGCTGCACACACCGCCGTACTACTGCAGCAAATTCCCGATTGTTGACCGGCCTTTTGAGGAATCACACTGGTTCAGCGCCATCCAGTTTCCTTTCGAGAATTGGCAGGAAAGCCGCTTTAGTCAAGGCAAGTTTGGCGTCTGGTATGGGGCCAGCGATGTAAAAACAACTGTGTATGAAACGGTTTACCACTGGCTCAAACGCACGCGAATTGAGGAAGGCCAATTGCCCATTGGTCGTGAACTGCAACGCAAGGTTTACACGGTACACGTGGACGCCCTGTTGCTGGATTTGCGCGGTTTGGCAACAGCGCACCCAGCCTTGATTGCTTTAAAGGATTACACCCTGACCCAGCAAATGGGGCAAGTGATCCACAAGCAAGGCCACCCCGGCTTGTTGACCCGCTCAGCACGGTGCAAAGGCGATGTTCAGGCCATTTTCAATGCCGCTGTGTTGAGCGATGCCCGGATCAATTGCTGGTTGCGATATCAAATTCAGCAAGACACAGTGCTTGTGCTGGGTGCTGGCGACAAAAAAGTAGCCAGCATTCCAATTGCTGAATTTGAAAGTGGCTTGTGATGACTACGGTGTTGCTTGCCATGTTGATTGTTATACCGGGTGCATCGCTGGTTGCTTTGCAGGGTGCGGTGAGGCATCAACAACTTCACTTGCCAGCCTGCGCCTTCAACATGGCTTGCTGAGCGCGACCAGCCATTTCCACGCTGAATTGGCTTAATACCCAGCGCATGGTGTTCAAGGTAATGTCCGTTCCTTTGATGTGCGCGCGACCAAGAAAGTCAAGCATGGAATTGACGATAGAGTACACATCTTCAGCCATCAGCCTTGTGGCGTTGGCTGCCTTCATCAATGTTTCGGCAAGCAAATCCACCGCCGTGAAAGCCACGCTAAGCGTACCTTGCACTGTAACCAACGCCACATATCCAAGGTCAAATAGCACCCGCTTAGTGAGTTGACTGATCAGGTCCAGCAGCTTCGCATTGAACATGCCGCCGCCACCAATGTTCGCAAATTGCCGCGCCAGGTCAGCATGCCCGACCAAGGCGTGGGGCATGGGTGCGAAGTCGCTCCAGCTGCTGCTGTAAGCCATCTTCGAATAACCACTGTGCAGCAGGTGTGCGTCGAGCCCGATTTTCTCGCCATGTTGAACCAGCCATTCCGATTGGGCTCGCGAGGCGTGAGCGTAAGGAAACACCGGCACCATGGGAACCGGATCACAGGGGTTGGCAATTCGACGAATGTGAGTTTGCGGAATTCGCTTGGTGATGTCTTGCGCATAGCCAACCAAACCCACACGCGGTGCGCCGATGGTATACAGGCACACGTGAAAACCTGCATCCTGCAACAGGCAGGCATTCAGGTTGGCCAAAGCACCACCCAGGCTGTGCCCCATGCAGTGAATGGTGCTTGGCCGATTGGTGCCATGTTGGGTGACAAAATTCACCAACTGGTTTTGATAGCTTTTGAAAGTTTTGAGGAAACCACGGTGAAACACATGGCCCCGCGGGCCGATGCCATAACCAATGTTGGCATTGGTGGCCAGGTCAAATTTATTGTGTTCGAAGTTGGTGCCGCGTGTGACCAAAACCAACTCGTTGGCGCGACTGCCTGTACCACGGGCGATGAAACCAAAGCCGCTTAGAAGGTCGATGTTGAAGAGGCCGGATTTTCCAGCGAGAGTATTAAAGCCTTGAGGCTGAACTGGAAGCTCTCGTTCAGCTGCAACCCTTTTCAACTCAGCTGAACTCAAAGCAGAAACATAAACGTTACTTTTCGCAGGGTGAGCGGCTTTATTACCTCGAAACACCTTGTCAGCTTCATACACAAAGTCCGACAGAGAATGAACTAAATTTGGCTGCAAAAGTAGGTTAGTCATATTTCAAATTTTTCCTTTCTTGGGATTTTTCAACTTCACAGTCGATCACTGGCAAAATCTCGTCAAACATCTGACTGTTTTTCAAATCGCACTTCATTCGAATCAATCGAAGCCCCGTCTCAACATTTTCCTTATAGGAATTTCTGGAGTTGGCATAAGCCATGTAATTCAGATCTTTGACAGGGACGTAGATCCGAATGCTCACGTTGGGCACATGAAACAACTTGGCGAGAAAACCAAACTCCGCCGCACCGCGTACTTCCGGAAATTGAAATCGACCGTCCTTGTTGGTGGTCGTAATTTCGGTGCGAGGTTCTTCTTCCATGTTCCAGTGCAAAGTTCTAATCACCTTCTGCCCTGCAACAGGTTTGCCATGGTCAAGTAGCTGCCCCTCGACAGCTGAGGAAAGAATCAGGTTGTCTTGCCGCACAGCATGGGCTCCTTGGGGAACAAAAATCAGGAAAGGAAGGCAGGCCAGGGTGAAAAGCGCGAGTTGGCGAAAGCGCATGGTTTGCTTGCCTTAAAAAGGAAAGGCTACACAGTAGCAGAGGTGTTTGATGGCTCAAAAAAGCCGCTTTATCGGGTCACTCCATGGGGGTAGAACTGGGAGCTTCGTCACAAGCATGGGACTCTGTACCAGACAGTAATCTGCTTTAGCTACAGCAATCATTTACTTGAACCGATTCAACATTTCCTCTGATTTTTTCACCTCACAATTTACAATCCGCAACCTACCTAGGAATAACTCTCGATTTCGAAGATCACAACTCATTTGAATTGTTTTGAATCCCGTCTCTTCCGCAGGTTTGTAGGAGCTTCTACCGGTTGAATACAACGATGTTTTTAAGCTTTGTTCAATCAAATCGACATCAATCAAAACGACAGGCACATGGAACAACTTGGCCAGAATTCCAAACTCCGCAGCACCCCGCACCTCGGGAAATTGAAATAGCCCATCCTCGTTCGTAGTCGTAATTTCAGTGTATGGCTCAGCTTGCATATTCCAATACAAAGTCCTGGTCACCTTTTGCTCAGCAACAGGTTTGCCGTTGTCGAATAATTGCCCTTCTACAGCAGAGGACAAAATCAGATTGTCTTGTCGCACAGTGTGTTTTTTCTGAAAATGCAAAAACAGGAATAGTAGGCAGCCTAGAACGAGAGGCGCAAAGTATCGAAGGCGCATGGATTGTTTGCCTTTAGGAGAAAAGGCAACACAGTAGCAGAGGTGTTTGATGGCTCAAAAAAATCGCTGATTAGGGTCACTACAAGGGAGTAAATTTAAGCGGCCGAAACATGATCAGTCGACTTACTTGTTTTTGTCAGCATGCGCCTTGTTGCGTCGAATCACAGACTCAATCAAGCTTTGCGCTTCCTTGAGATCTTTGAGTGTGCGTTGGGCCGTTGGCAAATCATCAGCAGATTGTATTGCGTGCTCCAGTGCCTTGCGAACATTCTTCAATTCTTTGATAAGTTGTTCCATCTTATTTCTCCAGAAAAGATCGCCATTTTATAAAATTACAGCGAAAGGATTTCTGAGATTTAAGGAAGAAACATTCAGGATGACATGTCACTATTCAAGCAGCTGACGAGGAATTGTGTTGGTTTTAAAGCCAGTTTGAACGGCACAAGCTTTTTTACGGCACTGAAACTGATGTGGTTCTTTCCGCCCTCGTAGGACTCACCGCATTCCTTGTTTCTTTGTTCAACAAAAATGCGAGGTAAAAAAAGCCCCCAAAGTCGTCGAAGAAGATGGGGGGCTTAACGAGTCAGCTCACATTGCAGCAAACCGCTTTACTCGTTCACGTCTTGAATTTCGCCCAAACTTTCCATGCTCAAGTTGTGCTGAATGATCAGTTCACGAAACGTTCCCGGCACATTCACTATGTCCTGGCTACCCGGTATTTCCAACGGCATTGGAATTCTCTGCCTGTTTTCGAATCGCTGTTGAACAGCTTCCAGAAAGATACCCATGGCTTCTTTGCGGGCCTCTTCCTCTGAAGTGAAAATTTCTTTCGCACCCACGAAATCAGGAAACCTCAGTTCATATTGCGCGTCGTTAAGCTTTCGAATGACATAGAAAAATTGCATACCCACTCCCAAACCAACTCTTTAGACAGCCGCATTTTAAATCTCGCATGTTACCGATATGCGGTTAATGGTCCGGTCTGGTCTGGTCGCAATATAAAAACCGGGACCCTGGAACTTACATCATTCTGTAATGCGTCCTGTGTAAAAGCTTGCCTTGTTATTAAAGGGAGCTTTATTGATCATGGATCGTCGACACTTTCTCAGAACAGGTTTGGCCGGAATTTCACTGCCTGCATTGGTGGCCTGCGGTGCTGACGATCCGGGTGCGCTAGAGAGCAGTACTAGTTCCGGACCAGCAGTTCGCCCGGCTGAAGAAGTGAATGCCTTGATCGCCCAAAATGCCTTCCCGTGGGGCGTGGCCAGCGGCGACCCCACAGCCCATGAGCTGATTTTGTGGACCGCAATCGCACCGGCCAACGAGAACGTGGTGTCCGTGCCATTGATCCTCGAGTATGTATTGGTACAAGGGCAAGCGGAAGACCCCACCCAGTGGAACCAGCTGTTTCAGCAGGGCCCCATTCAGCAACTTGGGGAATTCCTGGCGTTAAAGGCCAGGGACTATACGGTGAAGATTGATCTGGGCAATGCCGCGCTTTACGAAAACACGTCATTCGGTTTGGGTCAAATGCCGACCCTGGCTGCCGGCCAAACAGTGTTGTATCGCTTCAAGGCCGGGTCTCAAACATCACGCATCGGGCGCAGCAAAACCCTGCCCGAGGGTGAAGTTGAGCAAATTCGCTTTGCAACAGTGAGCTGCTCCAATCTGCCAGCCGGACTATTTTCCGTGTATGAAATGGTGCGAAAAGAATCACTGGACTTTGTGATTCATCTGGGCGATTACTTGTATGAAGGTGGTGGAGGCGGCGAAAGCCTGAGTCGAAATGGCGTGCCGAGAAAACCAATTCCTGCCAAGGAAATGGTTCTTGTTGAAGATTACGTGCAACGCCACCAGCAATACAAGTCTGATCCTGAACTTCAAGCCCTGCACGCAACGCACCCGATGATCGCAGTGTGGGATGACCATGAAATCACGAATGATGCCTACAAGGATGGTGCGGACAATCACCAACCCGAAGAGGGAGATTACCTTGTTCGCAGGGCCACTGCCATTCGCACCTATTACAACTGGATGCCACTTCGTGAACGGTTCAGCCGCCTTGAAACCACCTTTGAGCCTGACCCGCGCGAGGTGATTTATCGTGACTTCCAGGTGGGCGACCTGTGTAGCCTGATCATGCTGGATACCCGCATCATTGGTCGGGACAAACAGGCGGAAATTGTGGCTGTAGACCCAGACCGTTTTAATCCACAACGCAATTTGTTGGGGTTGGACCAGCGCCGCTGGTTAAGCGACAGGCTTTTTGCCAGCAAACAACAGAACAGCCTTTGGACTGTACTGGGGCAGCAGGTGATGTTTGGCCAGTTGAACCTGCTTGAACTGCCGCAAGTGAAACTGCTGGATCAGTCTGTGTTGGGCAATATTGCCGCTGTAAACATGGACCAGTGGGACGGCTATGTGGCCGAGCGCAATCGCGTTTTCAACATGATCAAGGACATCGGGATTGAAAACCTGGTGGTTCTCACTGGTGACATTCACACCAGTTGGGCCATTGAATTGTATGAAAACCCATTCACCTTGTTGGGCGGCAACCCCTTGCAAAGAAGCTTGGGCGTTGAAGTGGTGACCCCCTCTGTGACTTCCTCGGGATTCCCGGCTGAAGTGGCCGATGTGGTGTCTGCCGCATTGCCCCTGCTGAATCCGCACATCAAGTACAACGAGCTGAAAACCAAAGGGTTTGTGTTGCTGGAGATGACCCGAACCCGACTAAGCGCAACCTGGAAGTATGCACAGAGCATCACCGATGAGTCCATGATTGGCATGGAAAATGAAGCCATGCGCAAAACAATGACGGTGCCTTTGGGAAGCAACCGGTTTGAATCTGCGCTTCCCTTTTGACAGATCCTGAGATGTAGTGGATCCGGTCAGGTCGCCTCAAATCTGGGCTGGTCGGTTTACTACAACATACGAATCGGATTCCAAGTTTCGCAAGTATCAACTGTTGCGATCAACCCTTTTTACGGAACGTCTCAATGTCCATTCAACTCAATCGCTTGGCCGCTGCACTCAGCTTGTTGGCCATCGGTAACTTGGCACAAGCAGCTCCCATACAAAACCAATACATTGTTGTACTGAAAGATACCGCAGCACTCACGCAGATTCTGGATTTGCCGGCCGGCACTCCTGTTAAAAATCTACTGGATCAGGCGCAAAGCCAGTTGGGACTTTCAGCGCAACAGATCAACTTTCGCTATCAAAATGTATTCAAGGGTTTTGCTGTCAACCTGCCCGACCATGTGGCAAAGGGGTTGAACCGCAGTGGATTGGTGGCATTTGTTGAGCAGGACCAAACCTTCCAACTGAACAACCAGGTTACTCAAAACAATGCAACCTGGGGCCTGGACCGTTTGGACACTCGCGAGAACGCGCGAGACATGAAATACACCTACACATCAACTGGCGCACAAGTACACGCCTACGTTGTCGATTCGGGACTGCGTGCAAGCCATGTGGAATTCAGGGGCCGCGTGGGCAACGGGTTTGATGCCACAAGCGGTTCGTCCTCGGGCGGCCTGTTGGGCGGAGGTTTTCTGGGTGGTGGTGGTCTTTTTGGTGGCTTGTTCGGTTCGCCCAGCGCGCCTCCACCGCCCTCGGGCAACCCCTCAAATCCGCTTGACCCCTCCTCCACCCCGACTGACTGCAATGGCCATGGCACGCATGTAGCGGGCACCATTGGCGGTACACAATTTGGTGTGGCCAAAAATGTGATCTTGCACGGCGTGCGCGTGGTCAACTGTTCAGGTACAGGTTCATCGTCGTCAACCGCTGCAGGGATTGATTGGGTAATCCGGAACCATGTGAAACCTGCGGTCATGAATTTGAGCCTGGGCGGAGGAGCTTCCAGTGCTGTTGATCAAGCCATTCGTGCAGCCCACAATGCAGGTATCGTGACCGTGGTTGCGGCTGGCAACGATTCGCGCAATGCATGCGAGTTTTCACCCGCCCGCGAACCCTTGGCAATCACCGTGGCCTCCACCGACCGCAACGACAGACGCTCTTCTTTCTCCAACATTGGAAGTTGCGTTGACTTGTTTGCACCTGGCAGCGAAATTACTTCAGCTGGCATCAACAACGACAACGCGCAGCAGGTGTTAAGCGGCACGTCCATGGCATCACCCCATGTGGCGGGCGCTGCCGCCAAACTGCTTTCGCAGGGCGTTGCACCAGGCAATGTCGACACCGCTTTGAAAAATCAGGCCACTTCAGGTGTGGTCACTGATACACGCAACAGCTTGAATTTGATGCTCTACAGCAGATAATCAAACCAATCTGTTTTTTGATTGCGGGTGAAGCCAAGAGGCTTTCCCGCAACATTTGTTAGGCAATTAATAATTGGAATATCTCTCATCGAGAACGTTAACAACTGCATCAGCTGTATTACGAATCCGCGCGCTTGCTTGTACGGTAGAGTACAAGTCTGGGGTCAATGAATTGGCTGCTGACTGAATCACTCGAACTCCATCCAAAGTGCGATTTGGGGGTTGGCGCGCGAGAAATCTGGTTTCAAATTCTCTGCGTTCATTCGTCGCTGCTGAAACGAGCTCCATGACCGTTTGTTTAACCGGATGCAGAACATTGATGATCACGTCCAGTTGCTCAGTAACCAAGGTCAATTTCAATATATCTTCAAAAGAATTGGCCTTGCCACTTATTGCCTGGAGCAGATCTGTGGCGGTATTCTTGCACCCCTCCATCAACATTGTTTCCTTGGTAACCGCACTGTTCAGCACGCCCAATTGCCTGATCACTTCGCTCGCCACTCGCATTTCCGGGTTTGAATATGCAACTGGCGCGTCAGGAATTGAAAGACAGGATCCCATGGTCATTTCCTTTATAAATTGAAAGACCTAGGTAAGCTCCATGTGCAGACAAGTTCCACAGACCATTGCTCAAACTTGATCTGTACATCAGTTCTGAAATGTCTTGGTTTATTTAATACGCTGAAATACGCGCACAAACTACTTTTTATGATTTAAAACGCATTTACCCGCGCTCTATAGTCAAGCATTGAACCTTCTCCCTTGCACATGCCATTGAACAATGGCGACCTCTACCTGTTCACTGACCTGCAGGTGGAAACTTACAAGCGCTTGCCTACGATGTTGAGTGATGCACTGCCCGACGACTTCGGCAAGGCTCTGATTGACCGCAACATGACCGATCCGGCGCATGGTGTTCAATTTGATGGCAGTGAATGGCAGCGCTTGGGAAGAAACAGAGGGAGGAAATTGTGAAATTACACTTGGCAATTAAATTAAACGAACGTGTAATATAAAGAAAACATTGAAAAGAACAGCTCTGGCGATATGGCTGTTTGTCGCCTATTTCGGCAGTAGACCGATGCGCGTGTATTTTTGAAATCACGAAGCGGACTGTTCAATCATTTACAAAAACAATAATCGGAGACAGACAATGGGGAAGCGACTTCTGTGCAGCTTGGCTGCATCTTCAAGCTTTTTGCTGGCAGGTTGCCTGGGAAGCGGTGACAGCCCTTCAGTGCCGGCATCAAGAAACCAGACGCAAATATCACCGAATGAAGTTCAGCAGGCCAACGATGGTGTGAATCTGGCGAGCACCCCAAAAGCCCTTTGTGGGCCGGGTGCGCGGCCAGAAAGTGGGCTACAGGGCCGGGTATCCCAAGCCGATTTCGATTCTGGTCGTGCAGCGGCGGGATTTGCCTGCAACGCCGAACTGGTGGGTTCGTACGACACAGGTGCCAAACTTGGTTATGTGGGTGGATACAAAGTCGAACGCTATGTCGACACCAAGGGCCAGGAGTGCGCTTACTACGACACCGCCCTCATTGCACCATTGAGTGTATTGGAGCAGACCAGTGGCGTGCATGTCATGGACATGAGCGACCCGACCAAGCCGCGACTGGCAAAAAGGCTGTTGTCACCGGCGATGATTTCGCCCCATGAATCGCTGTTGGTCAATACAAAGCGAGGTGTACTGGCTGCAGTGGTGGGCAACCCTGTTGTAGGGCCAGGGATCGTGGACCTTTATGACATCAAAGACGATTGTCTTAACCCCAAACTCAAATCGTCCACCCCCTTGGGTCTCTTGGGGCATGAAAGTGGAATGACTGCCGACGGCAACACTTTTTACGTGGCCTCCCCCGCCACCACAACCATTGTGGCGCTTGATATCTCCAACCTGAGTCAACCCAAAATCGTGTGGTCAGGCTTCGAATCTTCCCATGGCTTAAGCCTTGACCCCAGTGGCAACCGCGCTTATCTGGCCGCTTTAAGTGGCCCTGGTGGTTTGGTGGTGTTGGATACTTCCGAGATTCAAAGCCGCAAACCCAACCCGACTGTGAAAAGAATTTCTGCCTTGACCTGGGACACGCTTTCTCTGCCACAGAATGCAATGCCTGTGACATTTGACGGCAAGCCACACATCATTGAATTTGATGAATTTGCTTCGGGAGGATCGGGTCTTGATTTCATCAAAACCGGTTTTCTTGCACCCGCACTGAAGGTGGCAGATTTGATTGCGGCGCCGAATGGTCCGCTGGTTGGCGCTGGCCGCATCATCGACATCTCGGATGAAACAAGGCCGGCTGTGGTGTCAAATATTCGCTTGCAGGTACACGATATTGCCAATCGCGGTGTCGTCTCCAAAGACCCTGGAGCGGAAAACTTTGCTGGCGGTTACGCGGCGCATTATTGCAATGTGCCGACATTGGTCGACCCACCCATTATGGCCTGCAGCATGATTCTTTCTGGCCTGCGGGTGTTCGATATTCGTGACCCCAAAAACCCCAAAGAAATCGCTTACTTTGTGGCACCTGTGAAACCACGTATCTTGAATTTGACCGCACCACCAAGTAACTATGCGATGGCTCGACCTACCTTCGTGCCGGAAAGAAAGGAGATTTGGTACAGCGATGTGTATCAAGGTTTCTTCGTTGTGCGATTGACAAACGGGGTTTGGTAACTCTGAAAATCAATGACCAAAACTGCGCCTTTAAAGCTTAGACTTTTCTGGTGCAGCGCCTTTTCAGGCCTGTTTTACAAGCCGGATATCCACCTCGCGCTCAACATATGCCCACTCTTTTGATGCGCGAAGTTGCACCAATAGCTTGTTGAACTCGGACTCGTGCTCAGGCGCAAACTCGAACCACGTTAAAAAATCAAATGGCTCGCCAAGATCACGAGAATGGTGAAGCTGCCTTGCAATTTGGGGCAGATAAGCCAGTCCGATTTCAGTGTGGTGTGACTCCGCTTCAAAAATGGCCCGCCGCTCATCCTGCGACATGGCCCACCACTCCGGGCTTTTCCTGATGGGAATCAACGCGGCGCATAAAGAAGCGGGACGCCCCAAACCCTCTTGCTTTGCGCGGAGTTGATTAATCTCGTGCCGTTCGGCATAGCGCACATTGCTTGTGAAGCCTTGAAGCACCCAAGCGCCAAGGGTGGTCAAACTGCTTGATGGCGAATTGACCACATTGAGCTTCTACACTGTTTCAAGAGGTGCGCCAATGACGGCCTGGCTGTTTGTTACGCGCCACGGGCCTTCTGTGCCGCCGATGAATGAGTAATGGTTGTTCATGAAGATATCGTCCGACGAAACGGGATCATGGTGGACTCGGCAAAGCCGTGCAAACTCAATGGCGTAAGTGAGTAGATCGGAACCAGCACACGTTACGGAGTCGCTCTTAAACGCTTTGTGATCTGCTTACTCTTCTATAATTGAACAGAAACGTTCAAAAAGCTCTTCAACTTTGCAAAAACCGTAAGTTAGAGGATATACCTCTTTTTCTTTATTCATATAAAAGAGGGCGGGAAACCCACTTACTTGAAAACGACGCGTAATTGCTAAATGTTCCTGAAACTGAAGTTCAGTTTCCTTGGAGTAAAGGACACTTGAAAACTGCTCCTCGGACAAACCTATTGCCCCGGCACAATCAATCAGCGTTTTATCTAAAGAAGGGTTCCTGGCTTCACGGTAATAAGCAGATTGAATAGCTTTTGCCATCTTTCCAGAGTTCTTTACTGCTAACTTTTCAGCTGATATCACTGCTCTACAAGCTTGGTATGTTGAACGATAAGGTGTATTTCGATTCCAATAACCGTGATTAAATTTCACTTGAGAGACTTTTTCGATTTTATGCCAATAAGAGGAAATCGCTTCTTTTAGGTCTTCGTTCATGGGCTCTTTTGTATCAGGAGCCAAGCCTCCCATTATCCAGTCCACTTCTGCTGAAGGATACTGTTCCAGAAATCGATCTAACTCTGGCTGAAATCCATAACACCAGGCACACATGGGATCCATGACGTATAAAAATCGCATACCCACTCCATTTATTCCGTAGAACTACGGATCCTGGCACATAACGTAGAAGGTAAGGGGCTGCGGAGCGCAAGCTCTTGAAAAAACCAGCAACGCCAATATCGCAGTCCCGCTGGACCGAAAGGTTAGCGCGCAACGTTGGCCTCCGGTATGGTGTAAAGCTGCCTTTCAAATACCACACCACGTAGCGTAGAGCCAGAGTTGGAAAGGCCTTAGTGAATGTCGATACCGGATAGGCATCCGTGTACATCGGCGAAAAATACGACGTCAATCAGTTCTTCCAAGCCTGCAGAAAAGGCTGCTTCGAAGCTGAGAGACTTGCACAGGCATAGCGTGATGCCAAGGCTCATTAGGCCTTGTACTGCGTTCCGTAGAACTTGTGCACGCCACTGGCCCATGTTTGGTCTGACATCGAGGGCCAATCGTCCTTGTCGAACCCCGGTGCATCCTTTAGGGCATCCTTCCGGGTATTGAGCGTGAAGCGCTTGTTCTCCGTGTCTAGTACCAGTGCTGTCCAGGGCACGGCGAATAGCTTGTCACCCATGCCCATCAGGCCGCCATATGACAAGACCGCGTACGCGATCTTGCCGGAAGCCATGTCGATCATGAATTCCTTGATGTCGCCCAGATCCTCGCCGTCATTGTTGTAAACGTCGTTGCCTAGGAGTGTGTCAGCTCCCATCAGAGACGGGCCTGGACCGTCGGCAGTGTCAGCATACATGCCGTAGTTGTCGCGTGTGACGTAGTTAGTTTCCATGCTTATTCCTTGCTTGTGAGGTGTCAGAAGGAACATCAACCCACTGCTGAGTCCAAAGGCGCGGCTGGAGTCGAGTTCCGGTTTGATCGCTGGGGCCAATGAGTCCACCAACGGAAAGGAAAAGATAGAAACAAAGTGAGTCGCGGTCTGTGCACTAACGAACTTAGGCGATAACACCGGCGCCGCTGTGCTGATCCAGGCCGAGTGTGATTCTATGTTCCCCGAACATAAAACCGTGTCGATTGTCATCATGGACTATCTGAATCGCCTACACATAGAAGCCCCGTTGATACGCTTCGTCTGCCAACTCCTTAGGGTCACCGCTATGCTTTATAAATTGCGACATGAGGGCTTCCGAGAAAAATAACGTTCAAGGTAAGGGGCACGGCGCTTTATCGCGCGGCGTCCAGCGACCGAAGGGAGCGGCCTTGACCGCAGGGTTAGGTGTATTACTGCATCTCAAACTCAGAAATCTCTTTGATTCGCTTTTCTGCGTGACTCTGCATACAACCGATGTACATCACCGTACGTATCGTGCCGCCGGCATGTAAAGTGAAATAGGCATCGCAGTCTTTCTGGCGAAAGGATACCCAAGCTTTCTGGGCCTCAATGAGACCTTTTTTGATGTCGGAGTACGAAACAGTCTCTTCGTCAGGCTTGTTCAGTGACTTCAGAACCCTACGATATGTTTCATTCAGTTTTTTTCCACGGATTCGAACTCAATCTGTGCGCACTGGTTTATTTCAGGGGTGGTTAAGGCGTTATTACAGTCAAGTTTTGCGTGAGAAAGAGTTGGAACAACGATGAGTAGCAAAGTGAATAGTCTGCAAGTCATATGACACTTAAGGTTTTAGATGAGAGGCGGCGCCCGGCTTACCAGGGCATGGCCTCTCGATTGAAGTTTTAGGCGGCGGGTTGGCAAGCGGCCTCATGGCTTGGCGGCACTGCTGGTAGGCGCTCGAACGACTGCCAACTGCTGAATGAGCCAAACCTGGCTGGCAACTGGCGCTTGTCCGCCACACCTCACTTGATAGGCACGACCTGAAAAACTGCTTTTGGATGCTGCGAGCTCAATGAAATGCTCAGTGCTTTGGATTGTGCCCTTCCCTTCAACGTACTCGAGCTTGCGAAGAAGGTGATCTTTGGCTTCCGAACCGCTGTACCAAGAACCATTGCGATTGAACTGGCAGCCTGATGCCTGCAATTTGGTCAATAAGGCTTCGATCTCGGCGCGCACAGTTGATGAAGTTGGAGCAGCTGTTCCGAGAAGGCACCAGAGGATGGTAAAGCTTGCAATGAGAAGGCGTTTCATGTTGGTTTTAGGAGGCTTAACGTTTGAGTTAAGCCGCGCCGCAATGCGGCGTCGGCTTGAATGAATTGTTAGACCGCGCCGTCACGAATGACTTGCTCAGTTAAACCGTAGAACGAATCAGTTTTAACTTCATCATTCCACACATCCTTGAAAGGATGGCGCTTGAGGTACCAGGCCATCCCACGACACCAAGATCTCCATACCCGCCTAGGGATATAACCCTCTTGATAGAAAAGATACTCTTCAGCACACAGATTAAAATAGTCAACAATTAAGCTGCGTTGCTCTTGGGTAATTTCAGTGCCCTCCTGGGCCATAGCGGCAAGTTGGCCATTGAACTTGTCATATCGCTGATTGAAATTAGTGAACAGGTGATGGAAAAGCTGCGTTTCAGCCAGCTTTTGTTGCTGTACGAAATAGCAAAAACCGAGAGTGCCTGCAATGCTTGCGCCGACTAAACCATCGCTCTCCTCTCTGCCAAAAAAGAATGCAATTACTGTGAGCGTGCCGCCCACAATAAGCGCAATCCACCAATAGTTTTTGAAGATGAAATGGCGATTCATTTGTTATGAGGTCTAACGTTTGAGATGAAAGGCTTGACCCGGCTTGCCGGGGCAAGTCCTCTCGATTGAAGAGTTAGGCCGCATCCGTTTGCAGCTGCCTGTAGATTGCCGGAATGGTTTGCAAACCAAGGCCGACCGTAGATCCAGACGGTACAAGTAGGCTTGGATCTGATGACTGTGCGGCTGACGTTGTCGCACGTTGAATAATGACTCCAACCGCTTGCCCGCGACGATTGACGAACGGGCCTCCGCTAGCGCCTCTGTGCATGGAGTTGTCAGCATAGAAGACCTCGCACTCAATCTCCGTATTGGTCGCTGCCTCAGATGTGCAGATTCTCCGGGCATTGCCAATCACTCCACGCTTTACAAGAGGGCCGGTCATATCTGCGCGGTAGCCGCGTTGCATAGCTTCCAAAAACTCTCGAGCGCCATTGGCCTCTGGCTTGAGTAGACGTTCAACTCGGAATGGCAGTTCAAGTTCGTCAGAGTAGCCGGCGAAGAAGACTTCTTCTCCAAGACGAGGTGCCGCGCCAATGGTAAATGGCTCGAAAGGAAACAAGACGGGCGCGGCTGGGAGCAATAGCGATTGGTCAATCTGTACATTCGATGTGAATGAAGGAACTTCTATGTCGATGCCGCAAATGGCGATTCTATACTCGATGAGCGGTGTCCCAGGGAACTTTGCGAACACCTTTAGGGCTGGGTCTCGGTAGTCACTTTCACGAATCGGTATTCGCCCTGTTACCACGTGAGCGGCGGTAAATACGGCTCCGTCTTTACTGATGGCAAAGCCGGTCCCTTCGCTGATGAGTTCGTCATCTAAGAACACCGTAATACAGCAGCAAGCGCGCGAAACCTGTGTGTAGAGTTCTTCGTACATCGCAGTTGTTCCTTTAAGCGGCCTAACTAGATTTATCGAACAATAACGGCGATATCCATTTGTCCGAACATCACCCAAAGGACTACCCACCTGAGTGAGTCCTTTGTAACGCTTGGCACTTGGGAAATATACTGTATTTATGAGCAGTATAACCAAACCCCAAAACTCGGCACGTTTGCTTGACCAGTTGCGCACTGCGATTCGTTACAAACACTATTCCTACGCAACCGAAAAAACCTATGCGTACTGGGCTCGGTATTACATTCGTTTTCACAACCTGCGGCACCCGGCTGAAATGTCTGCTGCGCAGGTCGAAGCGTTCTTGCAGTATTTAAGCGTCAAGCGAAAAGTTTCAGCATCGACACACAAGCAGGCGCTGTCCGCTTTGCTTTTTCTCTATCGAGAGGTTCTGAAGCAAAACCTGCCTTGGCTTGATGAAGTAAGTCGCCCAACAACTTCCAAGCGATTACCGGTGGTGCTTACTCGCCAAGAGGTGAGCTGTGCCTTTAGTCACCTTGAAGGAGTTCACCTGCTGGTCGCCAAATTGCTATACGGCACAGGCATGCGAATTATGGAAGCTCTTCGCCTGCGTACAAAAGATCTTGATTTTGACCACAACTGCATAATCATTCAATGCGGAAAAAGTGACTTTACACACACGTTGCGAATTGCGTAGGCGGTGTGGCAAGCCCTTTGGATTCGCTTTCCAGCTCCACCATAGCTACCGCAGGGCCATAGTGAGGCCCTCTTGTTGTTAGCAATGTGAATTTAACAATGTGAAAATGTAGATTATTTGGTATTACAGGGCAAGCAAGTAGCTCCGTCCAGCCTGCCGCCTAATGAATAAGCAAGTGCTGAAAGCCTGACCTCGCCTAATTATTCTCCACCAACTGATGTGCACTACCCCTCATTTGGGGCATCATGAAACGTGAGAATCCAAAAATACCCAAAGTTGGGCGGGCACATTGCAAAGCACAGCCGGCCTCACACTTTTATGCGCATAAAAATGCAAAAACCGGACGAACCCTTTCGGATTTGTCCGGTTTTTTTAATCACCTCAACCCGCGCTACCCACGCAGGTCAGTGAAAAATCAGGCGGCTACTGCGGCCTTTGAAACAGCCTTGCTCATGCGAGCGCGCACTGCTTTTTTCACTTCTGGGTTCGGGTTGCGCATGGCGTTGTTGACTTGCTCAACGAATGCGTCGATTTCTTTCAGCACGTGGCTGTTGTCGTGCATCCATGGGTGGAAGTCGGCTTTGAAGTAATCAAAGAAGTCGCTGGCGGCGTTGCGGAAGATACCGCCTTTGCCCAGCAACATTTTGCCAACAGCCTTGTAACCTTGCAGGTGCTTGCCCTTGGTGTTGGGGTCAGCAAATACCAGGCGTGCATGGAAGTAGGCAATCACGGGCCAGAAAATTGCGGTGGCCAGCACCATGCCGAAGCGGCGCAGGAAGCGGTTGTACACGTTGTCGGGCACCACTGTGTTCCACACGTCATAGGCAACAGCCTTGTGCTCTGTTTCTTCGTAAGCGTGCCACTGCCACATTTGCTTGAAGCCCTGGTCTGATTTTTCACCAGTTACTTTTGGATCTTTCAGTACGGCATCAGCCATGATGGCGGTGTAATGTTCCAGCGCAATGGTGCCAGCCAAAGACAATTTCTTGCCCAGGCCTTTTTGCAAACCGCCCAACAGGCTCCACAGCATTTTGTCCAGCTTCAAGGCGGGCAGACCACTGCGGTCCATCATTTCGTTGTATTCCTCGTGTTCGCGGCTGTGCAGTGCTTCCTGGCCGATGAATGCAGTAATGGCCTGCTTCAGTTCGGGGTCAGTCACCTGGTCTTTGTAAGCGCGAACGGAGTCCATGAACAAGCGCTCGCCGGCTGGGAACAACACAGACAAGGCGTTGAAGAAGTGGGTGACGTGCTCACCCTGTTCATGCCAATTGTTGATGCGGGATTCGTCGAGGTTGATTTTGACGTCGCGGCGCACTGGAATGACTTTCATGGTGTTACTCCTTTATCTACAGCTGATTTTTTGTTCGTTGAAATTAACCGTTACATCACACAATGTATCAATCATTCTCGACATTAACAACTGTAAACATTAGAAAAACACTCTAACGATCAAACGATCGTTTGTTTTTTGAAACAGGGCAAACCCTTGATTCCACTGCGTTTAATTTTTTGCGTTGCAATAATATTCTAGGCCTGAAAAACGGAAGTGCCTGTTCCGATTGGGTAATTTTGAATTGTGGCATGCGGCGAAACCCTGGGCTTGACTCCAGTACAAGGGCCCTACTCCTGTTCTTCACCCAGCCAACGGTACAGGGTGCGCCTGCCAATTCCCAGCAATGCGGCAGCACGGCGCTTGTTGCCATCCACTTCTTTCAGGATCAACTGCACGTAGCGCTTTTGCATTTCGTCCAGCGTGGGCCACACAGCGCCTTCCAGCAGCACGGCGTCGTGCACGGCCAGGTTTTGCCCGGTGCTTGGCACCGCCGCCTGCCCCGCATTCAATTGCACGCGTTCAGGCAAATCTTTCAAGGCGATTTGTTCGCCTGCGCAAAACACCACGGCGCGCTCCACCACGTTTTGCAGTTCGCGCACATTGCCGGGAAAGCTGTAACGGCGCAGTGCTTTCAAGGCATCGGCAGTAAAGCCCTTGACCTGCTTTTGTTGGGCAGTGGATGACACCTTGAGAAAACGCAAGGCGAGCAGGTCAATGTCGTCTTCGCGATCACGCACCGGGGGAACATGAAGGGCAAAGGTTTCAAGCCGGTAGTACAGGTCTTCACGAAAGCGCCCTTCTTCTACGGCCTTGCGCAGGTCCTGGTGGGTGGCGGCCAGTATGCGCACGTTCACTTGTATTTCTTGGTCTTCGCCCACAGGGCGTATCCAGCCGTCTTGCAGGGCACGCAACAGTTTGGCCTGCAGCATCAGCGGCATTTCGCCAATTTCATCCAGCAACAAGGTGCCGCCATCGGCTTGCTGCAACAGCCCTTTGCGCCCTGTTTTTGCGCCAGTGAATGAGCCACTGGCGTGGCCGAAAAATTCGCTTTCCAGCAGCTCAGCAGGAATACCTGCGCAGTTGACAGCCAGAAAGGGTTTGCCGGCACGGGGGCTTTCCGCATGCACTGCGCGTGCAACCAGCTCCTTGCCGGTGCCGCTTTCACCAAGTATTAGCACTGGGCCTTGCGCCTTGGCCAGCATTTGAATTTGCATGAACAGTTTTTTGACCGCAGGACTTTTGCCATACAGCCCATGAAAACCGTGGTCGGTGTTCAGCTGGCGAAACTGTTGCAGCTCACTGCGAATGGCGCGGTTGGACAGCACGCGCCGGGTGCTCAGCAAGAGGTGCTCAAGGTCAAGCGGCTTGGTCAGAAAATCATCGGCCCCGGCCTGCAAGGCCTTGACCGCTTGCCGCACACTGCCAAACGCGGTGACAACAATGACAGCCGGTGGCTCGGGCAAGGCCTGCGCGGTTTTGAGCAGGTCCATGCCGTCACCATCGGGCAGGCGAAGGTCCGTGACAATCAGGTCGGCGCGGGTTGTAGTTAGCCATTGCAGAGCATCCGCCAAGGCATGCATGGCGGTGACACGGTGACCCTGCGCCTCCATTTCTTCAACAATCAATTGATTCAGCGCCGGGTCGTCTTCCAGCAACAGCACGTCTACCCCACCACGCATGTTCAAGCCTTGTGTGTTTCGGTTTGTGGAAAAATCAGTTCAATGCGGGCACCCTGCCCGGCCGGGTTGTCGGTGATGTGAATGTGCCCCCCATGCTCGCGCACAATACGCTGCACAATGGCCAAGCCCAGGCCACTGCCTTCGCCCGGTGTTTTGCTGGTCACAAACGGCTGCAGCACCCGTTCACGCTGATCCAGCGGAATGCCCGGCCCGTTGTCCTGCACATAAATCATCACGGCCTGTGGTGACACTTCTTCCCAGCCAATGGTCACCGTGCCTTCCGGGTTGGACTGCCAGGCATTGCGCAGCAAATTGGACAGCACCTGTTCCATGCTGGAATGGTCGGTGTCTATGCACAGTGGCGGGCCAGGAATGGTCTGTGTGCGGGCTTCGTCCTGGTCCTGTTGTTTCACCGCGCTGCGCACCAGTGAATCAATGAGGATGGGCTGGCGAAGGTTCATCGAACTGCGACCGTAATCCAGCAGCTGCCGCACAATTCGGGTCATGCGTTGCACCTGGTTGCGAATGTCGATCAGTTGCCGGGATTGATCAGGGCCATCCAGTTCACGCATCAAGCGCTGTGCCCGCCCGTCGATCACTGTCAGTGGTGCACCCAGTTCATGGGCAACACCGGCCGACAATTGCCCCAAAGCCGCCAGTGTTTCCGACTGGCGCAGTTTCTCGGCCATGGCCGCCTGGGCAAGGCGTTGCTGTGCAGCCAGTTGTTCAGCGGCCTGAATGGAATCGAGCATGCCATTCAGCCCCCCGACAAGCCTTCGGATTTCGAGCGGGCCGGTGGCGTGCAAGCGGTGGCTGATGTCGCCCGCTTCAATTTCCTGCATGCCGTTGAGCAGGCGGTTGACAGGGGCACCAATGGCGCGCCGGTGCGTCCAGGTCAGCACCAGGATGATCAACACCGCCACGCCCCCAAAACCTGACCACGCGACAAGCCTGATCTTTTGAAGTTCTTCTTCGATGCCGCTTTTCAGGCGTGTCACCTGCAACAGGCCGCTGGGTTTGCCCGACAAATCAAACAAAGGCAGAAAAAATGAATACACATTGCGCCCGCTGATGCTTTCATATTGCTCGAATTCACCATGCAGGGTTTTTTCAATTGCGCGATCGGCCTGGGCCTGCGAGGGTTCAACCGCACCCAGCGACACGAGGAAATTGCCGTTCGCATCGAACAGGTAAGCGCCATACACCTCATTGATGTAAAACACCGATTCAACACTGGTGTTCAACTGGTCGAAGTTCTTGGTTTCAAGGGCCGTGCTGACCGGCAGGCGGATGGCGCGCGCCACCTGTTTCAAATCATGTTGCAGGCGTTCTTCAGCCAGGGTGTTGATGAAACCCAGGCCCAGCATCAAGACCGTGCCCAATAGAACAAGCACCGGCAGGCCGACCTGAATCAACAACACCATGCGCAAATTGCCAAACAATTTGTGGACCATCGAGGAAGCAGACGGGCTGCATTTTGGATACATGTGCCATGGTGGCACATCAACTGGGTGTTTTGTGGCCCCACTCCGGTCTGGAAATCGGCAGCGCAAATCGTTTTATATATTTTTAAATCAATGACTTACGGAATAAACCGACGTTCTGGCACGGTACTGGCATAGATAAGGAGGCTATTTTTCAAAAGGAGTATTTGATATGAGAAAACAAATCACCACCGTTTTGATTGCTGCATCAATGAGTTTTGGTGCCACTGCGTTTGCTCAACAGGCAGGCACTGCTGTACCAGGACAAAATTCACCGGCGGCCAGCACCGCGCCAGCAGAATCCTCTGTTCAAAATTTCAAAAACTCGGACCTGGAAAAATTTGCCGGCGTCCAAAAACCGCTGGATGATATTCGCTCGGAATATTCCCAGCGGGTGCAGTCAACACAGGAACCTGAAAAGGCTGCCCAGCTGCAACAGGAAGCTTCCGAAAAAATGATGGAAGTGGTGAAAGGTTCTGGCCTGGAAGTGGAAACTTACAACCAGATTGCGATGGCTGTACAAAGCGACCCTGAATTGCAGGCCAAGGTACAGTCGATGATGAATTAATGCAGTGATTTGAGCATTAAGTTGTGAAGTAAATGGTGCACCAGCTTGTGCACCAAATCGAGTTGATCATTTTTCATTTTTTGCCCCACATGGCCCCGCACGGTGAAAACTGTGCGGGGTGTTTTTTTGGGTGCGTGAAACTTAAAATGAGGACACTTGAATCAGGACTCGATCACCACCGGCTTTTTCAAGGCCACCCAGCCTTCGGCCTTGGGCAGGTAATTCGCTTCAATCACGTTGCGCTTGATTTTCATGGTGGGGGTCAGGAAGCCGTTTTCCATGCTCCAGATGTCCTTCACCACGACAATGCAGCTCAGCCTTTCATGCGCTTCCAGCTGGCCGTTCACATGGGTCAGCAATTGCGCCATTTCGCTTTCAACATGGCTTGCCTCGCCCGGGTTTTGTTCCAGCTTTTTGTGCTCTTCAAGTGGCAACATCACCAGTGCAAAAGGCTGTGAAAACGAGGGGCCAGTCACGCACACGGCTTCGATCAGTTCATGGCCGTTCAAACGGTTTTCAATCGGCACAGGCGCAATGTATTTGCCTTTGCTGGTCTTGAACAATTCCTTCACACGGCCAGTGATTTTCAAGCGCCCTTGTGCGTCAATTTCACCCATGTCACCGGTCTTGAGAAAGCCGTCTTCGGTGTAGCTTTCTGCGGTTAGCTCCGGGTTTTTGTAATAGCCCATCATGTTGCACGGGCTTTTCACCAGCACTTCACCCACTTCGGAAATCTTGCATTCAACACCAGGATAGGTGTTG
>JAIXTE010000153.1 GCA_027484315.1 Burkholderiales bacterium | reverse complement strand
TCGCCGTTGTAGTTGTCGGTGATTTTCTCTGGAATGTCGCCCTTGGAAATTCGATCCACGTAATTGGCAGCCACGTTCAATGGGCCAATCACCGCGTCCAGCGTTTCATTCACACCCTGCACAATCTTGCGGAAGTCACCCTGGTGCTTGCTCGCATCGGCCCGTGTTTCCAGGCGCCCTTCTACTGCGGCATTGGACAACATGTTCGCGTCTGCAACCAGGTTATTTACCACGTCAATACAGGTATTCAGGTTGTTTTTGATGGTGTTGAAATCGCCGTTGTAGTTGTCGGTGATTTTCTCTGGAATATCGCCCTTGGAAATGCGATCCACGTAATTGGCAGCCACATTGAGCGGGTCAACGACCGCATCCAGCACCGAGTTGATGTTGGAACCCAGGTTCTGCAAAAGACCCACTTTGCCTTCCAGATCAATCCTTTTGTTGAGCACACCTTTCTGGATGCTGTCAACCAAATCACTGACCTCTTGCATCACGAGCTTTTCTTCCGTGATGTCGACCCATTCCGCCATGAAACCAAGCTTGTCGCCGGCGGGAGCATTGAGCGGCTGAACTCGCAAGCGAAAATCTTTCGCACCAAACCGAAGAGTCACTTCTTTCGTACCAGTCATCTGGCGCAAAATTTGGGCGGTTTGTTCTGGATCCTTGTGATAACGGTCAATCGAGCCGCCCATCAAATCTTCCAGGCGGAAGTTACCCAAACGCTTGTTCAACTCCGATTGAGATTCCTTCAGCATCTTGTCTGCCGATTGATTCAAATAGTGAAGAACCCGATCATTGTCAGCAATCATGATCTTGCTGTCGACCAGATTCAATGCCGCTTCTTTTGCCTTGAGAGAACTTAATTGGCCACTCAAACGCTGCACAGTGTCCAACAATATCCTGGGACAGTCATTTTCCCAACCTTTCGATTCAGACAACACTTTGTCCAAGACGTTTATCGTTTTGTTTTGCTCATCCTTGTGCTTCTTTCGCACACTCTCAAACGCTGAATTAATCAGCGAAGCCAATTCCTTCTCCGTCTCCGAGTAGCTTTCAGGAATGGACTGAAAACCCGCCTCATCGCCTTTCGACATTGCCAGCAACGCATTTTTTAACCGGGAACAATCACCAGTACTTGCATTTGCACGAAAGAAACCCATCAGAATTCTCCATTGAAACAGTCAAAACGTAAACAGTAAGGTGACACCCTTTTTGACTAGGACAAAGAATAAACAGATGGGAAAAAGTATCGATTTAAAAAGATTCAGAATATTGAACTATTAATTTGACAGCAAGACACAATTCAAACTTGGCCACCATTGAAAAGACGACTACCATGAGAAAAAATCGACAGGAGACTTGCCCAAATGGACGTTCGATTATTCAGGATTGTTATTGCCTTACTGGGATTGGCCTTTGCGGCCGCATTCATTGCGCTGTGCGTACCACCTTTAATCGAGAACCCTGACTTTCTCGGTGCAGCCTTGGCCGGGTTCGTGAACCCGTTTTCATCCGGCTATGCACTGGACGCTATTTTCTGCTGGATGATACTGGCTGTCTGGGTTGTGCATGAGGCCAAAACCCAGGACATCAAACATGGCTGGGTTTGCCTTGTGCTGGGTGTAGTACCCGGTGTGGCAACGGGCTTTGCAGCGTATTTGTTATTGCGGATGAATCAAAAAGCAAATTGATTCACTCAAAAACCGGGCGGTTGCTTCGTCTGATTTGTTTTGGCAACCACTTTGCAATACACCTTGAAAGAAATCTTTTCCTTGGCATACACAGCGCACAGGTACTGTACAAGCGCTGGAGAAACGGCACGGTCTTTCGCCATCAGCAACAGGCCTTCAGGATTGTACAAATCACGGCTCAACACGAACCCCGGAACCAATGACTCGCTGTCAATCAGCTGTTCGTCATCGCGTGGGGTGGCCTGCAAACGAACAAGTGCCCCAGGCAGGGCATTCACCACGTCTGTGTCGTATCGCTTGCCTTTTGCGCTTTGAATGAAATCCAGCGTCTGCTGCATATCCAGTTTCTGAGTGGCCACAAGCCCCATTTGAAGCTCATCCCAGTCCTCGGCAACAGCCAACACCCGCGCACCCCGGGGAATGTCTTTTCCGCTTAACCCGTCGGGATAGCCTTTCCCATCCACGCGCTCATGGTGACGGGCCACGTACAAGGCAATGTTTTGTAATTCAGGCAAAGCCATCAAGGCAGTTTGACCTTTGTTGCAATGCTTCACCAAAGCAACTCGGCTTGTCGAGTCAAGCTGGGTAAAAGGCGTGGTCAACACCTGGTCGGAAAGGCCGATTTTCCCGATGTCATGCAACAGTCCAGCGACATAGATGTCTTGGACCTCAGCCTCAGGCAAACCCATTTCCACAGCGATCCAGCGGGCCAACTCGGCCACTCTTTTTCCATGCCCAGCCATGGCTGGCGAACTCATTTCGATCAGGTTGGAAAATACCTTCACCGAGTTCAGGAATTGGTCATGAAGCTCTTTGTAGGCGTTCTCCAGAAACAGATTGGTTTGGTAAATTTCCTGGGTACGGGCGGCGACACGCTGATCCAGTTCCTGGTTCAGGGTTTGGAGTTCATCCACCTTGACGGCCAGTGAATCGGCCAGGTGGTCGCGCTCTCTGCGCAAGGTGACCAATTCGATTTGCTGACGCAACACATCCCGCAATTCGTCATCATTCCAGGGCTTGGTCAGATATCGGTGTATCTGTCCGTCATTGATTGCCGCAATGGTTGATGTGATGTCAGCGTAACCGGTCAATAAAATGCGTACACAATCGGGTTGGTCGCGATGTAGCTCGGCAAGAACTTCCGAGCCGCTCATGCCCGGCATGCGCATGTCACACACCACGGCGACCGGTTTGATGCGCCTCGCAATCTCAAGGGCCTCTTTTGGATCCGTGCTGACCTGCACCTCGTAGGCCTCGGAGCGCAAGGTTCGCTTGATGGCATTGACCACGTTGACTTCATCATCGATGACAAGCACTGACTGAACTGCAGTTTCACTCATCTCAGATCGCCCCTGCAAGATCAGTCCATTGCTTTGTCTTCTTGTACAGGGTCTGCACCATCGCTGGCAGCGTGACCTTGCTGATTCCAAAAATCGACGCCGCCAAAGGTGAGACCCTGCTCAATATTTCATCGGCATCAGTGGCTTGAACAACAACATGAGCCGTTCTCAAAACCTGCGTAAGCAGGTCATCATCATGTGCGCTGGAGTCAGAATACTGCGTTGCCAACGCATTGCAGATATCGATCGGAAAATTCCAGGACTGCAACACTTCCGCCCCCATTTGACCGTGGTCGGTGTGAAAACGCGCATTCTCCTCATTGGCCAACTCTTGCCCTCGAACGGCCGTCTGCAAGAGTTCGCCATAGTTCTCGGTGTACTGCTGCAGCATCACCAACTCGCCAAGGTTGTGAAACAGACCGGTCGAGAATGCGGTGGATTGAGAATAGGCAATGCGATCCGCCAACACCTGACAGGCCGCCGCCACAGACAAACTTCGCTGCCAATAATCACGAAGCGAAAGCAGTTTCCAGGGATACTCCTCCACCACAGACCGAATCATCTCGACTTGAACCAGGCTGCGGGTTTGATTCAATCCCAAAACAATGACCGCCTCACCCACAGAGGAAACTTTCCGGGACACGCCAAAAAAAGGTGAGTTTGCAACATGAAGCAGCCTTGCTCCCAGACCAGGATCCAGCTTCAACAAATCGGCCAGTTCCTTGATGGTCAAGTCTTCACTTTGCAACTGGGCCAGCAACCTGGGGGAACTGACACTGAGGGCAGGAACAACCAATACACCACACAAATGACTCATGAGGATTTACCTGCTATGTGGACAAGCACGAGACAACCGGAAGAATCGCTTCGAAGTCCCATGGGTTTGATTTCGATCAGTACATCAACACCACACAGATTCGCTTTGTGGGTTTGTGGCTGAAGATCAAAACCGAACAGGTACTCATCGATCAGATCAGGCAGCGGCGAAGGCAAACATCGCACCGATTGAGTCATGAAAGTGGCCGAGGGCGAACCAAACAATTCAGCAGCCCACCGATTAACCCAGACAACCTCTGCAGCACTGTCAATACCCAGCACGCCCAGCGGCATGTAGTCCAGTATCTCCTGCATGACACAGACCACCGACGTATCGCGTTCAATGCGCTGGTTACGGTCTTGCAGCTCTTGTTCCAGGGCGTGATTCAACTGCAGCAATTCGGAATTGATTTCTTCAACCTGCAGATGCAGTCGCAGGTTTTCAGATTCCATTTCATGCCGCTGAAACGCCTCCTTGATGTTGGCGCGAAGCTGATCATCGTCCCAGGGCTTGGTCAGAAACTTGTAGATGGCGCCTTCGTTGATGGCCGATGTGACGGAACGGACTTCGGTGTAACCGGACAACATCAAGCGCACAGTGCGGGGATACAGGTCTTTGACCTTGCTCAAGAATTCCGTACCGGATTGACCTGGCATGCGGTGATCAGAAAGAATCACATCCACAGGCTGAGTGGCCAGAATCTGAAGTGCCTTTTCCGCTGAATTGGCCAGGTGCAACGTATAACCATCCCGACGCAACACGCGCTGAAGTGAACGAAGTACATTTTCTTCATCATCAACCAGCAAAAGGTGCTTGTTGGGTAGTTGCTCGGGCAAGCATTTTTCCGCTTCCAAAGTCAGGGCTGCCTGTCTGTCAACAAATTGCATCACAACAACCTCCGGGGCACGCGCCACAGAAAAAATCTGTGGGCCTCATCATGGTTAACGGCAGTCGCGCGACAAAGTTAAATACTAAATTAACAACAAAGTCACACTTGAATCCAAGAAAGGGCTGCAAAGGTGAACTTTGGTTTCAAAGGCCATCAGAGGGTCAAGATTTTTCCTCAAACCTCCGTTAACCGAATACCGCAATCTTGAGGAAAAACCATGCATTCCAATTTGAGCTACCAACTCAAGCAGTTTTTTGGAACCGTTAACCTGCAGGAAATTTCAAGCGATTTGAAAATGCAGAAATTTCTCCAGGACGTGGAGGTGACCTATGAGGAAAAAGATCAGGATCAAAGCATGATCGCCTTGCTGCTACAGGAAAGGCTGAACGCGGAGAAAGCCATGCGCAAGGAAAAAAGCGAGCAGGTGGCCCTGATCAAGAAACTGGAAGAAGCCCATCACCAGTTACTGCAGTCTGAAAAAATGGCGTCGATCGGATCACTGGCTGCCGGGGTTGCACATGAAATCAACAACCCGATTGGTTTTGTGGCTTCCAACATGGGCAATCTGGGCAACTACGTGGAAGACCTGTTCCAGATCATTGACGCCTACCGAACTGAAGTGCTGAGTTACAACCCCAACCCGCAGGCGGATCAATTGGCCAAGTCGCTGGACCTTGATTTTCTTCGCGAGGACATCAAACACCTGCTGCTTGAGAACAAAGACGGGGTGGATCGGGTCAAGCGGATTGTGCAGGACTTGAAAGACTTTTCACACGTGGACCACGGCGAATGGGTCATGACCTGTATTCACCAAGGCTTGAACAGCACCTTGAACATTGTGAACAACGAGCTGAAATACAAGGCGACAGTAGAAAAGATATACGGCGACATTCCCCCCATTTACTGCATTGGTTCGCAACTGAATCAAGTGTTCATGAATCTGCTGATCAACGCAGCACATGCCATTGAGGGTTCGGGCAAGATCGTCATTGAAACCGGTGTGCAGGGCACCGAGCTGTTTGTGAAAATCAGTGACACCGGTTGCGGTATCTCAAAAGACAACCTGGCGCGTATCTTCGATCCGTTTTTCACGACTAAACCCGTGGGCCAAGGCACGGGGCTGGGCTTGTCACTCAGCTATGGCATTGTCAAAAGACACGAAGGAAAAATCACGGTTGAAAGCGAAAAAGGGGTGGGCACCACATTCACCGTGTGGCTACCCCTGACCAGCAAGAGCTAAAACAATTCAACCCTGGGCAGCCCGGTTTCGCCGGGTGCCTTGCCAATGGCCAGCAGGTGCGCATTGCGTTGCTGGTGCATCACGTACCTGTTGAACAGGACGTCCATTTTTTCACCAAGGCTTGGGAGCAGCTCGGGATTGTCCGGTGTCTGGGTGAGCTGCTCATCCCAGTCTTCTACATGCTCGTCCAGCGTGCGCAGCGCGTCTTCAATGTGCTCGATTTGCTGGCGCATGATGTCTTGGGTTTGAAGCACCCCCAAAGCATCTGCAATTGAATTCTGAAGTTGTGAGGCGTAACTGGTCAAAGACTCGCTCAGGTGCTGGGTGTCGCTGAGCAAGGCGGAAAACTGCCCGCCCAGTTCTTTGACCTTTTGAGCAATCGTCAACACCCGATCGCGGGTTTGATCCCCGTCAAGTTGGCTCAATGCTGACTCCACTTCCTTGCTAAGGGTATCCGCAACTTGCTGGATACCGGATCGGATCTGGTTGGCCGCATCGGAAGCCTGTTCGGAAAGCTTGAATACATTTTCGGCAACCACAGTGAAGCCCCGCCCCACATTCCCTGCCCTGGCGGCCTCAATGGACGCATTCAAGGCAAGCAGGTTGGTCTGGTTGGCAATGTGCTCGACCAGTTCCACCATTGGCATCAGCCCCTGAATTTCCGATTTCAGATTGCCCAGGGACTTGCGCTGAAAGCTGTCGTGTTCACCCTTGGCCACAGCAACCGAATCCAGTTGCTCCAACATGCGGGTTTGCTCGTCCAGCCGGTGACTCGAAGCCTGGATCCAGCGGGAACTTGAGTCCACCGCTTCACGGGCAGAACTCAGCACAGACATGGTGTGCTGGTGCGCGCTACTCAAATGGCCAATGAGGCGCAAGGCACTTTCCTCGCTTTCCTGCTTCACGGAATGAAGGTGGCTGCGCACCACATCGTTGAAACTTTTGACATCCCGGGCCTGCTCGCGAAGCTGGTCTTTCCACTGATCCCGCACCTTTAACCGATCACTGCTGGAGCTCTTCTTCTGGCTGGCCAGTGATTTCAAAAAGTGACTTCGGGCCACCACAATACCCAGAGCAACCCCGACCAAGGCAACGTACATCATGTCAAACAATGAAAATTCACTGAACATGGCAACCTCCTAGAAAAACACACACCTCAAGCATTGGGTACCACTTGCTTGATGATCCGGACCAAATCCTGCCCACCAACAGGTTTGACCAACCATCCTGTGGCCCCCAGCTTTTTCGCCTCTTCCCGTTTGTCCTGTTGCGACTCGGTGGTCAAGGTGAGAATGGGGACAAACCGAAGAAGCTGACGGACATTGCGAATGAAATCAATGCCGTTCATATTGGGCATGTTGATGTCGGTGATGATCAAATCCGGTTTTTGGATGGTCTTGAGTTTTCCGAGTGCGTCCACGCCATCACAGGCCGTGTCCACTTTGAATCCCGACATCTCAAGCGTTTGGCGCAAACTCATCAGCATGGTTGCGGAGTCATCCACCAGTAATATTGATTTCATTGCTTACGCCCTCCCAGGCAAATCGACGCGATTCATCGCGCCTCCGAATATTTGTTCCATCGCACGCCGCAAGTGGGGTGGTTTGGGTAAACCAAGCCAACTTGGCTGGTTGCTCATCAGCACTTGCAGCACCGCTGTGTGCAGGTACTCGCATTCACTTGCGTCCACTGGCCAGTCGACGTGACTGATCAGCATTTCATGCAGCGTTTCGGCTTCTTCCACCACGCATGCGCCACTCAGGGTAATTTTTCGAGCAGCTTCGTCCAAGCTCACTGGCATGTCATCATCTCCATCAAATTGAGTATCAACAACACCGAACCGTCGCCCAGCAGAGCAGAACCTGCATACTGGTGCATGTGCGCGAGCACGCCATCCAGCGGGCGCAGCAAAATGTCGATTGTCGAATCAAAATCGTCCACCACCACGCCCACTGTGTCGTGACCCACGCGGGTCACCAGCACGGCGAGTTCATTCTGTTCGTTCATGCGAGGCTGCTGGACAAGTCCCAAAAAGCCGTGAAGCGCAAACAGGGGAATGATTTTTCCGCGCAGCACGGTGGCTTGCTGGTCCTGAATGTGGTGAATTGCATCCAAAGGAACACGGACAGTTTCCACCACCACTTCCATCGGCAAACCAAACTGCTGGCCTGCCAGTTCGATCATCATGACCTTGTTGACAGCCATGCTCAGGGGCAGGCTCAAGGTGAGCGTGGTGCCCTCTCCCAAGGAGGATTGAAGGTCGACTTGACCGCCCACCCTTGCAATGGCGCTACGCACCACGTCCATGCCCACGCCTCGCCCCGACACATCGGAAATCTGGTCAGCGGTAGAAAAACCAGGCATGAAAATCAACTGGCACAGTTCTTTTTCCGAAAGCTGCTCCAGTTTTTCAACAGGTAACAAGGACTTCTCAAGTGCCTTTTTTTTCAAACGCTGCGGGTCCATGCCAGCACCGTCGTCGCGAATGCTGATGTGCACGCGGTCCGCATCCTGCCACGCATGAATCGCAATCAAACCCTCGGCTGACTTGCCAGCGGCCACACGTGTTTCAGGCGATTCAATGCCATGGTCCAGGCTGTTTCTCAACAGGTGAATCAATGGCTCACTGAGCGACTCGATCATGTTCTTGTCCGCTTCCGTGTCTTCACCTGTGATGTCGAGGCGAACCTGCTTGCCCAGCTTTTTGGACAGGTCGCGCACAAGGCGGGGAAAGCGTTGGAACACCGTTCCAACCGGCAGCATGCGAACCTGCATGATGGCGTCCTGCATCTCTTCGGCAATGCGGTTGATCACGCTGTGGTTTGCCTTGATTTCCCGGGCAAGCTCGCGACATGAAAAGTCATTCTCGGCCCGATTGGCCAAGTAAGGCAGCGCATTCTTGGCCACCACCATTTCACCGATCAGCTCCATCAGGCGGTCGATTTTTTCCCGGGGAACCTTCAGGACGGAAATGCCCTTGGCATCGGCCTCGGACGTGGCGGGGCTGGGCTGTGCAGAAGAAGAAGCCGCCACCACGGCTTGGGGGGCAGGACTGGCTTGCTGTGGGGCTACGGCAGGTGCGTCCAGCTCGGCAGGCCGTCTGGCAATCCAGGCCTGAAGAGGCTGGATTGAATTTTCGCCCAGGCACACAGCAAGAATTGCACGAGCCGCTTCGGCCCATTCGGGTCTCCCGGCTGATTTGGCCAATGCGGAAACTGTGGCCACTGCCGCATTGGCTCGGCCTTTCCAGGCAGGGTCGTTGTCAGGCACCATGGACAACATGGTGGCTTGGCTTTGCCACACCTTCAACAAACCCTGGCGAACACTTTCGGGCAGGGGATCATGCTGGGTGGCTTGCAGCGAAGGTGCGGCTGACTCGGTGTTGCTCACTTCAGTCAACACAAGCTGCTCGGCAACGTAATCAAACACCTGCTGCACAGCCTCCAACGAAGCGGTACTGACAAAACGAATTTCAACCTGGCACTGGTAACAATCAAAACTGGACGGCTCGGCCCACGCGCCCAGCTTTTTGACATCCAGAAAAACAAGGTCGGGTACATTGAAAACCAGTTGTAACGGGTCTTCACCTTTGAAAAAACAGTCTGGTTCAGGTGTGTAGCGCCCACACACCAACCGACCGGTTGAACCAGGCAGAGTTGAAAGTGCTTCAGTGAACCAGGGCTGTAATTCCTCGACACCTGAAGCCGATGCGGCCCTATCGAGAGCCTCATTGTCTGGAACATGAGCAGGCAAGGGCTGGGCCTCACCCGCGCGTGCAGACACAATTCGATCGGCCAGCTTGCGGGCCACCGAAAGCTGTACGGCGGGCTGAAAAGTGCCTGTCTCCCAGTCGTCGATTCCAGCAATCACGAAGTCCATCGCTTCCATCAGAAGATCCGTGTCTTGCCCGCCCAACTGGTGTTTCCCTGCACGCACCTGGTCCAGGGTTTCCTCGGCCGCATGAAGCGCCACACCCAAAGGTGACAATTCATCAAACAAACCGCAGTTGCCTTTCAAGGTGTGGACCTGCCGGAACAGGCTGTTCAGATTATCAAGATCTTCAGGTGCCTTTTCAAAACGCAGCAAGGCTTCACCGGCCCCTTCCAGCAACTCGCGACTTTCACCAATGAACTGAATTTGCAGGGGACTCATCAAGCCACCCCGCCCACCAGCAAACTTGCAAACTCCAACAGCTGCTCGGGTCTTATGGGCTTGATCAGATAAAGGTTGGCACCTGCCAGATAGGCTTTGACCTCGTCCTCGTCCTCAGCCTCGGTGCTGATCATGACAGCAGGCGCCTGTTCTATCTCTGTACTTTCGCGCAGCTTGCGGATGAAGGTGTAACCATCCATTTTTGGCATGTTCACATCCACCAGGTAAAGGTCAAAATGATTGGTGTGCGCTTTCTCAAGGGCCTCCAGGCCGTTGATGGCTTCCTCGGTTGAAAAGCCGGCCTGCTGGAGAATGTTTCTGTGATACATGCGCACCGTTGCCGCATCATCAATGATGAGTACTTTTTTCACGATTTGTTTTTCTCGCTGGCAAAAGGTTTTTGATAAACAATGGCGTCTGGAAACTTGCGCACATTGAACAGTCCACTAATGCGGCTCATGGACTCGGAGTGACCCAGACAAATGAACCCGCCCGGGTTGAGTGCGTCATAAAAGGCCTCAGCAGCCTGTCGACGGGACTCGTCGTCAAAATAGATCAGGAGGTTTCGGCAGAAAATCACATCGACCTTACGGAATCTTCGGGTGTCTGCAAGCTCTGTAAGATTGGCCCTTGTGAACTCGACGCTTTGGCGTAAATCATCAATCAGCTGGTAATCCCCATCGACCTGTTCCCGGAAGTATTGGGACTTCAGGTGTGCTGGCAGGTTTTGAACTGAACGACGGCTGAAGCGCCCAAGACTTGCCTGTTTCAGAATGTCGGTGTCAATGTCGGAGGCCATCAGGTCCACATCGTACTGGCTGATCTGGGGCCAGTATTCCTGAAGATAAATGGCAATCGAAAAGGGCTCTTCTCCAGAGGAGCACGGCATCGACCAAATACGGATCGGGTCCTTGTCCTTCTTGTTCGCCACAATTTCAGGCAGCATGGATTTCACCATGCAGGCAAAGTGGTACTCCTCGCGAAAAAAGTAGGTTTCGTTCACCGTCATGGTGTTGATCAACTGTTGCAACTCACCACCCGTGGCTTGGAACCGCAGCATCACGAAGTAATCCCGAAACGAAGCACTGTCGGTTTGTGCAATCCGTTCCTGCAGGCGCTTATCAACGAAGTAGCGTTTGCCGTCATCAAAGTACATGCCGGTCTTGCGATAAAAATACTCACGGAATTTCTTGAAATCGTCATCCGTGATTGCATGCTGCGAGGCCACTTTCATTCGGCTCTCCCCTTGCCTTCAAGGACGCTGTCAATGGCCATGTTGATCGTGAACTCGAAATACGGTTCATTCGGAAAGCGTTTTGCCGCCTCGTACAGCGCAGGCAGGCAGCTTTCATCAGCCAACTCGACCAGCAGGTCCAACGCAGTTGCGCACACATTGATATGCTGGTCTGTTTGAATGACCTCTGTCAGCCAGGACACCACCCTGGGGTGCTTGAGCGACTCGAGCACATTCACCGTGAAAATTCGCACATCCGGATCCGGATCAGCAAGCAGGTCTTCGATGAAAGGGGCGACCACCTGGGGCAGTCCTTTCAGCACTTCGATGGCCTGGTTGCGCCGAAACGGGTCGGAGGAACGCAAACATGGCAGCAGCAGTTCCACCGCCTCGGGTGTGCCCAGACAGCCCAATGTATTCATGATGGAATCCAGGGCCTGCGGATCTTCTTCAACCTGCAGTTGATCGCCCAGGGCCTGTGTTGCAGCAGGAAAACCGATCAGATCCCGTGCTGCCATTCTTCGCAGGTCGGGATCACCGGATCGAAGACCTGTCACCAGCATGTCGAGGTCTTCCTGTTCTGCTTGCGGGCTTGGATCAAGGACCACGCCACGCGACTTTATCAAGCCCATCTTCTACCTCCGGAACTCAACCAAAACTTGAGTTGCTTTGCTATTTCGCTGGCGGGCAACACAATGCTGGCCCCACCTTTTTTGATCAATTCTGCTGGCATGCCAAACACAGTGGCTGATTCTTCAGACTCGGCCACGGTTCGGGCACCTGCGAGTTTCAGCGCTGCCATCGCGTTTGAACCGTCGTAACCCATTCCCGTCAGCATCACGCCGATCACCTGCGCGGGGTTCAGGTTCCTGGCCACACTGCCCATCAGCGCCTCCACACTGGGGTGCCACAGCAATTCGGGGTTTTCCGGTTTGGGCAGTACTTGCAACACACCCTGGCGATTGCTGACCACCATGTCCGTTCCACCCTTGCCGATGTACACATGGCCTGGCTGCAAGGGCATGGGGCTGGACACCTCAAGCACCTCTAGCGGGCACAGACCGTTGAGCCTGTTAGCAAAGGCCTGAGTGAAGGTGGCGGGCATGTGCTGTGCAATCAGCACAGGCCAGGGGAAATCTTCGGGAAGTTGCGGCAGTATTTCTTCCAGCACACGCGGTCCGCCAGTGGACACACCCACACACACCACGCCAAAAGGCCACATGGGCAGACTGCCAGTGGCTGGGCTGGGTGGAGTCCATTTGACAGGCTCTGGCGCGGATGACAGTGCAGGTGCGGTGACATTCCCCTGTGGCGCGCTGTTTTTTTCCTTCAAGTCTGCCCTGCGGCGGCGCATCTTTGCCGCAGTGCGCACTTTCTCCAACAGTTGCAGGCGCACACTGTCAATCGACAGGGAAATGGTGCCCCCCGGTTTCGGAACAAAGTCCACCGCCCCCAGAGCCAGTGCCTCAAGCGTAGTCATGGCACCCTTTTCGGTCAGTGAAGACACCATGATTACCGCCGTGGGCCGCTCGGTCATTAACATGGACAGGGCAGTCAGCCCGTCCATTTCCGGCATGTTCACGTCCAGGGTAATGACATCGGGCTTGAACTCCCGATGCTGCATCAAGGCCTCCACGCCATTGCGGGCCGTGGCAATTTCAAAGCCTCCTTCATCGGCGAACATTGAAACCAGGTGTTTTCTCATCAGCGCAGAATCATCCACAATCAACAGACGGGTTTTGGCTGCCATCAACATGCGTACACCTCAGCTCAGTACTGGCTCGTCAAAGGTTTGCGCAGCGGGGTCAAGCTGACTGTTGTCAGACATCTCAAGCGGTGTTTCAAAATCCAAGGCTTGCTTGTCGCTGGCTTGCAGTGAGTTGCACTCGGCACTGCTCAACAATGCCTGTGGGTCAATCAGCAGGATCATGCGCTTGCTGTCGGTGAGGTTGGCGACCTGGGGCAACAGGTTCACATCGTGCAGACCACCAGAAGGTGTATCGGAAATGTTTTTCGGATCAAGCCTTAGCACCTCGGTGACTGAATCCACAATGAAACCAGTTCGCACGCCGTTCATCAGGTACACCATGATGCGTTGCCGGTCATGGCGCTCTCCCCCTTCAATACCCATTCGTCGGCGCTGGTCAATCACTGGCAACACAGTGCCCCGCAAGTTGATGACCCCTTCCAGAAAGGCAGGGGTTTGGGGAATGCGGGTCAACTGCTCCGGCACCCGCACGATTTCCTGCACCGAGTGAATGTTCACTCCGAATTCTTCGGCACCGAGTTGAAACACGACAACCTGTCCTTCGCTCTCCATGTCTTCACTTTCCTCTTGATTGCAAGCCTGGCTTGCCGATTGAGCTTCGAATCCGGTGCCATGACCCAGGCTTTGAATGGCGGCACTGGTGTAGTCCACCAGGCTGTCAATTTCAAGAATGGACACCAGGCGCTTGCCATCCTCCAACCTGCACATGGACTGCACATGGCGCACAGCGCGCGAATTGTTGAACAGGGCAGGCACAGGTTCCTGCACAGACCTGGAAACCCTGAGAACCTCATTGACACGGTCCATCACCACACCCACAGAACTACCGCCGGGTAGTTGCAACACCACCACCCGGTGGTGTTCCTGAAGCGCCAGTGTTTCCAGCCCGAACAGGGCCCGCAAACTGAGCAGCGGCAACAAACGGGCGCGAAGCACCATCACACCCAACACGGCCGCGTGGGCATGGGGCAAGGTGGTGAAATCGGAGGGGGCCTGAACAATTTCCTGAACACGGTCAATGGGTGCGGCATATTCCTGACCGGCCACTTCAAAACTCACCAGCTGCAATTCATCCAGATTGCTGTCTTCGTCTGCAGCATCAGCCATGGCGTTGAAGTCACTCGCAGGCCCGCTGCCACCAGCCCTTTCCTGGCTTGCGTGGGTTTGAACAAGACGTTCTACATCGAGCAACAGGGTCAACTCTTTTTCCTGGCGAATGACACCGGCCAGCCACTCGGTGTTGCTGATTTCGTCTTCTTGCTGAATGGCGTCGACCTGTTCCGGAGAAATGGTGACCACTGCATGCACCCGGTCAACCATCAAACCAACAGAGGTGCCGATGCGCAGCACCAGCACGCGTGAAGCCTCCGAGACTTCAATAGCGGGCATACCCATCATGGTTCTGCATTGAAACACCGGCAGCACCCGCCCCCGAAGATTCGCAAGCCCGGTCAGGTGACTGCTGGCCAAGGGAACGCGCACCGTGGCTGGCACGCGGACAATTTCCTGCACGCATTCCATGGGCACAGCAAATCGTTCATCTCCCAGAGAGAAGGTCACAATCTGTGGACCGTCTGCTCCGTATTCTTCAATCTCAACCCCTTCTTCTACCGAATCATTTGTATTCGTCATGGCAAGCTCCTGAGGTGGGGATCCAATCAAACCGACTGCAACTCATCAGCCAGCGACGCGATTTCCTCAATTGCCGCGGACAGTTCTTCCGCACCCTGTGACTGCTGGCGTGCAGCCGCAGCAGATTCCGTGGCAGCCTTCTCCGCCTGCGAGGCAGCAGAAGACACCTGCTCAACACCTGTCTTGATTTGAGCCACAGCCGACACCATGTCACCCGCCATGCCCACAAGTTCTTTGTTGCCCTGTTCCAGCGTGGCCACATCGGCCTCAATCAAGACCAGGTTCTGTGAAATGGTCCGGGTTTTTTCGACCTCGACGGTGGCAGAACTCAGGATTTCCTGCAGGTCGCGCGCCACGGTGCCGATCTGTTCCTGAATGGAACGGACCATGTCCTTGATACGGTCTGCATTCTCGGCAGAATCATGTGCCAGGTTTCGAATGTCTGTAGCCACCACAACGAAACCCTTGCCAAACTCGCCAGCACGTGCGGCTTCAACTGCCCCGTTGACCGCAAGCATGTTGGTCTGGATGGACACGGTCGTGATGCTGTCCACGATCTTGTCGATGCGTCGGGACACCACTTCAAGTGCTTTCATTTGCTGCATGCTTTGGCGCGTGGCCACCAGCGAGGTTTCAATACCACTGATCAAGCCGAGCACGCCCTGCTTGTTTTCAGTCAGCATGTCCTTGACCACCACCACGCGCTTCAAGGCCTCTTCTGCCCGCTGACTGGCCAACTCAATACCTCGCTCAATCTGGCCAATCGCAGCAGCACTTTCCGCACTGGCTGCGGCCTGGCTTTGTGCACCCTTTCGGATTTGCTCGATTGCAACCATGATTTGTGACGAAGCGCGGGTAATTTCCTGCACCGCCGAGGACAATTCTTCTGCAGCAGAGGCGACATCTTCCGCACTTTTTGCAATGTCGGTACTGGTTCTCAACTCGTCTGCAATTTCAGACAAACTTGAAGATGCCTGGTCAGCTTGGGACAGTGCAACAGTTTGCTCATTCACGGTTTTGGCTGACTCTTCACTGGCCGAGCTTTGTTCCTCGGCGGCGGCGGCAATGGCCTCGGCAGCTTGTAACGCCATCTGGGAAGATCTGGAAGATTGCTGAGCCGCCACCATGATTTCCTGCGCACCCTCCATCACCAACTGAACATCGCGTGAAATGGCAGACATTTTTTCCACCACTGTTTTTCCACGAATCGCCTCGTTGCGAATGGCTTCCGACGAGGTGTTGATGCCCAGGGCAATTGCCTGCACCTCGCCTTGTATCTGGGTCACCAGGTTCTGGATGTCGCGGGCACTGCGTTCTGAAGTTTCGGCCAGAGTTCGCACCTCATCAGCAACAACTGCAAAACCTTTGCCGTGCTTGCCTGCCCGTGCAGCTTCAATAGCCGCATTCAGCGCCAACAAATTGGTTTGGTCCGCGATACGTGCAACCGCTTTGACAATGTCGCCAATGTTGGATGCCTGGCGCTCCAGTTCACCCACCATGGCCACACTGGTGCCCTGGCGTTGGGAAGCGACTTCAATGCTGCCCACGGTAGAAAGTACTTCTGTGCCGATTCGGGTCGCCATGGCTTGAACAGCCAAACCACGCTCGGATGACATCTGTGAATTTTCCAGTTGCTTTTCAACAGAGATTGAAAGCAGATTAATCGCGCGGAGACTTTCCTGTGCAGCGCCTGCTGCTTCTTCTGCACTGGCCGAAATTTCATCGGTGGCACGCTTCAACTCTTCACAGGCGGAGGAAGCCTCCGTGATGCCGCTGGCCAATTGCGTGGTCGCACTTGCAATTCGTTCCGCAGCCTGCTGTTTTTTGGCAAGGGTTCTGGCCTTTCGGCGTTGAGCTTCTGCGTCGCGTTGAACTGATGCGGACACACCCGCATCAGCAACTGAGGAATGTGAGGAATTACTGGAGGTTTTTTTTAGCAAAGGCATTCATGTCTCCCTGGACGACTGATTGATTGAAAGTCCTTGGGATTGGTAACGTCTGCTGAATTGACTATCTTGAGAGCCAATATGTGATGGATTGTGAAATATTTACACTATTTAATATTTACAGTTCACACAAAAATTTGAAGGGATCACGATCACAGTCCGCGCCATTTCAATGCCTTGAACAGCGCGACAAATTCCGGTCAGTTCAGTTTTCTGTAAAGCGTCCTCTCACTCATGCCCAAGTGCATCGCCAGTTCCTTTCGGGAACCTTCAAAATTCCGTTCAATCTCACGCAACTCCTCTGTGGTCATTTTTTTCGGTCGCGGTGAACCTGATTTAAGTGTGGTCGAGGGCTCAGAACGCACCGGGTTCAGCAATTCGGCAGGCAGGTGCTCCACCTCGATTCGCCCGTCGTCTGCAAACACGCGTGCGCGGTCCAGCACATTTTTCAATTGGCGTATGTTGCCGGGCCAGGCGTAATTGGTCAGGGTTCTCATGGCGGGCTCGCTGACCACGAACTGCGTGCCCAAGGGGCCAGCCCCGCGGCGCAGCAGGGAATGAACCAGCTTGGGAATGTCGTCAATCCGATGCCGCAAAGCCGGCAACTGAATCGGGAACACACAAATGCGGTAAAAAAGGTCCGCGCGAAAAGTGCCTTCATTGACCATCTTCTGCAAGGGCTTGTGGGTGGCGGCCACCAGCCTGAAATCGGTGGTCTTTGTGTCAAGCCCACCTACGCGACGGAATGTGCCTGATTCAAGCAAACGCAACAATTTCACTTGCATGGTCAGTGGCACATCGCCAATTTCATCCAGAAATACCGTACCGCCCTTTGCTGTTTCAATCAGGCCCGCCTTGGACTGCTGCGCGCCAGTGAATGCTCCTTTCTCGTAACCGAACAACTCGCTTTCAAACAGCGTGTCGGATAAACCTGTGCAATCCACCACCACGAATGGCGCTGATTTTCTCGGGCTGCCATCGTGTACAGCACGTGCAAACAATTCCTTGCCCGTGCCACTTTCACCCTGAAGCAGTACGGGCAAATCAGTTTTTGCAACGCGTGAAAGATCGGACAAGGCCTTGTTGAACACAGGAGAAGAACCCACCAAGCCACTGCCAGTGGCTTGCACGGAAGCTGAGCGCACCGTATTGATCCGTTCCACATAAGCAACCACCTCGTTGTTCGCGTCCAGAATGGGGCGCAACTCCACGTCCACATGTTCCTGCCCGCGTGGGGTGTAATGAATGTGCAGCAGCCGTGAAGGCGCCTTGGTTTTCTTCGCGGTGTTCATGGGGCATTGCTCACCGGACAAATCACAAGGCTTGTCGTAATGGTGGGACACCGAAAAACATTTTCGGCCAACTGGAGGCTCGGCCGCGGGTGCGCCGTACGCGGCCAGATAGGCGCGATTCGCGCCCAGGATGGTGTAGTCAAGGTCCAAAACAATGGAGGGTTCTGGATCGGCTTCCAGAAAAGACACCAAAGACTGAATATTCTCTTTCAATTTCAAATCCTGATTTACAAGGTCTGCCAAACACTGCCATCACTATGACATTGGCATCACTTTGTGTCATCCGAATTCAAAACCGAATCACAAGCCGTTGATCGGAACCTTCAGGTAACGCTGGCCGTTGCTTTCCGGTTCCGGCAGGTGCCCTGCTTTCATGTTGACCTGAATCGATGGAATGATCAGCTTGGGCATGGCCAGTGTGGCGTCGCGGGCTTCGCGCATCTTCACGTATTGTTCTTCGGTAATTGCATCAGCCACGTGCACGTTCTCGCGGCGCTGTTCACCTATTGTGCTGACATGGCGCAACTCGCGGCCATTTGGCGCATAGTCGTGACACATGTACAGCACCACGTCTTCAGGCAGGCTCAACAAACGGTGAATTGAGCGAAACAGAATTCGCGCATCGCCACCGGGAAAGTCCGCCCGGGCTGAACCTGAATCAGGCATGAAAATGGTGTCGCCCACAAAAGCTGAATTGCCAATCACGTGGGTCATGCAGGCGGGCGTATGGCCCGGCGTGTGCATGGCGTGGCCAATCAGTGAACCGATTTGATAGGAATCACCGTCTGAGAACAGGCGGTCAAATTGCGAACCGTCACGCTGAAACTCTGTGCCTTCGTTAAACACTTTGCCAAAGGTATCCTGAACCACGTTGATGTGCTCGCCAATACCGATCAGGCCACCGACCTGTTCCTTGATGTAAGGCGCAGCAGACAGGTGGTCCGCGTGCACATGGGTCTCGATGATCCATTCCACTTTCAGGTCATTCTTGCGAATGAAAGCGATGATCTCATCGGCCCCTTTGTACGACAAACGCCCTGCAGGGTAGTCGATGTCCAACACCGAATCGACGATGGCACATGCACTGCTCAGCGGGTCTTTGACCACGTAGCTGAAGGTGTTGCTTTGCTCATCGAAGAAGTGGGTGACATCCGGAACCTGGGTCATGTCTACTTTGAATTGAATGCCTGTTTCGCTCATATTTTTCTCCATCAACATGTGTTGAAATCTTACCTTTAATTAGCTAAGCGCCTGCTGCGCCATTTCAAGGGTGTCCAAATGCGTCAATCCAATTCTTGATTGAATGGCCTTGTACCAATCCGACAAAGCCAGTTGATCCTGCACGGGGCCCTTGACCTCCGAGAGATAAAGGCTGATGCCCATGGCACCCAGGTTTTCATCAATTTTTTCAAGCGATTCCAGCGCACTGGCATCAATGTGATTGATCGCATTGCACTGCAAGACAAGGGCTCTGGTTCCAGGTTTGCCTGCTGCAATTTCCAGCAGAACGTCTTCAAGCCAGCGGGCGTTTGGAAAGTACAGGCTTTCATCCACGCGGACCGACACCACGCCGTCTACCAGCCTCACTTTGTGGCGCTTCTCATTCCTGAAATGTTCAGTGCCGGGCACTTGCCCCACAATGGCCAAATGGGGTCGGCTCACTCCGGCCAACAGGGCCAAAATAGAAAACACAACGCCCGCAATAATGCCAGCCTCCACACCGGCCAGCAGCACCACCAGCACCGTCAGGCCGTAAGCGAAAAAATCCCGCCGGGAATAGCGCCACAGCATTTTGGGCAGGTGCCAGTCGATCAAACCGAGCACGGCTACGATGATGGTTGCAGCCAAAGTCGCGTGGGGCAAGTTAGTCAGCAGCGGTGTCAAAAACAGCGTGGCCAGCAAGATACCACCCGCTGTGAACACGCCTGCCATGGGCGTTTGTGCACCCGCATCAAAATTAACCACTGAACGGGAAAAACCACCCGTTACGCTGTAGCCACCGAATACACCCGATGCAATATTGGCGGCACCCAAACCCAGCAGTTCCTGGTTGGGGTCAATGCGCTGTTTTCGCTTGGCCGCCAGGGCATGCCCCACCGACACGGTTTCCACAAAACCCACCAGTGCAATCAATACAGCGGGCACCAACAGGTCAACCCAGGAAGCCAGTTCCAGCGATGGGAAAAACAGGCCAGGCAAATTGGTGGGTATATTGCCAACCGTGCGCACGGTGCTGGCTTGCAACACCGTAACTGCAAGAATGCTGATCACAATGGCCACAACCGGCGCTGCGCGAAACGCAATTTCCAAACCCAAACCTTTCAGGCCCAGCGACTTCAAAACCCCCTTGCCCCACTTGCGTGCAGCCCACAACCACAACAAGGCCGACAGGCCAATTGCCGTAGTGGTCCAGTCGATTTGTGTGATCTTTGAAACCAGCACCACAGCTGTTTCAAAAAAGGTTTCTCCCTTGGCTGAAACCCCCAGGAGTGATCCCAACTGCCCCAAGGCAATCAACAAGGCCGAAGCGGATACGAACCCACCCACCACCGGATGACTCAGCAAATTTGCGACAAAACCCGCGCGCAGCAGCCCCAGCAGAATAAGCACTGCACCACCCATAAACGCCAGGGCAACAGACGCCTGGTAAAACAGCGCCACATCGCCTTGTGCAAACTGGCCAGCGGCTGCGGCCGACATCAGTGACGCAACCGCCACTGGCCCCACCGCCATGGCCCTGCTGCTGCCAAACACCGCATAGGCAAGCAGGGGCGCCATGCTGGCGTACAGGCCCACCTCGGCAGGCAAGCCTGCCAAGAGTGCATAGGCCAGGCTTTGCGGAATCAGCATGATGGTCACCACCACGGCAGCCACCAAATCACTGGCCAGCCATTCCCGGTTGTATTGGGGCAGCCAATGCGCACAACCAAACCATTTTTGAAGATTCATCGCTTAACCCTTGCTGTCCATCTTCGCGCAAGCCGTCAGCCACTCCCGGCCCTTCAATGCACCAAACCAGTAAAGCGCAGGGAACACGTGCTTCTTCAACATCCAGTTCAAACGCCGGGGCACAGCCGGGTTCAGCGGAAAGGTGGGCGCGAGCTTTCCACCATAAGAGAACTCAGCAAGCACCACCTTGCCCTTCTCAACGGTCAGTGGGCAGGCACCGTAGCCATCGTAATCAGCCAGCGGTGCCAAACGGTTGCGCACGCGAATCAAGTTACTGGCCACAATCGGGGCCTGCTTGCGAATGGCTGCCGTGGTTTTGGCGTTGGGCATGGAACCTGCATCCCCCAGGCTGAACACATTGGGGAAACGAACGTGTTGCATGGTGTGAGGGTCAACATCCACCCAGCCTGCCGCATTGGCCAAAGGGCTTTGCGCCACAAAATCAGGGGCCACCTGGGGTGGCACCACGTGGATCATGTCGAAACTGCGTTCGATCCGTTGCTTTTGACCATCGGCTGAGGTCACCTCAAACGTGGCAATTTTGGAAGGCCCGTCAATCTTGACCAGGTTGTGAGAAAAACTCACTTTTGCGTTGTACCGTTTGATGTATTCCATTAATGGTGGCACGAAAGTGGGCACGCCAAACACCACGCCACCTGCGTTGTACATTTCCACTTCAATGTCGTTAAGTACCTTCTTTTCTTCCCAATTGCTGCAACTGAGGTACATCGCCTTCTGGGGTGCTCCCGCACACTTGATGGGCATGGCAGGCTGGGTGAACAAGGCACGGCCCTTGCGGGTTTTCTGAACCAGCTCCCAGGTGTATTGGGCCAGGTCATAGCGGTAATTGGACGTCACCCCGTTGCTGCCCAGGGCCTCTGTCAAGCCTTCAATTGCACCCCAATTCAACTTAAGGCCCGGGCAAACCACCAACTGGCTGTAAGTCAATACCGAGCCATCAGCCAAGGTCACCTGGTTGTCATCGGGTTGAAAACTGGCCACCGCCTGTGCCACCCAGCGCACACCCTTGGGAATGACATCTGCCATGGGTTTGCGGGTGTGGGTGGCCTCATACTCGCCAGCACCGACCAATGTCCAGGCTGCTTGGTAATCGTGGTTTTGGGCTGGGTCGACCAGCACAATATTCAGGCTGGAATCGCGGTTCAGCAAACTGGTCGCCACCGACACACCCGCAGTACCCGCACCCACGATGACCACGTCAAAAGCACTTGAACACGCAGAGGTGGAAGGCAAGGCTCTTGCGGCCTGGTGAATCATTTCCGACCTGCGGCCTGTTCTGCAAAATGCATGAACAGGCTTAGGCAATTTGTCCATGACATCTCGAAAATCACGCGACAACTGGCCGTCGGGCTGCTGCCCTGCCGTCAGTGGCAGATAGACCCAATTCAGCCCCAGACCTTCTGCAACCGCCTGAAGTTCTGCGTTGGAAGGCTGGTGGGCTTCTTCCCCGTCAGGCCGGTTGTTGACAATGGTTTTGCAACCCGATGCCGCCAACTGCCTGATGCCTTCCGCATCAATTTGTCCCGATGCGGTGATCTGATTGCCCAGTTGCTTGCTCATATCCCTTTTTCCTCTTTCCTGTTTTGATTTGTTTTTGATTCAGTTGTAACTCAGACCCTGCGCCTTGCCCCAGAACACCCTGTAGGCATACACGGTGTAGCCAAGAATGGCTGGCAACACCACAATGACTCCCCAGAAAATCACCATCAGGGAATCGTGGTGGCTGGCCGCCTGCCACACGTCAATTTTGTCCAGCACCAGGTAAGGAAACAGGCTGTACGCCAGGCCATAAAAGGAGAGGAAAAAGACGCCCACGGCGCAGGCAAAAGGCACCCAGGCCCCGTACTCGTTGCCGGCGGCCAAACGCGTTGGCAGCCTGCGCAAGGTGCGGTCCGCGATGAAGAAAAGCCCCAAGGTGGCCAGCGGAATCGGCATCAGCAAAAAGAAATTGTTGAAGGCAAACCACTTCTCGAAAATCCGTGGGCTGATGAACGGCGTTACCGCAGAAATTGCAGCAATGCCCACACCAGCCAGCCACAAACTTCTGCGCGCCCAGTTGACCGCTTTCACCTGCAATGGGCCGGTGGTTTTCATCAACAACCAGCTTGAACCCATCAACACATAACCCGCCAGCAAGCACAGTGCAGTCAACAGGGAAAACACAATGCCCAACGGCGATGTGTGAAAACCGGTGATGTAACTGCCCAGCATGTAGCCTTGCGACAAGGCAGCACCCACTGAACCGATGAGAAACAATTTGTTCCAGACATGTTTGCGGTCGGTCGGCACTTTGGCGCGGAAGTCAAAGGCCACACCGCGAATGATCAGGCTGAACAGCATCAGGGTCACCGGCAGATAAAGCTCGCCGAGAATGACGCCGTGGGCCATTGGAAAGGCCACCAGCAAAATGCCCACACCTAGCACCAACCAGGTTTCGTTGGCATCCCAGAAAGGGCCAATTGAGGCAATCATGCTGTCTTTTTCATCGGGTGTGGCATAGCCCATCAAGGCACCCACACCCAGGTCATAGCCGTCCAGAATCACGTAGGCCAGCATGGAGATTCCCATCAGGATCATGAAAATCACGGGCAGAATCTGTTCAAAATTCATGGTTTCAAGCGTGGACATATTGACCCTCTACAACGTTTAGTTTGTCGGCAGGCGCAGCAACATTGCCCGCTTTTTTGGCCAGATAAAACAAGGTGCTGACATAGGCGGCCAGCAGTACTGCGTACAAGGCCAGGTAACCGATAAAAGTCGATGCAATCATGCTGGGGGGGACTGCTGAAATGGCGTCTTCAGTGCGCAAGATGCCCTGCACCAGAAAAGGCTGACGACCGATCTCGGTCACATACCAGCCAGCCACGGTGGCCACCCAACCAGAGAACGTCATGGCAATCAAGGAATACAACATGGGCTTGTTGATGGCCTGCCCCGAGGTCCTGTTGCGGTAAATCCGCCACACGCCATACCAGCTCACCAGCAACATCAACACACCCACACCCACCATCACGCGGAAGGCCCAGAACACCTGGAACACTGGCGGGTGTGCACCCACAAACTCATTCAGTCCCTTGATTTCTCCATCAGCCTTGTGGGTCAGAATCAGGGAAGCCAGGTTCGGAATGGCCACTTCAAAATGGTTGGTGCGCGCTTCATTGTCAGGAATGGCAAACAGCAGAAGCGGTGCGCCCTTTTCGGTTTCCCACACGCCTTCCATCGCCGCCACTTTCTGCGGTTGATGTTCCAGCGTATTCAGGCCATGCATGTCGCCCATGAAAATCTGCACTGGAATCAGGATGGCCGCCACGGTGACACCGGTACGAAGCGCTGCATTCACCGCTTTCGTACGCATGCCCTTGTGCCACTGCCAGGCTGAAAGACCTGCCATCAGGAATGCGCCAGTCAATCCACAGGCCAGCAACATGTGCGCCAGGCGGTAGGGGAATGAGGGGTTGAAAATTACTTCCATCCAGCTGGTGACCACCGCCTTGCCGTCAATCATTTCGAAGCCAGCGGGGGTTTGCATCCAGGAATTCAATGCCAGAATCCAGAAGGCGGATGCGGTGGTACCCGCAGCCACAAGGAAAGTCGCGATGGTGTGCATTCTGGGGCTGACCCGGTTGGTGCCAAACAGCATTACTGCCAGAAATGTCGCTTCGAGGAAAAACGCTGTGAGTACTTCATAAGCCAGCAAAGGACCAGCCACATTGCCCACTGTTTCCATGAAACCAGGCCAGTTGGTACCAAACTGGAAACTCATCGTGACGCCCGACACCACGCCCAAGGCAAAAGTCAGCGCAAACACCTTGACCCAGAATGCATAGGCTTCCATCCAGTGGGCCTCACCCGTGGCGTTGTGACGCACCTTGAAAAACAGCAGCATCCAGGCCAGGGCGATGGTGATGGTGGGGAACAAAATATGAAAAGTGATGTTGGCGCCAAATTGCGCGCGGGCCAACAGTGCCGGGTCCAGGTCCATGATCTCTGCGTCCTTTGAAATTTGATTTCAGAAGTACTAGTGCAAGAACAATACCAGCACTTGATCATGTTTACGAATTAATGCAAGACCATGTTTTTAATCACTATATTTTCAAGAACTGAAAAAGATTAGGGAAAAGATCTGCTATTGACTGCCAAAAACCTGCCATGAACCGCCATTTTTTTGGCACACTGCCACGGTACAGCGCAAAAAAATCGGGCACCGCTTTCAAGGGCGGTACCCGATTTGACAGGCTTGCCTGAATTGAGAAAAAGAATCAGCCAGGCATTTTGGTGGTGCGCAGGTAAGGCAACTTGATGTCAATGTTGCCGAACTTTGCTTTGGCCTGTTCATCATTGAGGGAAAGCGCCACAATCACATCCTGACCATGCACCCAATTGGCTGGGGTAGCAATCGGCACACCGTAAGTTTTCTGCAATGCATCCAGTGCACGCAACACTTCAGCAAAATTGCGGCCCACCGACATGGGGTAGGTCATGGACAGTTGCAGCTTTTTGTCCGGGCTAAAGATGAATACGACGCGCACGCTGGCGGAATCTGCCGCAGTGCGGCCATCAGGCAGGTAGGCGTTGGCAGGCAACATGTCCAGTGCCTTGGACACCTCTAGCGAATCATCCGCGATGATCGGAAAGGTCGCTTGTGCACCCGAGAATTTTTCGATGTCGCGTTTCCAGGCCTTGTGCTCCTCGACACCATCCACCGACAAACCAATCACCTTGGTGCCGCGCTTTTTCCATTCTTCCGCCAATTGCGCCACAGCACCAAACTCGGTCGTACACACGGGCGTGAAATCTTTTGGGTGGCTAAACAGGATGGTCCAGCTGTCACCAATGAAATCATGCAGGCTGAAGACACCCTGATCGGTATTCAGCGTCAGATCAGGTACCACATCATTGATTCTCAAACCCATTTTTCTCTCCTTGTGATCTGGATCACCTTGTAATCAGTCTTCAAAACCTTTGAGTAGCGTACCAGTCAATTGATACAAATCGCCCAGCGGCTTTCGTTGTGCCGGTGTCAGGCCATCGGTGAAACCCATGGCGCGAAAACGGTCCAGCAACTGCGTGTCTTTTGAGATCACGAACACGGGCACATCCCAGGGCGTGGGCTCGCGTGAAACACTGCCGGTGGGCTGGTGGTCCCCGATCATCACATAAACAGATTCACGCGGTTCGGGTCGGGCAAAATAGCCCGCCAGCCAGGTGTGGGTGTAGTTGATGGTGCGGAGATAATCCGGTTTCATGTATTCCCAGCCCACCGGTTCGGCTTGCGCCCGCGCAGCTTCGGCCTTGTCAAAAGGCTCAGGCCCCAGCAACTTTTGCCAGTCAGGCTGGTAAGGCGGCACCTGGTGAAATGGAAAGTGGCTGGAAATGGTCGGGAAAAACGTAAATCTTGGCTTCGCGTTTTCATCGCGGGGGTAAAGTTGCTCCACGCGCGCAGCTGCAAATTGATCAGGTATTTTCCAGAATCCGAAAGCAGGCCCCTGGTAGCCCAGCGCAGGGCCGTCTATATATCGGTCGTAGCTGTAGAACGCGCGTTCCACCCATTCCCAGCCCACAGAATGATACAGCCCGAAGGTTTCATAGCCCTCGCGCTCGAACACGTCCGTCAAGGTACGCCGCTGGGTGGTCAACAACACGTCATGCTTTCTTGAATCCTTCAGGTCAATTCCTGAGAGCACTGACAAATGGGCCAAATCACTGGCCCCACCGATTGTTGGCGACACGTAAAAGGCCGACACCACCTGCCGCCCACTGGCGAGAATTGCTTTCTCCAGTTCTGCGCGTGTGTCTGCCACAGCTTTCGATGAATCAGCCTGGTCATACAGAACGGCCCCGTACGTTTCGAGAAACATCAGGTTCACATCGCGCTGTTTCAGGCCGGCCAGCAATTGGCCCTGCGGCTTGGCCAGGGCTTCATCCACCACAGTGGTGGCAGGCAGCAGCAAGGCTGCGCGTGAAGGGGTGAGGATGTCCCGCAGCTTCATGGCTTCTTTCCAGTAAACCGGCACCACAGCCTTGGACACAAAAGTCGGCTTTTCAGGGTCTTCTGAATAATTGCTCACCACCACAACGCCCAACAAGGCAAACAAGGCCCAGAGCCAAGCCCGTTTTGCCACAGGCTCAAGCCCGGTGGAAACCGTACTCATGGCCACCATCAACAGGCGATGAGCGCCCCAAACCAGCAACAGAACGACGGCCACAGCCAGCGCACTGAGCCACAATGGAAAACCCTGCGCAGTCACCCACAGGAAACGGGGCAATTCAGGAACATCCCAATACAGGTTGACCGGACGGCCCAGCAGATTCGGCACCACCACATCGGCATAACGGCCCACAACCATCAACAAATAGATTGCAGCCATTATGCCCAGCGCCCTGAAAGACGGCTTTCCGAACAGTGCCACCCAAGCCGCCAGCACCATCACCAGGCACAAAAACTCGGGTGCAATACCCAGCTTGGGCAACACATACACGGTCGGCCAGATCGCTGAGAAACACAACGTTGAATTCAGAAAAATCAATGCAAGGGCAAGCCGGCCTGACCAGCGCCAAAAAGACGCGTCGGCAAGCACGCGCAACACTTGCGCCTTGCGATCAGACCATGTCAACTGATTGACTACACTCATGCTGTTTTTTCCTGACTTTGCACACTGTCCCGGTTGGGTGCCGTGCTGAGAACAGACACGACAAGGGAGGCCAGGAAAGGCAAACTTTGCGAGACCAGAACAAGGCACCATGCCATGTTCTCTCGCGAGTCAAAACCCTGCTGAAAATAAATCAGCCCTACCCCACACAACAACATCAAGGCCAGAATGGATTCATCCCGCGCGGCATTGAGGGCCTGCAACACGGCCAGGTTACTGGCCATTTTCGGAGTGCGAATGAATGCAATTTTTCGCCCCACGAACAAACCCGACAATGTAGCCCGGCCAATGACGTAACTCAGCGACAAGCCAGCCAGAGTAGCCGCCAATGCGGTTTTGAAATTGGCCTTGACCTGAACCAGGTACAGCGTGAACAGCTTGGTGATCTTGAAAGCAAAAAACAGGATGGGCACCACGCTGATCAACAGCGGGGGTGCATTAAATGCGATTGGGTTGAACAGCATCAAACCCGACCACAACACTGCGAGCAAGGTGAACACCAGGTTGAACCCGTCGGCAATCCAGGGCAGCCAGCCCGACACAAAGTGATATCGCTGTCCCCGGGTTAACTTGCTGTCACGAAATCCGGTCAACTGGCCGGCATGCGATCTCAGAATCTGCATGGCCCCATATGCCCAGCGATGGCGCTGCTTTTTGTAATCAGTGAAATTGTCGGGCATGACACCACGACCATAACTTTGATCGATATAAACCGCTTCATGGCCTTGTTCAAAAATACGCAAGCCCAACTCGGTGTCCTCTGTGATGGTGTCAACACCCCAGCGACCAACCTCTTCCAGAACGCTGCGTCGAACCATGGTCATGGTGCCGTGCTGAATAATCGCATTGCGCTCGTTTCGGGTCACCATGCCCAAATGAAAGAACCCTTTGTACTCGGCATGGCAAATTGATTTAAAGACGTTTTCCGAACCATCCCTGTAGTCTTGCGGCGCTTGCACAATGGCAATTTCAGGCTTCTCGAACTGAGGGGCAAGTTCACTGAGCCAATTCGGCTGAACCCGGTAATCCGCATCAATTACCGCCACCACTTCTGCCCTTGCACAGGTTTGCTCAAGCGCATAGTTCAAGGCACCTGCCTTGTAACCGCTCAAAGGCTTGACATGGAAAAAACGGAACCGCTCACCCAATTGTGCGCAGTGGTCCTGAACAGGTCGCCAGGTGGCCTCATTGACGGTGTTGTTGTCCACCACAATCACTTCAAAATTCGGATAATCAAGCCTTGCAAGTGCGTTGAGCGTGTCAATCAGCATCTGTGGGGGTTCTTCGTAAGCCGGTACGTGAATCGACACAAAGGGCTGAAATCGTGATTCAGACTGCGACGCTGCGACTGACAGGGGCGACAACAACCGACGCCTGTTTCGATACCACATTGATTCAGCCCATTCATGGGCCTCGGACATCACAATGACAAACACACCCACCACGCCGAGCAACAACACCACCGAAATCGCCACACTGGCCCAGGTGTGATATTCAAGCGTGAAATCGTAAATCACGTAAATGATCAGGGACGACACCGCAAACGCATTGAAAATCAGGAAGGTACGACCGCTGTCGCGAAGCGCTGCACTGTCAATCAACAGCAACACAGTCATCAGCAAGGCCACCAGAATGGATGCAGCAGCAAGCAACTTCCACTGCGGAATTGCAATAATGGGGCTGTCGGTTGCGAATTTGGCATCGCGAAATGAATCAAACACGCCCCAATGACCGCCCACACTGCCTTCAAGGTCAGACTTCCAGGGCTGGTCAAATGCCTCCATGATGTAAAACACAATCGATTCCTGCTCCGCACGCTGAATGAAGCGACGCAAAAACTTGGCTTGATTCGCTTGCGAAGCAACAGCCTGCTTGATGGATCGACCATTGCTGGGCCAACCCACCTCGGTGACTACAATGGGCTTGCCAGGAAAGGTTTTCTGTAACTGCCGGTAGGTATTGATCGAAAAATCAACAGCATCGTCCAGCGCAATGCCCTCCCAAAATGGCAACAAATGCACCGCCAGGTAGTCGACATGATTCGCGAGTTCAGGGTTTTTAAGCCAGACATGCCAAGGTTCAGCAGTACTGACGGGAATGTCTGTTGCAGCCCGTACAGTGTCCAGGTAGGCGGTGAGTTGCTGCACGCCAAGGTCTTCGCGCAACAAAACCTCGTTGCCCACGATCAGGCGGATGACGTTATTGGAGGGGCTTTGAGCAACCTCCAGCAATCGCTCAACTTCTGTGGCATTGGCAAGCAGATCCGGACTTAACCAGGCTCCCAAAGCGACGTTGATGTCATGCGCAGCTGCCAATGCAGGGATTTCTCCGAACTGCCCTTCAACCGTGTAAGTGCGAATGGCCCGGGTTTTTCCAGCCAGCAATGACAGGTCCTGATTGATTTCCTCAACGGTGGGCTCAACATTCTCAATCGGGCTTTGCCCGGCTTGGTAAGGTGAAAATGCAAAACCAGGAACAACCTGGGTCCACGGTGGTTCTTGCGCAGGCTGGTTGGTGTAACCATACCCCCCCACAACCAGCAACACGAACGCAAACATGGCAAATACGGAGGGCATGGGCTACAACTCTAGAGGCGACTTGATCAATTCAGGAAGGCAACTTAACGCAAACAGGGGACACCACGTTTACGCGCCCAATGGCTCAAGCGTTTGGGCCGCGGCGGACATGTGTCCCAAACCCAGCTGATTATGACGTGAATTTTACATTCGTGCGAACCTTGCGCGCACAAAAAAGGGCCGACTTGCGTCGGCCCCAATCGTACCCCAAACGAGTCAGGTACTTGCTTATTTGCTGTCGGCCGGAGCCACCGCTGCGGGCGGTGCCTGCTCGGTCACAGCACCTGAAGTAGATACTGGCTGGCTGGGTGCAGCATTCTCGTGCGGTGTGTCACCACCGCCGTGCTGTTCTCCGGCCATGTTCAGGTTGTCACCCCCTTGCATGATCACGAACATTGACAAACCTGCGAACAGCAAGAAAGCAACAATCAACTTCCACATAAACAAACTCCTGAATTAGTCGTCTTTAAAAATATCTACATCTTTGGTTTCGCGCACGAAGAGCAAACCAATTACAAACGTACCGGCAGCAATAATGATCGGGTACCACAAGCCGTAGAACATGTTGCCGTTCTGAGCCACCATCGCAAAAGCGATTGTAGGCATCAAACCACCGAACCAACCGTTACCGATGTGGTAAGGCAAGCTCATTGATGTGTAACGGATACGTGTCGGGAACAACTCCACCAGCATCGCAGCGATTGGACCGTAAACCATGGTCACGTAAAGCACCAACACGCTCAGGATCAGAATGATCTGCAGCTTGTTGATACGTGCTGGATCGGCTTTGGCTGGGTAGCCTGCTTCACCCAATGCGGCCTTCACCTCTGCCTTGAACGCATCAATTGCAGCTTTGGAAGCATCATCAAACTTGCCGGCAACCACGTTGCCCACAGGTGCCGTGATCAGCTTTTCACCAATTTGAACGGTGGCGGGACCAGCAACTGTTGCAGTCACGTTTTCATAGCTGACAGAGTTCTGTGCCAAAAAGCGCTTTGCGATGTCACAAGATTTCTTAAAGTCGATTTCACGTGCAACAGGGTTGCCCTGGAAGGAGCAATCGCCAGCAGCTGCGGTCACAACAATCTTGTTCTTCGCTTGAGCTTCGGCCAAGGCTGGGTTGGCAGCGTTGGTCAAGGCATTGAACAGAGGGAAGTAAGTCAAACAAGCCAGCAACAAACCAGCCAGGATGATTGGCTTGCGACCGATCTTGTCAGACAAGGTACCGAACACCACGAAGAACGGTGTACCGATCAGCAGCGATGCAGCAACCAGGATGTTGGCAGTTGAACCATCCACCTTCAATACGCTGGTCAAGAAGAACAGCGCGTAAAACTGACCTGAATACCAGACCACGGCTTGACCTGCAACCAGGCCAAACAGCGCCAGCAATACCACTTTCAGGTTTTTCCACTGGCCGAAAGACTCGGTCAAAGGCGCCTTGGATGTTTTGCCTTCCTCTTTCATCTTCTTGAAAGCAGGCGATTCGTTCATGGTCAAACGGATCCACACGGAAATACCGAGCAACACGATGGACAGAATGAACGGAACGCGCCAGCCCCAATCAGCGAAG
>JAIXTE010000082.1 GCA_027484315.1 Burkholderiales bacterium | reverse complement strand
GATAAAGGATGGTGTCTACCTTGCTGAGTACCAGTTTCCCGGCCCCTTTTTTGTCCAGCGTCTGAATGAAGAAAAGACCTGACAGGAAGAAAAAAAGTGGCATGTGAAAGCTGTAGATCACTTGATCCAGCAACTTGTAATACGGTGTGGGAGCCTCTATGTTCGAACTGACCAACCCCCTAGCAACATGCCCGTATACCACCAGAATAATGCCGATGGCTTTCGCGTTGTCGATCCAGTGGGCGCGATCGTCGGTCACTTACCGGGATACCATGCGTTGTTCCCATTTCCAGGCGTGGCTCAACATGATGTCGAGGTCTGAAAATCGGGGTTGCCAGCCCAGTTGCTGTGTGGCCAGGGTGGCATCAGCGACAAGGCGTGCCGGGTCGCCGACGCGACGAAGCGCGTCAACCACCTTGATGTCACGGCCAGTGACCCTCAGCGCGGAATCAATCACTTCCTGCACTGAAAAACCTTGACCATTGCCCAGATTGTATCGCTGACTGCCCTCGCCGTTCATCAGACTCAATAGCGCAAGCCAGTGCGCTGAGCACAAGTCGGAAATATGGATGTAATCGCGAATGCAGGTGCCGTCTGGTGTGTCGTAGTCTCGGCCGAAAAGTGAAATCGATGGTCTGCGGCCCGATGCAGCTTGCAGGATCAGCGGAATGAGGTGCGTTTCCGGGTCGTGCCTTTCGCCGAGTTGCCCCTCGGGATCTGCACCTGCAGCGTTGAAGTAGCGCAGGCAAACTGAACGCAAGCCATACGCGTGTTCGTAGTCATCAAGAATACGCTCCACGAACAGTTTGCTTCGACCATAAGGGTTGATTGGAAGTTGGGGATGTTGTTCGTCAATCGGACTGTATAGGGGTTCTCCGAATGTGGCGGCTGTCGATGAAAAAATAAATTTGTCGACACCTGCAAGCCGCATGGAGTCAAGCAGATTCAGCGTGTTGGTGACATTGTTTTCATAGTACATGGCCGGCTTCTGAACCGACTCGCCCACCTGGATAAACGAGGCAAAGTGCATGACGGCATCGAATTGGGTGGTAGCAAAAAGTCGTTGCAGCATCGGCTTGTCTGCGATGTCGCCCAGGACGAAATCGCCGTGAAGCACGGCATCACGGTGACCACTCACCAGATTGTCCAGCGTGGTGACCCGACAGCCTGTTTTTGCAAGGTGCTTCACCATGTGTGAGCCGATGTAGCCTGCGCCTCCAACTACCAAGACGTGTAGATTTGTCATTGTTGCCTGTTGATCCGTTTGTTCACCTGAGTGCGCATGAATGCCTTTCATGCGTTACTGCTTTTCAATCTGTCACCGAAAAATTTTGACACTCAATCTGAGGTTCTGCCATGAACAACGTTCTATATCCATTGACCTACTTGGGTCTGGGGCCGTACATGATTGCATTGGCACGTGCGCTGCAATCCCGTTACAACTTTTGTCCCACTTATCTGGCTGTTACACCTGCAGAGGCTGCGTTTGCAATGAACAACGCAAGCGGGGATTCACTGGTGCTTGCACTGGCCAACGATGCAGATTGGGGTACCGATGCACTTCTCAGCCAGGCAGAGTATGAATCTGTCTATGGCTTCATGAAAGCCAAATATGGAGGTAGTCACAAGGAGTGGCGCGACAGGGTGAACACTATTTTCCGCTGTGTGGAAAGGGCTGTCGTCGATCGGAGAATCACGTTGTTCATTGTGTGGAATGGAAGTGATTGCGTGGGGAAGGTTTGTCAGATATTGGCCCACAAGCACGGATTGAAAATTCTGTATCTGGAAAACGGTTATTTTCCGAATACCTTGCAAATTGACCCCTGCGGAGTGAATGCCGAAGCAAGCATTTGTGAGCTTTCCCGCGCTGAGTGGGAAAGGGCGCCCGTCCCCGTGGCAATAAACAGCCAACCCATGCGGCCTACGCCTGTGGTGCCTTTGAGTTTGTTTCAACGAATTGTCTTGAAGTGTAAATCAAGACTTGATCACAAGTTTTTTACCCGCTACCCCGAGCTGCGCGATCAACAAAAGGCAAGGCGGGTGAAGACCAGCCTGGCGCTTTCCTCTTCCCACAGTATCCTGAAGAATAAAAAGGAATTTGCTTTGATTGTGTTGCAGGTGCATGACGACACACAGCTGTTGTTGAATTCACCCTTGTTCAAAAATCCAAGGGATTTTCTTCTGCATTGCTACAGCAGCATTCGTGAAGTGTTCGGGCCAAACTATCCGATTGTGGTGAAGTTGCATCCGGTGGACATGGAGAGAATTTGCTATGCGGATCTGGCATCCAGCATGCACGGTGTGAGCTGGATTGGTGCGGAGCCTGTGCAGCCCCTGTTGCTGAAATGTGGCTTCGTCATGGTGATCAATTCCTCCGTGGGGCTTCAATCGATTGCCTTGCACAAGCCAACCCTGGTGTTTGGAGACAGCTTTTATTCCAGAAGCGAGGTGTGCAGTGTGGTGCGATCCGTTCACCAAACCCGGGTCGCACTTCTGGCATTGAAAGGGGCGGGTTATCAGAAAGACCCTCGTCAAATCGACCGCTTCATCGAGTATCTGACCCGGAGCTATTTTGTTCCGGGGTCGTGGAGTCTCCAGCCTGATTCGGATTTGACTCCTGTCATCAACAGGATTCAGTGGTTACTCGCCAAGTCCTGAGAAAGGTCTGTGTTCTCTTCTTGAACCCTCTGCTTGCAGAGGGTTTTTTCATTCAACTATTTCAAGTCAGTAAACCGCCCCAATGTGATTACACCCGCTGGGGGTTTTCTTTTCCAGAACGGATCCCCCGTTTGTCCCCTTCCTCATGAAACCACAACACTTCAGGAAATTCTAAAAAATATCCGCACTGATGATGTTCCATCAAGGCTGGAACGAGGACACAAATTTCGTCACACCTTTTTGCGGGTGTGGGTTCTTTTGTTCTTCTTTCGGTGTGCTGCGATATGAAACGCAATAATTTTGATACTGTCCAGGTTTCCGCTGCCAATGTGGTTCCCTATCTAAGGTCCACCCTCAAGCGGATATTCGATATTCTATTTTCTCTGCTGGTCTTGTGCCTGCTTTCACCCTTTCTGCTGCTGGCCGTTTTGTTGGTTGGCCTGGACGGTGGCCCCGTGTTTTATTATCAGCGTCGAGTGGGCCTTCACGGTGAAACATTCAAGTGCTGGAAGTTCAGAACCATGGTGGTCAACGCTGAAATGGTACTCAAGCACTTGATTGAGGCAGACGAAAAAATTGCAAAGGAATGGCATGCTACCCAGAAGTTGCAGTTTGATCCGCGTGTGACTTGGGTCGGCAAATGGCTGCGCCGTTGCAGTATCGACGAGTTGCCCCAGTTCATTAACGTGCTCAATGGCAGCATGAGCGTGGTAGGCCCCCGTCCTTTTGCACGGGAACAGATGGGTTTGTACAACAATGCTGCCTTGGCCAAATACCTGTCGGTCAAGCCGGGTTTGACAGGCTCATGGCAGGTTTACGCACGGCATGACACCACATTCGCCTGCCGTGCTAAATACGATGAGTTGTATGTGGATCAAGCGTCTTTTGCCATGGATCTGGCTTTGGTTGCAAAAACGCCATTGGCCATGCTGCGTGGTCAATAAGTTGATTACTGGCTTCCGGGCGGTCAACTTGCCCGGATGTCGCTTGGGCTTTTGCCAAACCAGCGTTTGCAGGCCCTGCTGAAAGCCGAAGCATCGGAAAAGCCCAAGTCAAGCGCAATCGCGGTTAAAGAGTCCTGGGTTTGCTTCAATCGCCGTTGTGCCTCACTTTGCCGGATGTCATCCACAATTGTGGCCAGGCTGGTGTTCTCATCGGCCAGCTTGCGCTGCAGATTTCTGGTGCTCATGTTCATGTGCAGCGCCGCCTGCTCAATTCCGGGGGCGCCGTTTTCCAGTTGCCCAACGACCCATACCCGCAGTTTTCGGCTGACACTCTGTACATGCTTCAGCCGTTCTATGGCCGCCTGGCTGGCTTGGTCCAGGTGTTCGGCAATCAATGGGTTTGCCCCTTTGAGCTTTTTGCGGACGGTTTCAAGGTCGTAAACAATGCGCATGGTGGCACAGTCAAAAAGCAAAGGTGCGGCAAAGCTTTTCTCAAAAAGATCAAGGTTCTTGAGTAGTGGGGCCGGTCGGCTAAGCTCAACCCGCAATGGCACCAGGCTGGCATCGCCCAAGCCCTTGCCTGCGTTGGCCAGCAGGCATAGAAAGCCATCCGTGGACTGATGGGCCGGTTGTGCCCCGTCCTTGACTTTCAGTTCCACGATGAAGCCGGAATCGCTGCAGATCAAATCAATTTCACTTGCGTCGGTGACCAGATCTGCGAAGCGCCGCATTCGGCCAAAGGCCTGCTCCAGGGTTTCGCTGGCCATGACACTTAAGCCCACTGCATGAAATGTGGCGGGTGTGATGTGGCGAATGGCCTTGATCCCAAGCGCCTCATCACCCGTGACCACAACAGCCTTTTGCCAGAGTCGGGTGGTTTGGGCAACCGGGTAACGTGCTTCCGGTGAGTCCAGAAGGCTGAAATCCAGCCCCGCTTCTTCAAAAAGGGCTGCTGCATTGCAGCCTTGCTGTTCCAGCTCGCGTGCCAGCCCACGCATCCAGCTGGCCAGTGCGGTGGGGTTGTTTGATGTTGGCTTGGACGCTTTGTTGATCATTGAGTGCTTATGTTGGCGCCGAAAGTCATGTGCTTGTCGTCTCTGAACAAGCTTTACAAGTTAACCCCAAGCATACTTCAATCACCAAAAGCCAAAACTAGAAAGAGGCAACAGTATGTCAAGTTTGAGTGAAAAGCTGATGAGCCAGCCGGCCAAAGCCGAAGGTGGTTCAAGAATCAAGCAAAACAGCATCAATGTGCAAGACCAAAAACGCATTGCCGCCATTAAAACCGCAGTGCTCGCCGAAGGCGATCGCATTCGGGCCAAATATCCGATCCTGCAACATCAGGATGCAATTGGCATGGCCATTTTGCTGTTTTCCATGGCAGGTGCCGTGCTGACCGGGTGGGCCTACCTCGAAGGCATGTTGGCTTGGTATGTCACGATTCCAGTGATTGCTATTTTTCTGAGTTTTACTCATGAACTGGAACATGACCTGATCCATTACATGTATTTCCGTAAAAACAAGTTCATGCACAACCTGATGATGGCACTGGTGTGGGTTGCACGTCCCAGTACCGTAAACCCCTGGTTGCGCCGTCACCTGCACATGCATCATCACAAGCATTCCGGCACTGAAACAGACCTGGAAGAGCGCGCGATTACCAACGGCGAACGCTTTACCCCCCTGCGTTTGTTGATGATGCTGGACCTGGAACTGAGCGTGGCCCTGCGTATTTTCCAGATTCCTGCAAAATATCGCTTGAAGGCTATCATGCGTGGCGCGGCGGGCAACTTCCCGCTGGCATCCGCCTTCTGGATCAGCTTTCATGCGTATGTCGCCTATTGGGCGATTGAAGCTGCCGCTTGGGCGGTTGGTTACACCGTACCCTGGCCCGCTTTTGTGAATGCGGAATCAGTGGCCATCGCCAACACGGTTGCAGTGTTGATCTTCGCTCCGAATTTGCTGCGTTCGTTCTCGATCAACTTCATCAGTTCGAACATGCATTATTTCGGTGACATCGAAGATGGCAATTTCGTGCAGCAGTGCCAGGTCTTGAACAGCAAGTGGTTCATCATTCCTCACCTGTTCTGCTTTAATTTCGGTTCAACCCATGGTATTCACCATTTCGTTGTGCGTGATCCGTTTTACATTCGCCAGATGACAGCCAAAAAGGCCCATGAGGTGATGCGAGCCAACGGTGTGCGGTTCAATGACCTGGGTACATTCAAGCGGGCCAACCGCTGGGCGATGAAGGAACAGGCCAGCAAGGAGCATGGATACCAGGCCGCCTGAGAGCCTGTTGATCCAAAAACCCGCCCTTTGCTAGAGGGGGCGGGCAGTGGTGGGGTCGCAGAGCAGTCGGATATTATCAGACTCGCTTTTGTCGACATGAAGGGTGCTTTTCCAGTGGGAAAGCACTCTTTTTTTGTCTTTAAAATTCAGGGTGTTGGAGTTATGAGGCTTCGCATCTTATAATAGGGGGTTTTGTATCTGATTTTGCAGGTGTAGCGGAAATGCCAATTTATGCATATCGCTGTGAAGCGTGTGGTTTCGAGAAAGATGTGTTGCAAAAGTTGAGCGATGCGCCATTGACGCAGTGCCCCAGTTGCGGGAAGGGCAGCTTTGCGAAGCAAGTGACGGCAGCTGGATTCCAGTTGAAGGGATCGGGCTGGTATGTCACTGATTTCCGGGGCGGCACTGCAGGTGGTTCAGGCTCTGCGCCAAAGTCTGGCGATGGCACTTCGTCTGCCGTGTCGAGCAGTGCGTCTGCCAGTGAGGCACCCAAGTCCGCACCATCCACCTCGGCCAGTAAAGATGCCAGTTAATCCAAATGATCAGGCTTCAAGGTCGGCCCTTTTCAAGAAGTACCTGTTTACAGGTCTCTTGATCTGGGTGCCTCTGGGTATTACGCTCTGGGTGTTGTCTCTGTTTGTGGGGCTGATGGATCAAAGCCTGATGTTGTTGCCCGATGCGTTACACCCTCGTGTGCTGTTTGGTGTTCATGTCCCGGGCTTGGGCATTATCCTCACTGGCGCGGTACTGCTGGTGACCGGCATGTTGGCCGCCAACTACTTTGGTGCCTGGCTTTTTAGAACGGGCGACTGGATTTTGTCCCGTATTCCCTTGTTCAACATTGTGTACAACAGTGTGAAACAGGTTTCTGACACCTTGTTGAGTTCGTCCGGTAAGGCGTTCAGCCAGTCTGTGTTGGTGCCTTATCCCCACGCGGGTGTTTGGGCCTTGGGTTTTGTGACAGGTACGCCCCCCCAGGTTCTGCAGGACAGTTTAGGTGACCAAGGGGCTTTGGTCTCGGTGTATGTCCCCACTTCACCCAGCCCGGCTTCTGGATATGTGATCATGGTGCCGGAAAATTTGTTGCGCCCGTCAGGCCTGTCGGTGGACGAGGCGCTGAAGTACATTGTGTCTTTGGGGGTGGTTGCGCCGCCTGAAGACATGTTGAATCAACCTAATTAAACAAGACTTTTATTTATGAAAATGCGTACAGATTATTGTGGCAACGTCTCACAGGCATATTTGGGCCAAACCATTGCACTGTGTGGCTGGGTACAACGTCGTCGTGACCATGGCGGGGTTATTTTCATTGACCTGCGCGACCGTGAGGGTTTGGTGCAGGTGGTGTGCGATCCTGATTTGGCCGAGGTGTTTGCCACGGCAGAAACACTGCGCAATGAATTCTGTGTGCGCGTTGAAGGCCTCGTGCGTGCTCGCCCCCAAGGAACAGAAAACAGCAATTTGAAGAGCGGTGCTGTGGAACTGTTGTGCAAGGGGCTTGAGGTGCTGAATGCGTCTGTTACGCCACCGTTCCAGCTGGATGATGAAAACCTCTCAGAAACCACGCGCCTGACGCACCGGGTTCTCGACTTGCGCCGCCCGCAGATGCAGAAAAACCTGATGTTGCGTTACAAGGTGGCCATGGCCATCCGCAACCACCTGGATGCTCAGGGTTTCGTGGACATTGAAACTCCCATGCTGACCAAGAGCACGCCAGAGGGCGCACGCGACTACCTGGTGCCTTCCCGGGTGCATTCCGGCGAGTTCTTTGCCTTGCCCCAATCGCCCCAGTTGTTCAAGCAGATGTTGATGGTGGCGGGTTACGACCGCTATTACCAGATCACCAAGTGCTTCCGCGACGAAGACTTGCGCGCTGACCGTCAGCCCGAATTCACCCAGGTGGACATTGAAACCTCTTTCCTGACCGAGCAGGAAATTCGTGACCTGTTTGAGGACATGATCCGCAAGGTGTTCAAGCAGACCATGGACGTGGAACTGCAGAACCCTTTCCCGGTGATGGCTTACAGCGAGGCCATGGCCCGTTTCGGTTCAGACAAGCCTGACCTGCGCGTGAAAATGGAATTTACCGAACTGACCGACATCATGAAAGACGTCGATTTCAAGGTGTTTTCAGGCCCGGCCAATTCTGACAATGGCCGTGTGGTGGCTTTGCGTGTGCCAGGCGGTGCAGAAATTCCACGTTCAGAAATCGACAACTACACCAAGTTTGTGGGCATCTACGGTGCCAAGGGCCTGGCCTGGATCAAGGTCAACGAGCTGGCCAAGGGCCGCGACGGTTTGCAGTCGCCCATCGTGAAAAACATTCACGATGCCGCCCTTGACGAATTGCTCAAGCGCAGTGGTGCGGCCGATGGTGACATCCTGTTCTTCGGTGCAGACAAGGCCAAGATCGTGAACGACGCCATGGGTGCCTTGCGCCTGAAGATCGGTCACAGTGAGTTTGGCCAGAAAGCTGGTCTTGTGCAGGGCCGCTGGGAGCCATTGTGGGTGATCGACTTCCCGATGTTCGAGCTGGACGAGGAAGCGGGCCGCTGGGTGGCATGCCACCACCCCTTTACCAGCCCCAAGGATGGTCATGAAGATTACCTGACAACTGACCCCGGCAAGTGCATTGCCAAGGCCTACGACATGGTGCTGAATGGCTGGGAACTGGGTGGCGGATCAGTGCGTATTCACAAGGAAAAGGTACAAAGCAAGGTGTTCCGTGCTTTGAATATTTCCGAGGAAGAGGCCGCGGCCAAGTTCGGCTTCCTGTTGGATGCCCTGCAATACGGCGCGCCACCTCATGGTGGTTTGGCTTTTGGCCTGGACCGCATTGTGACCATGATGACGGGTGCAGAAAGCATTCGCGATGTGATTGCTTTCCCGAAAACCCAGCGCGCGCAATGTCTGTTGACCCAAGCGCCAAGCCCGGTTGATGAAAAGCAGCTGCGCGAGTTGCACATTCGCCTGCGTCAGGCTGAACCCAAGAATGTTGCCTAAAGCAGGTCGACTTTGAGCGGTAGCAAAATCCCCGTGTCGGTGCTGGTTGTCATGGTCAGCTCGGCGGGGGAGTTTTTATTGATTGAACGTGCTGACAAGCCGGGGTATTGGCAATCGGTGACCGGTAGTCTGGATTTTCCGGATGAATCCCCTTTGCTGGCTGCCGTCAGGGAATTGCAGGAGGAGACAGGCTTTCAAGCCACGCCTATCTCGGTTCCGACCGTCTGTGATTCACATCCCAAGGATTTGCTCGTGCCTGGCCTGTTGCGGCCTTGGCCTCACAGTTTGCAATATGAGATTTTCGAGCATTGGCGTCACCGTTACCCAGCGGGTGTGACTCAAAACACGGAACACTGGTTCATGGTGTGCATGCCAGATGGTTTTTTACCTCAATTAGCAAACAATGAGCATGTGGGGTTCGCTTGGCTGGGTGCCAGGCAAGCTGCTGAACGGTGCTTTTCGCCAAACAATGCCCAAGCCATTCTCGAGTTGGCTGACCGGCTACCAACCTGACTGCCATGAAAATACAAAGGGGCCCCATGGGGCCCCTTTTTTCATATACGGTATGTAAATTGTGCAAGCGGTGATATGAAACTGCGTAACAATATTTCAATATTTACAAACTTAGTCTAAGGGCTAACCCTAATAGGTGACAATACCCAACGGGTGTGACGCCTTTGAGTTTATATAGTCAAATTACCGACAAATTCTTTAAGGTTGGCAATTGATGCGACTTCGAATCGCGACGTACAACATCCACAAAGGCGTCATGGGCCTGCGCAAGCCGGCCTTGACTATTCATGCCTTGCGCGAACAGATCCATGCCATGAATGCAGATCTGGTTTTTTTGCAGGAGGTACAGGGGCGGCACGACAAACATGCGGGCAAGTTCGAGCAGTGGCCTGAAGTGGGGCAGCACGAATTTCTTGCCCAGGCGCCTTCGGCAATTGATGACTTGCTGGGCCACGCCAGCCAGCAGTATTTCACAGCTTATGGCATGAATGCGGTGTATTCACATGGTCACCATGGCAACGCTTTGTTGTCCCGCTATGAAATTGAATGGATGCTGAACCAGGATGTGTCGGATCACCGCTTAGAGCAGCGTGGCTTGCTGCATTGCTGCGTAAAAACGCCTGCTGGTCCTATGCATGCCATGGTTGCGCATTTCGGTTTGCTGTATCGCAGTCGGGTTCGACAGGCCAACAAGCTGATTGAGCATGTGGGCAGCCATGTTCCCCCCAACATGCCATTGGTGGTGGCGGGTGATTTCAATGACTGGCAACGTCGTTTGGGGCCTGTGTTGCAGCAAGGTTTGAATGCCAAAGAAGTCATGCCCTTGGACAAGAACAATCGCTTGGCGCGCGTAGGCAGCTTTCCCAGTCGCTTCCCTGTATTGGGCCTGGATCGTGTATTTGCGCGAGGCTTCAAGGTGCATGAGGCTGCTGTTTTACGTGGACCTGCCTGGGCCAAGTTGTCTGACCATGCGCCCTTTGTAGTTGACCTGGAATTCACATGGCCCTGAATTTGTTGCCAGCCCCAGCGCCTGAGCGGGACGGCAACGTGGTGGAGTTGCTGATTGGCGGGGCACAGCTGTTTCCCAAGGCGCTGAAGGCCATTGAAGGTGCGCAAAGTGAAGTGCGCATTGAAACTTATATTTTTGCGAACGACCCTGCTGGTGAGGCCTTTCATGCAGCGATGTGCAAGGCGGCTGAGCGTGGTGTAAAAGTATGTCTAGTGCTGGATGGATTTGGTGGGCAAGAGGGTGTGAAGGCCTGGGTACCCGGGCTGCTTGCACAGGGTGTCGAGGTGCGTGTATTCAGGCCGGAAGGCTTCCTGTTTCAACCCAACCCTCGACGGTTGCGCCGCATGCACCGCAAGATCATCGCAGTGGACAATCAGATTGCTTTTGTGGGTGGCATTAACCTGATTGATGACATGAACCACACCGGCGAACTGGGTGAGCTGCAACGAGCCACTGAGCGTGCCCAGAGAAAGAAGACAAGAAGCTGGGGAGCTTCTGGGGGCATGCGGGCTGAAGCCATGACAGTCAACAAGGATTTGCTGGATCAAGACTTGGGTCCTCGCTACGACTTTGCCGTGCAGTTGCTAGGGCCTGTTGTGCAAGACATTTGGCACAACATGGACTGGTTGTGGTTGCAGATCGGCCCTGGCGGGCAGGTCACCGACACCTTCAGGTCGAGCTGGTGGAAAGAAAGGTCGCGCCAGTTGCAGCACACCTTGATCAATCAGCGTGGCATGCCAAAACCAAAACCAGTTGGCTCCGTGAAAGTGCAACTGGCTGTGCGTGACAATTTCCGTTTGCAACGTCGCATTGAACGCGCCTATTTGCAGGCCATTGGCAAGGCCCAGCGTTCTGTGGTGTTGAGCAACGCCTATTTCTTGCCGGGCAACAAGTTGCGCAAAGCCCTGTTGGCTGCGCGTGGGCGTGGGGTGCACGTGCAATTGCTGTTACAGGGGCGGGTTGAATACCGGTTTCAGCATTACGCAACACAAAGCCTGTATTCCAGTCTTCTGAAGGCTGGCGTTGATATCTATGAATACCTGCCGAGTTTTCTGCATGCCAAGGTGGCCGTGGTGGATGGGCAGTGGGCCACGGTTGGGTCATCCAACCTGGATCCGCTGAGTTGCCTGTTTGCCCGCGAAGCGAATGTGATTGTGTACAACCGCGAGTTTGCTCAACAGTTGCAAACGGAGTTGTTAAGTGCAATTGAAAAGGGTAGTCGACCCATACAGGCCGAAGCGCACGCACAGCGACCCTTGACCGAAAGGGTGTTCAGTTGGGTGTGCTATAAATTGATGTTGCTGGCTGTGTTTCTTGGTGGTTTTGGCAGCCGGTATTAGCGAAGTGAACAGGAAGGTTGTACCGCATGGATTTGGTAGTTAGTCGGCCGGAAGGTCTGTATTGTCCTCAGGGTGATTTTTACATCGACCCTTGGCGCAAAGTGGATCGTGCCATCATTACGCATGCGCATGCAGACCATGCCCGGGTGGGCCACAACCACTACCTGTGTGCTTCACCCGGCGAGGGTGTGTTGCGTACCAGGCTGGGGAAAATCGCACTCGATACGCTGCCCTATGGAGGCAGCACGGTGCACAACGGTGTGAAGATTTCCCTGCACCCGGCTGGGCATGTGCTGGGTTCCTGCCAAATCAGGCTTGAATACCAGGGCGAAGTGTGGGTGGCCAGCGGCGACTACAAGGTGGCTCCTGACCTGACCTGCGAGGCCTTCGAGCCTGTGAAGTGCCACACCTTTATCACCGAATCAACTTTTGGTTTGCCGATTTACCGCTGGCGCAGTGACGCGGAAATTTATGCCGAAATCAATGCCTGGTGGGCAGCCAACGCTGCGCAAGGCAAGGCCAGCGTGCTGTACGGTTATTCCTTTGGAAAGGCCCAGCGAATCTTGGCGGGCGTTGACCCCACCATTGGACCCATTGTGTGTCACAGCGCCTGTGAGGGACTGAACAAGGCCTACCGTGACGCTGGTGTGGCCTTGCCCCCCACGGTGATGGTGAGCGATGTTCAAGACAAATCAATTTACAAGAACTGCCTGGCCATTGCGCCACCTGCAGCGCAAGGCGCCGCCTGGATGAAGCGCTTTGGCAATGCCTATTCGGATGCGTTCGCCTCGGGATGGATGCTGCTGCGGGGTGGGCGCAGGCGAAGCAATATGGACCGCGGTTTTGTGATGTCTGACCATGCAGATTGGCCTGGCTTGATGCGGGCTATTGGTGCCACCGGTGCCGAACAGGTGATCGTGACCCATGGCTATGTGCAGGTGATGGTGCGCTGGTTGCAGGAACAAGGTTTGAATGCCCGGTCGTTTGTCACTGAATACGGCGGTGACAGCGATGAAAAAGCAGACGTTGAAAAGGAAGGCGTTGAAAATACGCCGGGTCTGCTTGCTACCGCCACTGGCCCGGTTGATCACGCTGCGGGTCCCGCCGCATGAAGCAGTTTGCCGAACTGTTTGCCCAACTCGACGGGTCCACTTCGACCTTGCACAAGCTGCAGGTGTTGCGGGCCTATTTTGACAAAGCTCCTGCAGAAGATGCGGCTTGGGCAGTTTACTTTTTGTCGGGCGGAAAGCCCAAGCGCACAGTGCCTACCCGCACCTTGCGCGAGGTGGCGTTGCAGGTCAGCGGGCTGCCTGATTGGCTGTTTGAAGAAAGCTACCAGGCGGTGGGCGATTTGGCCGAGACCATTGCCCATGTGTTACCCGCCGCCCCCAATGCGGCCAACAACACGCAGGGTTTGGCGTGGTGGATGCAGCACCGCATCCTGCCACTGCGTGCATTGCCCGATGATGAGCGCATTGAAGCGGTAAAAATCTGCTGGAATGAGTTAACCGCAGCTGAGCGATTTCTGTTTGTGAAACTTGTGGGCGGTGGTTTTCGCGTGGGGGTGTCGAAGTTGCTGGTGACCCGCGCACTGGCTCAACTTTCAGGGTTGGATGCCAAGGTGGTGGCCACCCGAATGATGGGTTTCGCGGACGCCAGCAACCAGCCCAGCGCCGAGCAGTTTCTGGCTTTGGTTGCAGCTGAAACTGCAGGTGGAACGCATGCCGAATCGGGCCGCACAGGTCAGCCTTTGCCCTTTTTTCTGGCTCATCCTTTGCAGGAGGACCCTGACATATTGGGCGACGTGGATGATTGGCTGGTGGAATGGAAATTTGATGGCATTCGCGGCCAAGTGGTGAAGGACAACGGGCAGGTCTGGGTGTGGTCGCGCGGCGAAGAATTGGTGAGCGAACAATTTCCGGAATTGCAGGAAGCTTTTGCACATTGGCCGGATGGCTGCATTCTGGACGGTGAAATTCTGGTGTGGCAGGGTGATTCACCCGCCGGTTTCAATGCATTGCAGGGTCGCTTGAACCGCAAGGTGGTCAGCAAGAAGTTGATGGCCGATGCACCAGTGATATTTCTCGCCTATGACCTGTTGCGGCTGAATGGACACAACCTGGTGCAAAGCCCACAGTATGCGCGCAGGCAGCAGCTTGAAGCTTTCCATGTGGCTTACTGCGAACAAAGTCTGGCCAATGGCATGCCGCGTTTTTTGTTGTCTGAGTTGGTGAAGGCGAACAACTGGAGCAGCCTCAAAGTACTGAGGGAGCAAAGCCGTGTGCGAGGTGTGGAAGGTTTCATGCTGAAGCACCGCAATTCACACTATGGCGTGGGTCGCACCAAGGCCGATGGCTTGTGGTGGAAATGGAAAATTGACCCCATGACTGCCGATTGCGTGTTGGTGTATGCGCAACGTGGCCACGGCCGCCGCGCCAGCCTGTACACCGATTACACCTTCGCCGTGTGGGATACGCCGCCAGTCAACGCTGCGCAGGCGCAGGAAGTGGCGCAAGCCATTGCCAAGGGCGAGAAAGTTGAGGACACGGCCGCCCGCGGTTTACCCCGTTTGGTGCCATTCGCCAAGGCGTATTCAGGCTTGACGGATGAAGAATTCAAGGAAGTGGACCGGGTGATCCGAAAGCACACGGTGGACAAATTTGGGCCAGTCCGCACCGTTGTGCCTGTACTGGTGTTCGAGTTGGGTTTCGAGGCGATTTCACGTTCAACCCGCCACAAAAGCGGCGTGGCTGTGAGGTTTCCGCGTATGCTTCGCATTCGTCATGACAAACCCTTGCATGAAGCCGACCACCTCGCGGTGCTCGAGGCTTTGTTGCCCCCGGAGAGTGCAGTTTGAATCCCGAGAACAGTCGCCTGCTGGGCATTGATTTTTCCAGCAGCCCCAGTAAAAAAAAGCCGGTCGCCGTGGCCGTTGGCCAATGGCAAGGTGCCGTGCTGGCTGTGGATGAGTTGATGTCATTGACCACGCTGGCTGAATTCGAAACCTTGCTGAAAGAAGGTCCGCAGGCTTTTGGAAAGTTTGAACGGGCGGCAGGCCCACTGGAACAGTTGGGCTTTGTAGCGGCCATTGACATGCCGTTTGGTTTGTCGCGCAAACTGGTGGAAGGCTTGAAATGGCCTGGTGCCGGGCGCACTGACTTTCAGGCCTGGTCAGACCTGATCAATTTTTACAGCAAGTTAAGCCGGGAACAGATTCGCGCCACCTTCAAAGCCTGGTGTGATGCACGGCCTGTTGGCCACAAGTTTGCGCATCGGGATTGCGATGGTCCGGCAGGTTCTTCTCCTTCCATGAAATGGGTCAACCCGCCAGTGGCCTACATGTTGCACGCGGGTGCGCCCCTGTTGATGAAAGCAGGTGTGCACATACCCGGCATGCAGCGGGGTGACAAAACCCGTGTTGCACTGGAGGCCTATCCAGGTTACCTGGCACGCAAGGTGTTGAACCGCGCAAGCTACAAAAGCGACGATCCAAAAAAGGACACAGCTGACAGGCGCATGGCGCGTTCCGAACTGCTGTGTGCGCTGGAAGAGGGCATGTTGTTCGGGATCAAGGTGCAGGTACGCCCCTACCTGCGGGCCAAACTGCTGGACGATGTGAAGGCAGACCACCTGGATGCCGTGCTGTGCTGTTTGGTTGCGGCTTGGGCTGCCAAGCGGGCCGACTCTCATTACGGCTTGCCCAAGTTGATTGATCCGGTTGAAGGCTGGATTGCAGGGGTACCCCCGCTATAATGTCAGCACTTATTCTTCCAAGGCCTGCAGTGAGAAACCCTGAAATTGTCTCAACCGACCAGTTGTTTGAATACACTCAAATCATTGATGTGCGTTCGCCCGCCGAGTTCGAGGAAGACCACGTGCCCGGCGCCATCAATTGCCCGGTACTCAGCAATGAAGAGCGCATCACCGTGGGTACTTTGTACAAGCAGGTGTCGCCCTTTGATGCCAAGAAAGTGGGCGCTGCCCTGGTGGCAAAAAACATTGCCCGCCACATTGAAGAACAGTTTTCTCAGCATGACAAAAGCTGGCGCCCGTTGATTTATTGTTGGCGCGGTGGCAGCCGATCGGGCGCGATGACCCACATCCTGAGGCAAGTGGGCTGGCAAGCCAGCCAGCTGCACGGTGGTTACAAGGTGTACCGGGGCAGGGTATTGGCCGAGCTGGCCGAGCTGCCAGGCACGTTCAGGTACCGGGTGATCTGTGGTGCAACCGGCAGCGCCAAAAGCCGCCTGCTGGAACAAATCGCAGCCCAGGGCGGACAGGTGTTGGACCTGGAAGGTTTGGCCTGTCACAAGGGTTCGGTGTTGGGGGTGTTGCCTAATCAGCCACAGCCCGCGCAAAAAATGTTTGAAAGCCGGTTGTGGAACGCCCTGCGCCATTTTGATGTGGCCAAACCCGTGTTTATCGAGGCTGAAAGCAAGAAGATCGGAAAACTGCGCTTGCCCGAAGCCTTGTTTGATGCCATGGCGGCCAGCGGGGAAGTGATACAGATTCACGCACCAGTGCAGGCACGGGTCGATTTCCTGCTTCGCGATTACGATTATTTTCTGAAAGACCCTGCCAGCCTGCAGACCCAGCTTGATTACCTGTTTCGCCTGCATGGCCATGCGGTCATCGACCGCTGGAAGGAATGGGCAGAAAACGGGGAGTGGAATACCTTGGTCACAGAGCTCCTGGTGATGCACTACGACCCCAGTTACACCCGGTCAACGCCGCACAATTTGAGTGGTTTTGCACAGGCTCGTACGCTGAATTTAAACCAGTTGAGTACTGCCGAGTTAAGCCAGGCTGCCAAAGAATTGTTGTCGGGCTGAAGCGGATCATGACGGAGTTTCGGGGACTTCCACCCGGTCCCAATGTGGGAACCCAACTGAAAGCACTGCGCCGCAAACAAAAAAAGGCGGCTGCAATCGCTGCCGATGCTGCTGCGAACGTTGCTACTGAAGTTGCCGCCGCTGAGCAACAGAGTGCTCAGTTGATTGACCCTGCTCTTACCCCTGTTTCTGTTGCCTCCCCTGATTTGTCGCCCCTTTCAGCCTTGAGCGTTGAAAAAATCCAGGACTGGTTCGCTGCGCAAGAATGGTCTCCATTTCATTACCAGCAGGAAGTGTGGACTGCCATGCAAGGCGGTCGAAGTGGCTTGTTGCATGCCACCACCGGTGCTGGAAAAACACTGGCGGTGTGGTTGGGTGCTTTGCTGGCAGTGGCCCGCTTGCCCAAGCCGCGCGGAGCCGCCACCCGTGTCATGTGGATTACCCCCATGCGTGCCTTGGCCGCAGACAGCGCCAAGGCCTTGCAAAAATCAGTCACCGCGCTGACCAGCGATTGCGATGTTGCCCTTCAAACCGGAGACACAGATTCGGCCGCGCGGGCTGCCATTTTGCGCAAGCCCCCGTTTGCCTTGGTGACCACGCCCGAAAGCCTGACCCTGATGTTCACCCGCGCCACCAGCCAGCCGAATTTGAGCAAGCTGCAAGTGCTGGTGGTGGACGAATGGCACGAGTTGATTGGCAACAAGCGGGGCGTTCAGTTGCAGCTGGCCATCGCCCGACTTGCCCAAATGAATCCTGGTTTGCAGGTGTGGGGCTTGAGCGCCACCCTGGGCAACTTGCCCCTGGCCATGGATGTGCTGTTGCACCCGGTGGCGGCGAAGAAGAAGCCCACGCTGGTTCAAGGCAAGCTGCCCAAACAACTCGTTATTGACAGTTTGATCCCGGACACATTCGAGCGTTTTCCCTGGGGCGGTCATCTGGGCTTGACGCAACTGGAATTCGTGGCTCGGGAGCTGGATCAGTCCGCGTCCACCCTGATTTTCACCAACACTCGGTCACAAGCTGAAATCTGGTACCAGGCCTTGCTGGAAGCACGCCCCGAATATGCTGGGCTGTTGGCCTTGCACCATGGTTCGCTGGATAAAACCGTTCGCGACTGGGTGGAGGGGGGCTTGAAAGCCGGCCTGCTGAAAGCCGTGGTGTGCACCTCGTCGCTCGATTTGGGTGTTGATTTTCTGCCGGTTGAACGAGTGATTCAAATTGGTTCGCCCAAGGGTGTGGCGCGTTTGCTCCAGCGCGCAGGCCGTTCCGGCCATGCACCCGGCAGGCCTTCAAGAATCACCGTGGTGCCTACCAATGCGCTGGAATTGCTGGAAGCTGCGGCTGCAAGGCACGCTGCTGAGCATCGGCAAATCGAATCACGTTTCAGCCCGGATTCCCCTTTGGATGTGCTGGTTCAGCACTTGGTCACCGTGGCCATGGGCACCGGTTTCAAACCCGATGATTTGTATGCTGAAGTTCGCGCCACCTATGCCTACAAGAACCTGACAAGGGCGCAGTTCGATTGGGCGGTGGCTTTCGTGGAGAAGGGTGGTGAAAGCCTTGCAGCCTATCCCGATTACCAGCGTGTGGCCATGGACGAAGCCGGCGTGTACCGCGTGCCCCGACGTGACATTGCACGTCGGCATGCCATGTCGGTGGGCACCATCGTCTCGGATTCAGCCATGCACGTGGCGTGGATGACCGGTGGCCGCCTGGGAACCATTGAAGAAGGTTTTATTGCCCGCTTGAAGGCAGGCGATTGCTTCAGTTTTGCCGGCCGCGTGCTGGAACTGATCAAGGTGCGCGATATGACCGCCTATGTGCGTAAAGCCAACCGCAAAAAGGCCACGGTGCCCCAATGGCAGGGCGGAAAAATGCCCTTGAGCAGTGAGTTGGCGCATGCATCGCTGCACATGCTGGAGCTGGCGCAGCAGGCAATTACAAAAAACAAAAAACCTGCATTGCCTGAACTGCGTGCGCTGGAAAGTTTGCTGGGTTTACAAATGCGCTGGAGTGCACTGCCCAGCACCACCAATCTGCTGGTCGAGGAATTGCACAGCAAGGAAGGACACCATTTGTTTGTTTACCCTTTCGAAGGGCGCACCGTGCACATTGGGCTGGCGAGTCTCTTGGCCTGGCGTGCTTCACGGCACAAGCCGGGGACCTTTTCAATCGCCATGAACGATTATGGCTTTGAGTTGCTCAGTGCCGAGCCTGTGAACTGGGCCGAGTGGATTCCCGAAAGCCTTGCTGATTCGCCACTGTTTTCCACCGACAACCTGTTCCAGGATGTGCTGGATTGCTTGAATGCGTCCGAGCTGGCGCAGCGGCGTTTTCGGGAAATTGCCCGCATTTCAGGCCTGGTGTTTCAAGGCTATCCCGGAGCCGGAAAAAGCACCAAGCAGTTGCAAGCTTCCAGTGGTTTGTTTTTTGAGGTATTCAAAAAACACGACCAGGACAACCTGCTGTTGGGGCAAGCCCAGCGTGAAGCGCTGGAGCAGGAACTGGAATTGAAACGCATGGAGCAGGCTCTGTTGTCCATTCAAACCAAGACCCTGGTGTTCAAACCAATTCAACGGCCCACGCCCTTTGCTTTTCCCTTGTTGATTGAGCGGCTGCGCGAAGTGGTCAGCACAGAAAAATTGAGCGACCGAGTGGCTCGCATGGTGGCAGAACTGGAAAAGGCTGCGCAGGCCTGAGTGCCAGACTCCTGTTTTTGGGAACTCGCCCAGTTATTGGGTTACGGAGGTTTTTCCAATTCAATTTCCGGAGGCTCATCATGGGATGGTTTAACAATGCACCCACGTCAAATCGAATCAATAACGAGGTCCAAATCAGTCTGGCAGCTGAGACCCTGAACCGTGTTACTCAAACTCTAACAACAGCGAATGAGTTTGTTCAGAACCAGCGCGCGCGTGCGCAGAATTTGGTGGCCCAGGCTTTTTCGGTGCAGGGAGCGTCAAGCGCATTAGGTAGGCAATTGCAGAGTGCACAGAATGAATTGGCAAGTTACCTGGTCGAAGGAGAAAGCGTGCAAGAGCAGATGGCAGAATGTAGTGAGGACAGTGCATTGTTTCGCGAGCAGTTCCAGCTCCCACGTGCACAACGTGTCATGCCTTCGTCGGGCCAGGAAATTGCTGCAATCATCGCTCACAATGCGCAAGCAATGAGCAATAACGTGAAATATTTAAGGCAGGAATATCAAACCCTAGTTAACGCGGCCATCGACACAATCGACAACGCGGATCGCCAGTTGAACGGTGTGTGGATCAACCGCAATACCAGTTTCCTGTCTGATTGACATCATTCATTGACCGGTGTCCTGCATGGCAGTTGCACTGCCTGCCATGTTGGCTTACTCTGCCTTTCCCTTGATGTTGGTGCATTCTCCCCGTGATTTTGTTGTCTGAAAACTCTCCCGTCCACGCCATTCAAACAACGCATAGCGCGTTGAACCTGTCCTGTCACAAGGTGATTTTCGCGCCGCTTCACCGCGCCCTGTTTGTGGCTGATGTGCATTTGGGAAAAGCGGCTACCTTTCGCAGCCTGGGTGTGCCCGTTCCTGCAGGGACCACACAGGAAAACCTGGACCGTTTGTCAGCTGCCATTGCCGAGTTTCAGCCGGCGTCGATCTATTTTCTGGGTGATTTGCTGCATGCCAAAGCGGCCCACAATTCAGACCTGCTCGGCAAGTTGCTGAACTGGCGGATGCAGCATGCTGGTATTGAAATGATATTGATTCGTGGCAACCACGACAGCAAGGCGGGCGATCCGCCTGTCAATATGAACATTCAGGTGGTTGAAGAACCGTTCATGCTGGGTGGTTTCGCCTTGTGCCATCACCCGCAATCGGTACCCGGTGCGCTTGCCTTGGCGGGCCACGAGCACCCTGTGGTGGTGCTCAATGGCAAAGGCAGAAGCCGTGCGCGTTTGCCTTGCTTCTACCTCAAATCAGATCAGCTGATTCTGCCTTCATTTGGCGAATTCACCGGTGGGTTTGCCGTGGTGCCCCAAGCCGGTGAGTTCGTGTTTCCCGTGGTGTGAATACCGGTGATGACTTTTATTTGCCTTTGCTGATTCCCAACGCACCACCACCCAAAGCCACAATCATCAGCAGGCCACCCGCCACGCTCAGGTTTTTCATGAACATGAGTTGTTGAACGTAAGCCTGTTCTGCAGGCATGGTCCAAAAGTTGTGAAACAGCACTGATGCTGCCAAGGTGAAACCAGCCAACAGCAAGGCGGCAATTCGGGCCTGAAAACCGACAATCAAGGCCAGGCCTGCACCAATTTCAACTGCAATCGTCACAACGGTGAGCAGTTCGGCAAAGGGAAGTCCCACAGAGGCAATGTAGCCGGCGGTGCCCTCAAAGCCCGTTATCTTGTCGATCCCGGCCAGGACGAACATGGCAGCCAACAACACTCTTCCAATCAATGCCACGGTGCCGCTTGTGTTGGTGAACGCGGTGTCGAGTGTTCTGGAGCCGTTTGCGATTTTGCTTGTAGAAGTCATTTCAATTCTCCGTAGTGTGGTTGCGATTCATTGAATCGATGGGTGAATGATGCGAGGGAGGAGAGCTTAAATCGACTGGTCAAATTTGCATTGAATGTTCAAATATTTTGAACATGTTTGTTTGTTCGGTCAGTGGCGTGGCCAGGTATTGAACTGAATGACCCTAGAATAATTTCTCTAACCAGACCCATTCCCAAATCTTTACGGAAATAGCGTACACTCATAAAAAAACGAACGTTCGGTCTATTTTATATGCGCAAAGGTGAACAAACCCGAGCCGCCATTGTTGAGGCGGCGCTAGAAATCGCGTCCACGCAAGGGCTCGAAGGGTTGACCATTGGGTCTATCGCAGAAAAAATGGCCATGAGCAAAAGTGGTGTGTTTGCCCATTTCGGCTCGCGTGAAGAGCTCCAGATTGCCGTGTTGCAAGAATATGAAACACAGTTCATCAACGCCGTCTTGTTCCCTTGTTTGAAAGAACCCCGTGGATTGCCCCGGTTACGCGCAATTTTCATGCGTTGGCTTGATCGTGTTGGCAAGGAAATCGACAGCGGTTGCATCTACATCTCGGGCGCTACAGAATACGACGACAGGCCAGGCGCTGTTCGGGACGTGCTGGTGAAAATGCACCGGGACTGGCAAAAGGAAATGCACCGCGCCACCACACAAGCCATTGAAGAAAACCATTTACCAGCCAACCAAGCCCATGCGGACCAGCTCGTTTTCGAGATGGTGGGTTTGATTCTGGCCGCCCATCAACAAGGTCGCCTGATGGGCGATACCTTGTCTGTGAAGCGCGCCAGTGCTGGCTTTAACCGCATGATTCAGCATTATCAGCAAACCCAGTCAGAAACTCTGAGCCAGTAGTACCAGGAGACTTACCATGAGCCAATACACGCCCCCAATCCGCGACATGCAGTTCGTATTGCACGAAATGTTGAACGCTGAATCCACATTCAAAGCCATTCCAGCTTATGAAGAAATTGACGCTGACACCATGAACCAGATCATGGAAGAAGGCGGCAAGTTTTGTGCTGAAGTGCTGCAACCCCTGAACGCTGTAGGCGATTCAGAAGGTTGTACCCTGAACAAGGCCGACCATTCCCTGAAAACGCCAACAGGTTTCAAAGAAGCCTATCAGCAGTTTGTGGAAGCCGGTTGGGCCTCCCTGAGCTGCGACCCAACCTACGGTGGCCAGGGCTTGCCCATGACCGTAAATCAGGCCTTCTATGAAATGATGAACAGCGCCAACCAGGCCTGGACCATGTACCCAGGTTTGACACACGGCGCGTACGACTGCCTGCATGCCCACGGCAGCCAGGAACAGAAGGACACCTATCTGCCCAAGCTGACCAGCGGCGAATGGACTGGCACCATGTGCCTGACCGAACCCCATTGCGGTACTGACCTGGGCATGTTGCGCAGCAAAGCCGAGCCACAGGCAGATGGCAGCTACAAGATCACCGGCGCGAAGATTTTCATCAGCTCTGGTGAACACGACATGGCCGAGAACATCATTCACCTGGTGTTGGCCCGCCTGCCCGACGCACCCGTAGGTACCAAGGGAATTTCATTGTTCCTGGTCCCCAAGTTTGTTCCCAATGCGGACGGCTCATTGGGTGCGCGCAACCCGATTTTCTGTGGCGCGATTGAACACAAGATGGGCATTCACGGCAATGCAACCTGCCAGATGAACCTGGACGGCGCAACAGGCTGGTTGATTGGTCAACCCCACCGTGGTTTGGCAGCGATGTTCGTGATGATGAACGCCGCGCGTTTGGGCGTGGGCATGCAGTCTCTCGGCCTGACAGAAATTGCTTACCAGAATGCAGTGGTGTACGCGAAAGACCGCATTCAGAGCCGTTCCCTGACTGGTCCCAAGGCCGCAGACAAGCCTGCCGACCCAATCATCGTTCACCCCGATGTACGTAAAATGTTGTTGACCACTCGTGCATACGCTGAAGGTGGCCGTGCACTGTGCATGTGGACCGCGCTGGAGCTGGACAAGGAACTGAGTCACCCCGATGAAGCTGTTCGCAAAGAAGCTTCCGAGATGGTTGCATTGGCTACGCCAATCGTGAAAGCTTTCATTACTGACAACGCATGGGAAGCGACATCGCATTGCATGCAGGTGTATGGTGGCCATGGCTATATTGCAGAATGGGGCATGGAACAGTATGTTCGCGACAGCCGTATTAACATGATCTACGAAGGCACCAACACCATTCAGTCTTTGGACCTGCTGGGTCGTAAAGTATTGGGTGACGGTGGCGCCAAGTTGATGAAGTTTGGCAAGATGGTACGCGCACTGTGCGAAGCAGAAGCCAACAACCCGGCCATGAAGGAGTTCATTGAACCCTTGGCAGACCTGGGCGACAAGGTCAGCAAGCTGACTATGGAAATTGGCGGCAAGGCCATGCAGAACCCCGATGAAGTGGGCGCTGCAGCAGTGGACTACCTGCGCGTAGTGGGTCACCTGTTCTACGGCTACTTCTTCGCAAAAGCAGCGAAAATCGCACTGGAAAAACAATCCAGTGGCGACAAGTTCTACACCGCCAAGCTTCACACCGCGCGTTTCTACTTCCAGAAAATGCTGCCTGAAACTGCCATGCTGATTCGCAAGGCACGTGCTGGTTCAAGCAGCCTGATGGAAATGGAAGCCGACCTGTTCTAATTCAAGAAACCTGTCCCGTAGTACCCCGCGGCCCTTTAGGGCTGCGGGTGTTGAAACCAATTAACTCGAAGGAGACACGCGTGTCCAATTTCATCGTTCGCAAAGTCGCCGTGCTTGGCGCAGGCGTAATGGGTGCACAAATTGCAGCCCACTGTGCCAATGCCAAAGTGCCCGTGGTGCTGTTTGACCTGCCCGCCAAGGAAGGCCCTAAAAATGGCATCGTTGACAAAGCCATTCTGAACCTCACCAAGCTGAAGCCCGCACCGTTTGGCGCGAAAGACGTTGCGCAATACGTGCAAGCCGCCAACTACGAAGAGCACCTTGAATTGCTTCAGGGCTGCGACCTGGTGATTGAAGCGATTGCCGAACGCATGGACTGGAAACACGACCTGTACAAAAAAGTTGCTCCGCATATCAATGCCAATGCAATTTTTGCAACCAATACATCGGGCTTGTCAATTGCCAAGCTGAGCGAAGGGTTCGATGCAGAATTGAAAAGCCGTTTCTGTGGCGTTCACTTCTTCAACCCCCCCCGTTACATGCACCTGTGTGAACTCATTCCATTGAGCACCACGCGCCAAGACATTCTGGACAACCTGGAAACCTTCCTGACCACAACCCTGGGCAAAGGCACCATCACGGCCAAGGACACGCCCAACTTCGTGGCCAACCGCGTGGGTGTTGCCGGCATGCTGGCCACCATGGTTGAAGCACAGAAATATGGCATTCCTTTCGACATCGTTGACCAGTTGACTGGTTCCAAGCTGGGCCGTGCCAAGTCCGCCACATTCCGCACCGCCGACGTTGTTGGTCTGGACACCATGGGTCACGTGATTGCAACCATGCAAAACACACTGCCCAACGACCCGTTTGCTGCCAGCTACGCCACACCCGCCGTGTTGAAAGCACTGGTTGAAAAAGGTGCCTTGGGTCAGAAAACCGGCGCAGGCTTTTTCAAGAAAGAAGGCAAGAAGATCATGGTGTTTGATGCGAACACCAGCAGCTATGTTCCTTCAGAAGGCAAGGCCGATGACGGCGTGTTGAAGATTCTGAAGAACCGCAATGTGGCTGAACGCATGGCTGCCTTGCGTGCATCCGAACATCCACAAGCCAAGTTCCTGTGGTCAATTTTCCGCGACGCATTCCATTACATCGCCTTCCACCTGAATGAAATCGCAGATACCGCGCGCGAAGTGGACTTCTCGCTGCGCTGGGGATACGGCTGGACAGAAGGTCCATTCGAAACCTGGCAAGCCGCCGGCTGGAAGCAGGTTGCAGAATGGGTCAAGGCTGACATTGATGCCGGTGAAGCACTGTGCAGTGCACCGCTGCCCGCCTGGGTGTTTGAAGGCCCTGTGGCACAGAATGGCGGCGTGTACAGCACAGCCGGCGCATTCAGCCCTGCTGCCAATGCGTTCGTTCCGCGCAAAGACTTGCCCGTGTACCAGCGCCAGATTTTCCGCGCCAAAGTGTTGGGCGAAACAACCGTGACCGGCCACAATGGTGGCACCACGATCAAGGAAAACGACGCAGTTCGCATTTGGACTGCACCCGGTCATGACGACGTATTGGTCTTGTCCATCAAGACCAAGATGCACGCCATTGGACCCGACGTGATTACTGGCACACACGAAGCCATTGCCCTGGCCGAGAAAAGCTACAAGGGCCTGGTGCTGTGGAGCCCGGATGAACCTTTCTCTGCCGGTGCAGACCTGCAAGCCATGTTGCCTGCATTCATGCAAGGCGGTGGCAAGGCCATCGAACCCATGGTTGCTGAATTCCAGAAAGGCACTGCTGCACTGAAGTATGCACAAGTTCCCACCGTGGCCGCCGTAACCGGTTTGGCCTTGGGTGGTGGCTGTGAATTCGCAATTCATTGCTCCGCACGCGTAGCCAATCTTGAAAGCTACATGGGGCTGGTGGAAGTGGGCGTTGGCCTGATTCCTGGTGGCGGTGGCTTGAAAGAAATCGCGGTCAACGCTGGTTTGGCTGCACAGAAAGCGGGCTCATCCGACGTACTGGCCTTCCTGAAAGATGGCTTCATGACTGCAGCAACAGCCAAGGTGGGTACCTCCGCCATGGAATGCCGCGACCTGGGTTTCATCAAGGAATCCGACACCATTGTTTTCAACAGCCACGAGTTGCTGTATGTCGCAATTTCACGCGCCCGCGCCATGTTTGACGGTGGCTATCGCCCACCCCACAAAATCAAGGGTGTTCCCGCTGCAGGCAAGTCCGGTTTGGCCACCATCAAGGCCCAACTGGTCAATATGCGCGACGGAGGTTTCATTTCCGCTTACGACTTCCACCTGGGCTGCGTGATCGCCGAAGTGGTGTGTGGTGGTGAAATTGAAACAGGCTCACTGGTGGATGAAGAGTGGTTCCTGAACCTGGAACGCAAGCACTTCGTGAAGTTGCTCGACAACCCCAAGACACAAGAACGAATCATGGGCATGCTGCAAACCGGCAAGCCCGTACGTAACTAAGGAGAGCAAACATGGCTCAAACTTGTAAAGATGTTTACATCGTCGCAGCAACGCGCACCCCAATTGGCAAGGCCCCGCGTGGCGTGTTCAAAGACACCCGCCCCGATGACCTGCTGGTGCATGCCATTGCCAGCGCAATGGCGCAGGTGCCCACGCTCGACCCTGCCTCAATCAACGACGCAATCGTAGGTTGCGCATTCCCCGAAGGCGAGCAGGGCATGAACATGGCCCGCATCGCTGTGTTGCTGGCAGGCCTGCCCAACACAGTGGGTGGCGTCACTATCAACCGCTTCTGCGCATCCGGCATTACGGCAGTGTCAATGGCAGCCAATGCAATCGCAATGGGCGAAGCGGAAGTGATGATTGCTGCCGGTGCCGAAAGCATGAGCATGGTACCGATGAGCGGCAACAAGCCATCTTTTAACAACGCGGTTTTCCAGAAAGACGAAAACCTGGGGATCGCCTACGGCATGGGCATGACCGCTGAAAAGGTTGCGCAGCAGTGGGGCATCAGCCGCGACGCGCAAGACGAATTCGCCTTGAACAGCCACAAAAAGGCAATCGCGGCCCAGCAGGCTGGCGAGTTTGCGGATGAAATCACACCGTTCACCGTTGTGAAAGCCACGCCCGATTTGTCCACTGGTGAAATCAAGACCGCTAGCCGCGTTGTTGGTCTGGATGAAGGCCCCCGTGCCGATTCCTCCATCGAAGGCCTGACCAAACTGCGCCCCGTATTTGCAGCAAAAGGTTCAGTGACAGCCGGCAACAGCTCGCAGATGAG